>NZ_OZ386212.1:0-323893 GCF_977968315.1 Kushneria sp. EE4
GTCAGGCACCCCTTCCGAACCCCGGTCCTTAACAGGACCGGGGTTCTTTTATGGGCGCTCGCCGGCGCCGGCGTGGCGCCTGCCGGCGGTCACTGACGTGACCGCCGGGCAGGGCCCCTCAGGGCGCGGTCGCCAGCGCCGCCACCAGTGCCGCCATCTCCGCCTCGGTGCCGATCGAGATGCGCAGCCAGTCGGCCAGCCCCGGCGCGGCAAAGTGGCGAACCAGAATGCCCGATACGTATTATCATGATGACGTATGCATGTACATTTCAGGCGCTAAAACATCCAAACAAGATCTTCTCTGGCTTCTGATCCAGGCGCTACCTGGAAATAATTAGCCGATGCTTCATACAGGTGGGCCTCAATGGTGATAAGCCACTGACACCATCGGTACGTGACAGGGCGGAATCATGAACAATAAAAAGGCATCCATCAGGATGCCTTTTTATAACAAGCTATAGCCCGGAGGCAGGCTCGAACTACGGTGATAGTTGCAGCCAACGCGTCAGCGCATCGCGATCAATAACGTCGCGGTCAACCTTCAAATAAGCCACGCCTTCCTCTTCGACAACCAGCACATCTTCAATACCTGCAATGCTTTTAAGCTGCCTGCTGCATTCGTTGCTGTCCGTAATATTTCTGCCCTTGAGGGAAACAACTTCACTGGAAAGATGTTTGGGCACCTTCATGTTTAAAATGGCAAGAAACCACAAGGCACCGAGTGCCGCAGCAAACAAGAAGACAGCATCGATCCCGAAATGACCGGCAATTGCACCGCCAAAACCGCCTCCAACGCTGGCTCCCAGAAACTGACTGGTAGAGTACACGCCCATGGCCGTTCCTTTCGCGCCGGCAGGAGAGAGCTTGCTGATCATTGAAGGCAGCATGGCCTCCATAAGGTTGAAGCCGGTGAAAAAGATCAGCAACAACACAATCAATAACCATCTTGTCTGTCCCGCTTCGCCAAGAGCAAAAAGTGCCAGTGTCATCGCGGCTACAGCACCCATGAATACGATTTTCATGTGGCGATATTTTTCCGCTGCAATGATCAGCGGCACCATGGCAAAAAAGCCGGCCGCCATGACGGGCAGATATACCCAGCCATGGTACTGGGCGTCGATGCCAAGATTTTCGAGCCTGAGAGGCAGGGCAATAAAACAGCCTGTCAAAATGGCATGAAGGGCGAAAATCGAAAAGTTCAGGCGTAGAAGCTCGCTCTGAAGCAGCATCTTTCTTAACTGGCCTGGGTCCACGCCAACATCACGATGCTGTCTGGCTGGTGCTGAAGGGACCAGCCGCCATAGGATAAGAAGGCCGACAAGCGCCAGCAGCGCGGTGCTCCAGAACACGCCTGACAGGCCAAAAACTTCCGCCAGAAACGGCCCCAGCGCCATTGCCAGGCCGAAAGCTAGGCCAATACTCATGCCAATGGCTGCCATGGCCGTCGTTCTGGTTTCCTCTCTCGTCTTGTCTGCCAGTAGTGCCATAAGCGCGCCGGCAATGGCGCCGCTGCCCTGCAGACAACGTCCGGCAATGACCCCATAAATGGAAGTGGACAGTGCTGCCATGACGCTACCGGCAAAAAAGAGCAGCAGCCCAAGAGCAATAATCTGCTTGCGCCCCAGACGGTCCGAAAGTGCGCCAAAGGGGATTTGAAAAATGGCCTGTGCCAGCCCGTAGCCGCCAAGTGCAATACCGATAAGAAAGGGGGTCGATCCTTCCAGTTCCCGGGCATAAAGAGCGAGCACGGGCAGTACCATGAAAAGCCCCAGCATGCGAAAGGCATACAGCATGCCAAGGCCCGCAACTGCACGGTATTCACCCGCATTCAATGAAATGTGTTTCATGATTCTCCGAAGACCTTGAGGCAGCGCATCATTTTAACGGTCCGGCAGGGGTGCAGGGAATTTGTATGTGACCTGAAGGGTTGCAGGTGAAATACTGAGGGCTGGCGTATTACACAGCAACGATCACAGGGGCTCCCTCTGTGACGAATGGAATTGGTAGAAGGTTCCATGTATCATGCCGCGGTGTTTTGTCGCACGGGTTCAAGGCTTTTTGCCTGACGCTTTCAGCTGTCGACTGTCAAAAAACTGCGCAGTATCGGCTCTGATTGCGAAGTGCTCACTTACAGAAAGACCTTTTGGATGCCTGCTTTCTAATGCCAGGGTCTAAATAAGCTTTTGTCACAGCACTTGAAGTCAACAGGCGAAAAACTGAACAATAGCAGTGGCAGCGTATAGCGCCATTCAGGGCTGTCATGCCTGCCGCTTTCAGTCAGTAGATGACTTTACACGTCACCTTTCTGCTGGGAGCAGTCACAGGCGGGAAGCATCCGTCCAGGACAGTCACTTCCAACGATAAAACCATCAGACACTCCTGCAACGTCAGGCTGTCTGGCGCGGTAGATGCCATCCGTGAGCGTTGCTGTCAGACCGTGACCGGAAGCGAGCAGGTACCTGTCACGCATTTCCGGCCCCTCTGGCCGGGCAAAAGCGAAGTGTTCAAGCTGGCCGTTCAAGAGAGCGTGAGATGAGAAAATGGAACTATCCAGACATTCTTAAAAGGGTGTCACTGCTTGCTACTGTCGCATTCGTGCTCAGTGGTTGTACGGGATCTAGTCTTCTCGATCCCAAGGGGCCGATCGGCGCTGAACAGAAATACCTGATCATGACGTCGTTTTTTCTGATGATGATCGTGGTAATCCCCGTCATTGTCATGACGCTTCTGTTTGCATGGCGTTACAACTACATCAAGAATGCCAAGTACTCGCCCAACTGGTCTCACTCCAACAAGATTGAAGTGGTCGTCTGGGCAATACCGCTTGCCATCATTCTCATCCTGAGCATTTTGACATGGCGCAGTACGCATGCCCTTGATCCGCATCGCGTGCCTGAGTCCGACAGGGAGCCCATCGTCATTCAGGTCATGGCAATGGACTGGAAATGGCTGTTCATTTATCCCGAGCAGGACATCGCCTCGGTCAATGAGCTGGCATTCCCGGTCGATACGCCGGTCGAGTTTCGTGTGACTTCCAACAGCGTCATGAACTCGTTTTTCATTCCCCAGCTTGGCAGTCAGATCTATGCCATGGCAGGAATGGAAAATACCGTTCATTTGCTGGCCTCGGAAGAAGGGACTTACCCGGGCATGTCAGCCAACTACAGCGGCCATGGCTTTAGCGGTATGCATTTCAAGGCACTGGCAACATCGGATGAAGGGTTCCAGCAGTGGGTCGACGACGTTCGACAATCTTCGGAAGCCCTGCAGCAGGATAGTTTCAATGAGCTGGCCAAGCCCAGCCGAGACAACCCGGTCGAGTACTTCTCTACCGTTACTCCTGGCCTTTACACCGATATTGTCAACAGTTACATCACGTCGGGCGATAGCTCGCATCATGGGGCTGAGGAGTAAACATGTTCGGCAAACTTAGTATTGAAGCCGTCCCCTACCATGAACCCATTGTTATGGTGGTTCTGGGCGTGGCGGCGCTGATGGGGTTGGCGATAGCTGCCGCTATTACCTATTTCAAGAAGTGGGGATATCTCTGGAAGGAGTGGATTACTTCCGTTGACCACAAGCGCCTTGGCGTGATGTATATCATCGTCGCGATTGTCATGCTGATACGCGGCTTTTCCGACGCCATTATGATGCGCTCGCAACAGGCCATCGCTTCAGGCGGGGCAGAAGGTTATCTGCCACCCGAACACTATGACCAGATCTTTACCGCGCATGGCGTGATCATGATCTTCTTTATGGCCATGCCGTTCATGGTGGGTCTGATGAACATTGTCGTGCCGCTGCAAATCGGCGCTCGCGATGTTGCCTTCCCGTTTCTTAACTCGTTGAGCTTCTGGCTGACGATGGCCGGCGTCATTCTGGTCAACGTGTCGCTGGGTGTTGGCGAGTTTGCAGCAACGGGCTGGCTGGCCTATCCGCCGCTATCCGATATTCAGTACAGTCCGGGCGTCGGCGTGGATTACTGGATATGGAGTCTACAGATATCAGGTATCGGTACGCTGCTGACCGGTGTGAACTTCTTCGTCACCATTCTGAAGATGCGTGCCCCGGGCATGACTCTGATGAAGATGCCGATGTTCACCTGGACGGCACTGTGCACCAATGTGCTGATCATTACGGCTTTCCCCATCCTGACGGTCACCATCGCATTGCTGACGCTTGATCGTTACCTTGGTACCCATTTCTTTACCAATGACATGGGTGGCAACCAGATGATGTATGTCAACCTCATCTGGGCCTGGGGACATCCCGAGGTTTATATTCTGGTACTACCTGCCTTTGGTATCTTTGCCGAGGTTGTGGCGACCTACTGCAAGAAGCGTCTGTTTGGCTATACCTCCATGGTTTACGCCACGATTGCCATTACAGTGCTGTCGTTCATTGTCTGGCTGCACCACTTCTTCACCATGGGCGCCGGCGCCAACGTAAACTCCTTCTTTGGTATCGCCACGATGATCATTGCGATCCCGACCGGGGTCAAAATCTTCAACTGGCTGTTCACCATGTACGAAGGGCGAGTGCAGTTCACCGTGCCGATGGCCTGGACGCTGGGCTTTCTCATTACCTTTACCATCGGCGGCATGACCGGAGTACTGCTGGCTGTACCGGGTGCTGACTATGTACTGCACAACAGCCTGTTTTTGATCGCCCACTTCCATAACGTCATTATCGGCGGTGTCGTGTTCGGTTATCTGGCAGGTTTCACCTACTGGTTCCCGAAGGTGTTTGGATTCAAGCTTGATGAAAGGCTTGGCAAGGCGTCTGCCTGGTGCTGGATCGTGGGATTCTTTGTGGCTTTCATGCCGCTGTACGCTCTCGGATTCATGGGCATGACCCGTCGTCTGAACAGCTACGACAACCCGGACTGGCATTTCCCGCTGATCGTGGCTGCCATTGGCGCCCTTATCATCGCCTGCGGTATTGCCTGTCAGCTTCTGCAGGTGGTGGTCAGCATCAAGAATCGTCACAAGAATATTGACGAGACTGGCGACCCGTGGGGCGGTCGTACGCTGGAATGGTCCATTCCTTCACCGGCACCTTTCTACAACTTCGCGCATACGCCCGTTGTTGAAGAGCGTGATGCTTTCTGGCACATGAAGGAAAAGGGTATCAGTGAGCAAAAGCCTGCCGAATATCAGGATATCCACATGCCGAAAAACACCTCGGCCGGATTCTTCATCGGTATCATTGCTTCTGTTTTCGGCTTTGCTCTGATCTGGCATATCTGGTGGCTGGCGATCGTTTCGGCAGTAGGTATCTTCGTCACCATGGTGCTGCGTACCTTCAATGACGATATTGACTATTACGTTCCTGCGGCTGAAGTCGAGCGCATCGAAAGTCAGCGTTATCAAAAATTGTCAAATCAGGCGTAACACATGTCGACTCAATCAATGACCAATCAGGACGCTCATGCCCACGGGCATGAGCACCATGACCATGAGCATCATGATCCGGTAGCGACCAAGGTATTTGGTTTCTGGATCTATATCATGAGTGACTGCGTACTGTTTGCATCGATCTTTGCAACCTACGCAGTATTGGGCACGAACTATGCCGGTGGCCCTACTTCGCACGAACTGTTTGAGCTGCCCTTTGTTCTGGTAGAAACCTTCGTACTGTTGGCCAGTAGCTTCATGATCGGGCTGGCAACGCTTGCCATGAACAAGGGGAACAAGCAGGGCACCATGCTCTGGCTGGCTCTGACACTGGTACTGGGTGCAGTGTTTGTTGCTCTTGAGGTCTACGAGTTCCATCACTTCATCTCTGAAGGTGCCGGGCCGCAGCGCAGCGCTTTCCTGTCGTCTTTCTTTACGCTGGTCGGTACGCACGGTCTGCACGTCACCTCTGGTGTCATCTGGGCCATCATTTTGTTGATCCAGATTGCAACCAAGGGCCTGACTGACATGAATCGGTCAAGGCTGATGTGTCTGAGCCTGTTCTGGCACTTCCTGCATATCATCTGGATCTGCGTATTCACCATCGTCTATCTGATGGGGGTCATTTAATGTCCAATCAGCATCAATCAAAGGAAAGCCACGATCATGGCAGTATCAAGTCCTATACCACGGGCCTGATACTCTCCATCATCCTGACGGTCATTCCCTTCGGGCTTGTCATGACCGGTGCGTTATCGGCCATGACCACCCTGGCGATCATCATGATCATGGCGGTCGTACAGATCGTGGTGCAGGTAGTGTATTTCCTTCACCTTGATGAAGGATCAGGGCCACGCTGGAACATGATCTCGCTATGGTTCACGATTTTGATCGTGGGCATCGTTGTAGTGGGGTCGGTGTGGATCATGTTCCATCTCAACCATAATTTGATGGTGGGGATGTAAGAAGTCTGTCCCGATGCTTAAAAGATATCTCCTGCTAACGAAGCCGGGCATTGTCTTCGGCAATCTGATCTCGGTAACAGGGGGATTCTTTCTGGCCTCGAAAGGAAGCATCGACCTGGCGTTGTTTTTCGCCACCGCTATTGGGGTGTCGCTGGTCGTTGCTTCCGGTTGTGTGTTCAACAATGTCATTGATCGTGACATTGACGAGTACATGGCGCGCACGCAAAAGCGTGCGCTTGTCGAAGGCACGATCGATGTTCGCTCTGCGCTGATCATGGCCGGCCTGCTGGGTGTAGCAGGCTTTTTACTTTTACTGCTGGTTGCCAATCCGCTGGCTGCAGGGGTGGCCCTGTTCGGCTTTGCCATTTACGTGGGTGCCTATAGCCTCTGGCTAAAGCGGCACTCGGTTCATGGCACGTTGATCGGTAGTCTGTCAGGTGCTGCTCCGCCAGTCATCGGCTACTGTGCCGTCAGCAACCAGTTTGATCTGGGGGCAGTGCTGGTACTGCTGATTTTCAGTCTCTGGCAGATGCCGCATTCCTATGCGATCGCCATTTTCCGGCTGGAAGATTACCGGGCTGCTTCCATACCCGTGCTCTCGGTTGCAAAAGGCGTGGCCTCTGCCAAGCGCCAGACCGTTGGCTATATCGTCGCATTCGGCATCGCTGCAATGATGCTGACGTTGACGGGGTATACCGGCTACATTTATCTGGTGGTCATGACTGCCATAACGCTTTACTGGCTCTATATCGCCGTTACCCGTTATCGGCAGGAAGATGACGGCCGCTGGGCTCGCCAGCTTTTTGGTATATCGATACTGGTAGTCACCGTTTTGAGTGCCGTCATGGCAATCGACTATCAAAAACCGGTATCACGATCTGAAACGGCGCAGTTTGCTCTGACAGCCCCCCAGCACGTCTAATCAATTCAATGCTGTATCGACGCTGTCGTCGATCAGCATTGCTTCTTTCGTTTTCTCGACCGTTTGCTTTCCTGCGATGCAGGCACGCCATCATGCGACATGATGTCCCGAGGGTTTCACTTTGTTGCGTGAATGCTCTAACTTCATAGATTCCGTGACTGTCCAGAACCCAAGGCAGGAGAGCCAAGCCAATGCTGGGGTTTGATGCTTTAGACCTGGCGCGCTTCCAGTTCGCCTTTACTGTTTCCTTTCATATTCTTTTTCCCGCTTTTTCGATCGGACTTGCCAGCTATCTGATGGTGCTGGAAGGGCTGTGGTTAAAAACGGGCAATGAAATTTACCATAATCTCTATCGTTTCTGGGTGCGTATCTTTGCTGTCGTTTTCGGGCTGGGCGTTGTCTCTGGTGTGGTAATGGCCTATGAATTCGGCACCAACTGGAGCGGTTTTGCCGAAAGGGCAGGGGATATCACCGGAGTGCTGCTCACCTATGAGGTGCTCACGGCCTTTTTCATGGAGGCCGGCTTTTTGGGCATCATGCTGTTCGGCGAAGGCCGGGTCAGCAAGCGGTTGCACTTTACGGCAACCTGTCTCGTTGCCGTGGGCACCCTGATTTCGATGACCTGGATTTTGATGTCCAACAGCTGGATGCAAACACCTGCCGGCTATGAGGTCATCGATGGGCGGTTTGAGCCGGCCAACTGGCTCGAGATCATGTTCAATCCGTCGTTCCCCTATCGCATTGTTCACATGGGGCTGGCAGCTTTCATCTCGGTTGGATTCGTTGTCGGTGGGGTAGGGGCCTATCACCTTCTGCGCAATCGCCGTGATCTGGCCGCCCGCAAAATGTTTTCCATGGCAATGTGGGCCATCCTTGTCGCGCTGCCGGTACAAATTATCGCCGGCGACATGCACGGCCTCAACACGCTGGAGCACCAGCCTGCCAAGGTGGCGGCCATGGAGGGGCACTGGGAGAACGAACCCGGACAGAAGGGCATGCCACTGGTGCTTTTCGCCCTGCCGAACATGGACGAAGGGGTCAATCGCCTTGAGCTGAAAGTGCCCTATGCCAGCAGCCTGATTTTGACGCATACCCTTGATGGCCAGATTCAGGGGCTCAAGGACTGGCCGCGTGATGAATGGCCCAATGTGCCGCTGGTCTTCTGGAGCTTCAGGATTATGGTGGGGCTGGGCATGCTGATGCTGGGCATGGGTGTTGTAGGGCTGTTTCTACGCTGGAAGGGGAAGCTTTACGAGGCTCGCTGGTTTCAGCGCATTGCCCTGTTCACGACGCCGGTCGGTTTCATTGCGCTTCTGGCCGGCTGGATCACGACAGAAGCCGGGCGTCAGCCGTGGGTGGTCTACGGCATGCTGCGAACCGAAGATGCTGTCTCATCGCACAGTCTGGCAAGCATGGTGACAACGCTGATTGGTTTTATGGTGGTCTATGCCATTATTTTCGGCATCGGAATCTACTACATGCTGAAACTGATCCGCTCCGAACCGATGAACATGGTGCCCGCCGGGGGGCCTGGTCATGAGCGTCAGCCCAAGCGGCCCATGTCGGCGGCCGAAAGCAGCTTTGAAGAGCAAAATTGATTGGGAGCCATGAGCATGACAATTGATCTACCGGTCATCTGGTATCTGCTGATTGGTTTTGCAGTCGCCATGTACGTCATGATGGACGGCTTTAGTCTTGGGGTGGGCATCCTGTTTCCTTTCATCCGGGGCGATGAAAAGCGCGATGTCATGATGAATACCGTGGCGCCGGTATGGGACGGCAATCAGACATGGATGATCCTGGGGGGCGCCGGGCTCTATGGCGCCTTCCCTCTGGCGTATGCGGTCATTCTGCCAGCAATGTATCTACCGTTGATTCTGATGCTGCTGGCATTGATCTTTCGCGGCATCGCCTTCGAGTTTCGTTTCAAGTCCAACCGCTCACGCAAATGGTTTGATCTTGCCTTCAGTGGCGGCGCCATGGTTGCCACCTTTAGTCAGGGCGTGGTACTGGGTGGCATTATCAACGGTCTGGCCGTCTCGGAGCGCGCTTACCAGGGCGGCACCTTTGACTGGTTCTCACCGTTTGCGCTGTTTACCGGACTGGCACTGATGGCAGGCTATGCGCTTTTGGGTGCCGGCTGGCTGATCATGAAAACGGAAGGTGACCTCCAACAGCGTTTTTATCAGCTGGCTCGTCCTCTGACGCTGTTGCTGGTGGCTGCCATGATCGTGATCAGTGTCTGGACGCCACTATCAAATGGGCGTATTGCCGAACGCTGGTTTACCTTTCCCAATATCGCCTGGTTTGCTCCGGTACCGATTCTGGTCGCGCTGTTTTCCTGGAGTATCTGGAATGACGTTACTCACGCCCATGAACGTCGCCTGTTCTTCAAGATTCTGGGACTGTTTTTCCTTGGGCTCTCGGGTCTTGTGATCAGCTTCTTCCCATTGATCATCCCCCCTGACATTACGCTGTGGGATGCTTCTTCGGCCCGGGCCAGTCAGACATTTTTGATCGTCGGCTATGTGGTACTGGTTCCCATCGTGCTCGCCTATACGGCCTACAGTTATTACGTTTTTCGAGGCAAGGTGCGTGCCGGCGAGGGTTATCACTGACACCAAATGCACTGTTTGGAGATTACAAAGGGTACCCAAAGGGGTACCCTTTTTGTTTTTCGTGTATTGCGCCGGGAAGCAGGAACATGGCTCGTCGCGATGCAGGTGGATACAAGGGTTCCAGGCCATGAATGCAATTCCATGAGTGTCAGCGATCTGATTAGACTGATGAGCGACGGTGCCTTCCATTCAGGGGAGGCGCTGGGAAGGGAAGTAGGGGTGTCACGGACCGCGGTGTGGAAACAGCTGCGAAAGCTTGAAGGACTAGGGCTTTCTGTCGAAACCACCAGAGGGTGTGGCTATCGTCTTCTCGACCCGCCCGAGCCGTTTCGTGGTGCCGACATCGTGGCAGGCCTGTCACGCTGTGCACGTCAGCACCTCAAACATCTTTTTGTGGAAGATGCGGTGAATTCCACC
This sequence comes from Kushneria sp. EE4, assembly GCF_977968315.1. The sequence goes on from NZ_OZ386212.1 coordinate 10,319, forward strand.
AACACCTATCTGCTGGAGCGCTTTGCACAGGGTGCCGGACATGGTGAAGTCTGTCTGGCGGAGTGGCAAAGTGCCGGCAGGGGGCGTCGTGGGCGTTCCTTCTATAGTGAATGGGGCGGCAATATTCACTTCTCCGTTGGCTGGCAGTTTGAAAGCGGGGTAGGGGCGCTGGAAGGTTTGAGTCTGGCAGTCGGTGTGGTCATGGCAGATCTATTGTCGGCACAAGGCGTGGATGTTCAGCTGAAATGGCCCAATGACCTGCTGGTGTTAACGCCTTCAGGCACCCTCAAGCTGGGAGGCATATTGGTCGAGGTTCGTGGGGATGCCGTCGGACCCTGCCAGGTGGTGATCGGTGTTGGCGTCAATATTCGGCTTTCCGACAAGGGGAAGGCCGGTATCGAACAGCCGGTTGCGGCACTCGCTGATCTGACAGCCGGATTGTCGCGCAATGGGCTGGTCAGCGCGATGATCGAGGAACATATGCAGATGCTGGCGTGTTTTGAAAAAACGGGGTTTTCTGCCTGGCGTGACCGCTGGAACGGCTACCACGTCCATCGAAACAAGGCAGTCCGGATCCATCAGGGCAGTACAGTTCATGATGGTGTTGCACAGGGTGTTGATGATACCGGCAACCTTGTGGTCAGTATTGACGGTAAATGCAGGCGTTTTACAGGTGGCGAAGTCAGTCTGCGTGGTCGCTCATGATTCTTGACCTGGATATTGGCAACACCTTGTCGAAGTGGCGACTAAAGGATAAAAAGACCAGTGATATCCGCGCTCGGGGTGCCATGTGGACGCGCAACGAATGGCGTTCGGGGGCCGATATTCCTGATCTGGACACTGTCGACGTTATTCGGATATCGAATGTAGCGCGTCAGGACGTGCTGGAAGACACCGTCAGGCTCTTGAAGCGTCGCGTTGATGCCATTTACATTGCACACTCCACGGCCGAGGCACTTGGTATTCACAATGGCTATGAGTCACCCGAGCGACTGGGAGTGGATCGCTGGCTTGGGGTGATCTCGGGGTATCAGCTGACTGGTGGGTGCTGCACTGTGGACTGCGGTAGTGCCATTACCATGGATGCCGTACTGCCCGGAGGGCGGCACATTGGCGGCTACATTATTCCGGGGCTCAGACTCATGAAGGAGAGCCTCAAACTCGGTACCCGCAAGGTGGCAATCGATCTGGAGCAGGACGTACTGCATGCGTTATCACCTGGGACCAATACTGTAGATGCGGTCAACCACGGTGTGTTCGTGTCGGCTACCAGTGCCATCAGCCGTCTTTACATGGAAGTCTGCGACCACCACGGCATGGCGCTGCCATTGTTGATTACCGGAGGCGATGCGGGACTTGTATCTCGCGGTCTTCGTATACCGCATGCCCATTGGGCGGACATGGTTTATGCAGGTCTTGAGGCGCTCTTTCCAGTGACATCTGCCGAAGAAAAGGGTGTGCTGGCAGGTATGCCCCGGGTGATTGAACCAGCGAATTTAACGGATATGCGCAAGGCACTTGCGTTTGCGCAATTGCTCTGACAGAATGCGCCGCGTTCCAGAAAGCAGCGCATAACGGCAAAAAGTGCGATATGCATGCAGAAAGGGGCAGGGCTTGACAGGCCTTTAAAGGTCGGTATAATTTGCCGCCAAGTTGGAGGGATTCCCGAGTGGCCAAAGGGAGCAGACTGTAAATCTGCCGCGCGAGCTTCGGAGGTTCGAATCCTCCTCCCTCCACCAAGATTTTTTTCAGTCACATGGTGGCTGAAAGATTGGGCAAGCGGGCATAGTTTAATGGTAGAACCTCAGCCTTCCAAGCTGATGATGCGGGTTCGATTCCCGCTGCCCGCTCCAGTTGTTGTAAAGAGTTATGCTCATGTAGCTCAGGGGTAGAGCACACCCTTGGTAAGGGTGAGGTCGACGGTTCAATTCCGTCCATGAGCTCCATTCAGGGCGAGCCAAAAGGGTCGCCCTTTTTAGTTCGATGTGTTGGTTGTCTTGCGTCGGACTTTTTGATATCGTGCACGCCGCTCGCAAAGGTGGTCACGACGACGATGTTACAGGCCAGTGGCTCAATTGGCAGAGCAGCGGTCTCCAAAACCGCAGGTTGGGGGTTCGAGTCCCTCCTGGCCTGCCAGTCTTCCTCAGATTGGCAGCTTTTGTGTGTAAATCGATTGCCGCACTCCTGAGGAGTTTTCTTCCCCATGAAACAGACCGCCGAAGTGCAGGATACCCGTTTTGATGCGCTCAAGTGGGCTGCTGCCGTGGTGCTTGTTGCTGTTGCGGTAGCAGGTAATGTCTATTTTGCCGATCAGCCGATGATTTATCGCGTGGTCGGCGTTGTTGTGCTGGTTGTTGCCGCACTGGGCATTGCGCTGACCACCGGACGAGGCCGTGAGCTGACCTCGCTTGCCAGAAACGCCAAGAAGGAAATTCAGCGTGTTGTCTGGCCGACCCGCCAGGAAACCTTTCAAACGACCGCTATCGTGCTGGGCGCAGTTGTCATCGTGGGCCTGTTGCTCTGGCTGATTGATATGTTCTTCGGTTGGCTGGTGTCGACTCTCATTGGTTAGGAGCTTGCATGACTAAGCGCTGGTACGTTGTCCACGCCTATTCTGGTTTTGAAAAGCAGGTCATGCGTTCACTAACTGAGCGCGTGAAGCTTTACGAAATGGAAGACCATTTCGGCGAAATACTGGTGCCTACGGAAGAAGTCGTTGAAATGCGCGATGGGAAGCGCCGCAAGAGCGAGCGCAAGTTTTATCCCGGTTACGTGCTTGTTGAAATGGCGATGGATGACCGCAGTTGGCATCTGGTTAATGAAACGCCCAGGGTAATGGGATTTATCGGCGGGACGCCCGAAAAGCCCGCTCCCATTACGCCCAATGAAGCAGAAGCCATTTTGCGTCGCGTGCAGGATGGTACTGAAAAACCGCGTCCCAAGACCATGTTTGACGCTGGTGAGACCGTCCGTGTTGCTGATGGTCCCTTTGCAGATTTCAATGGCGTGGTTGAAGAAGTCAATTACGAGAAGAGTCGTCTGCAGGTCAGTGTTCTGATTTTCGGGCGCTCTACTCCCGTCGAACTTGAGTTCTCGCAGGTCGAGAAGCTTTAAGTTCGAAGGGTGCTGGTGGTGCAGTATCGCTGCATCGATAGTCGGGGGAGCCGCAAGGCGCTATTACCCAATCGGAGTCCATCATGGCCAAGAAAGTACAGGCTTATATCAAGCTGCAGGTTGCAGCTGGTAAGGCCAACCCCAGTCCGCCGGTAGGTCCGGCACTCGGTCAGCACGGCGTCAATATCATGGAATTCTGCAAGGCGTTCAACGCAGAAACCCAGGATATGGAAGTCGGTCTGCCGACGCCCGTGGTTATCACGGTTTATTCCGACCGCAGCTTTACGTTCATCACCAAGACGCCGCCGGCGCCCGTGCTGCTCAAAAAGGCTGCAGGCATCAAGTCCGGTTCCGGTGAGCCGAACAAGAACAAGGTTGGTACGGTGACGCGTGAGCAGATCGAAGAGATTGCCCGCACGAAGGAGCCTGATCTGACGGCTGCCGACCTTGAAGCTGCCTTGCGCACCATTGCTGGTACTGCACGCAGCATGGGCCTGAACGTGGAGGGTCTCTGATCATGGCCAAGCTTTCCAGACGCATGAAGCTGATTCGCGATCGTGTTGATGCCTCGCGTGTTTACAGTGTTGATGAAGCCACTGCACTGCTGTCCGAGATTTCCTCTGTGAAATTCAAGGAAAGTGTAGAAGTTGCTGTCAACCTGGGTGTCGATCCGCGTAAATCGGATCAGGTGGTACGTGGTGCTACCGTATTGCCCAACGGCACTGGTCGTGACGTTCGTGTCGCGGTTTTCGCTCAGGGCGCCGCGGCTGATGCAGCGCGCGAAGCCGGTGCTGAAATCGTTGGCATGGATGATCTGGCCGCCGAAGTCAAAAAGGGCAACCTCGATTTTGACGTTGTCATCGCAGCACCGGACGCCATGCGCGTTGTCGGTCAGCTGGGTCAGATTCTGGGCCCGCGCGGCCTGATGCCCAACCCCAAGGTGGGTACGGTAACTCCTGACGTGGCGACTGCCGTCAAGAATGCCAAGGCCGGTCAGGTACGTTTCCGTACCGACAAAAACGGCATTATCCATGCTGGTATTGGCAAGGTTGATTTCACGCCCGAAGCCCTGCGTGGCAATCTGGAGGCACTGGTCAACGATCTGAAAAAGCTCAAGCCCAGTACTTCCAAAGGGGTCTATCTCAAAAAGATTTCCCTGTCCACGACCATGGGTCCCGGTGTGACCGTCGATCATTCCTACATGAACTGATCGATTTTACCGATTGCTTTGCGGTCCCCGTGCCCGTGGTGGAACGGGGCGCCGTCAAAGACCGCAGGTGTCGCTCCGTCGGGGCGGCTTAATCGTTTGCCTTGTGTGAATGGCCTGCGCAGATGGCGCCTGTTGCCAGCCGGCAACACGCCATCATCCACTCTGCTGTATGTCATCAGTAGATGGTAACCACGATGGTCATCCTCCCGGATGGCCGGCACGAGGAGTGAAAATATGCCCCTGGGTCTTGAAGACAAGAAGGCAATTGTCGCTGAGGTCAGCGAAACTGCCGGACAGGCGCTCTCCGTTGTCGTAGCCGACTCTCGCGGTGTTGACGTGGGCGCCATGACGGCGCTGCGTAAAAAGGCCCGAGATAACGGTGTCCAGCTGCGCGTTGTGCGTAACACGCTGGCCCGTCGCGCCCTGCAGGGCACTTCATGGGAGTGCCTGAACGAGACTTTTGTTGGTCCGTCTCTGCTGGCGTTTTCTCTTGAGCATCCAGGCGCCGGCGCGCGTCTGCTCAGGGATTTCGCTCGCGAACAGCCCAAGTTTGAAGTCAAGGCGCTGGCCTACGAGGGTGAGCTGATCGAGGCGAGTGATATCGATCGTCTGGCAAGCCTGCCGACCTACGACGAAGCTATCGCCAAGCTGATGTCCGTCATGAAGGAAGCTTCCGCCGGCAAACTGGTACGCACGCTCGCAGCGCTGCGCGATCAGAAGCAGGGCGAAGAAGAAGCAGCCTGATCGGCGTATCATTCAGGCAAATTTCATCGGGCAGTCATTTGCCCCGCAAAGTACAGGAATGCAATCATGGCACTGAGCAAAGAAGACATCATCAACGCTGTTGCTGAAATGTCTGTCATGGAAGTTGTCGACCTTATCGAGTCGATGGAAGAGAAGTTTGGCGTCAGCGCTGCTGCTGCTGTTGTCGCAGGTCCCGGTGGCGGCGGCGAAGCTGAAGCCGTTGAAGAACAGACCGAGTTCGACCTGGTTCTAACAGCCGCTGGCGACAAGAAGGTCAACGTCATCAAGGTGGTTCGCGAAATCACCGGCCTTGGTCTCAAGGAAGCCAAGGGCGCCGTCGACGGTGCTCCGGCAACCCTGAAAGAAGGCATGTCCAAGGAAGATGGCGAAGAAGCCAAGAAGAAGCTGGAAGAAGCTGGCGCTTCCGTGGAACTCAAGTAATCAGTGTTCCGCATGAAAGCGTTATAGCATGACGGCTGGTGGCGGTCAGATGAGCTGACCGCCGCCGGCCTTTTTCTGTTGCCGGATGGGCTTAGCGTGCTTATAGACAAGCCGCTAGTACGCTAAGGCGATCCGGAAAACTTCAAGCGGCGAGCTCTCCTTCGGGAAGCTTGCCGTTGGCGCCTGATGGAGCCAATCCGCTGGTGTACCGATCACGCCAGTCACTCATGGTGAACAAGCTGGGGATTACAGATGGCTTACTCATACACTGAGAAAAAACGCATCCGCAAGGATTTCGGCAAACTGCCCCAAGTAATGGATGTGCCTTACCTGCTGGCCATCCAGCTTGATTCCTATTATGACTTCCTGCAGCAGGATCGTGCCCCTGAAGGTCGCCATGATATTGGTCTGCATGCCGCCTTCAAGTCCGTGTTCCCGATCGAAAGCTTTTCGGGTAACGCGGCACTCGAGTACGTCAGTTATCGCTTCGGCACTCCTGCCTTTGATGTCAAGGAGTGTCAGCTGCGAGGTGTGACCTATTCAGCGCCCCTGCGCGTCAAGGTACGTCTGATCATCTATGATCGCGAGTCTTCGAACAAGGCGATCAAGGATATCAAGGAGCAGGAAGTCTACATGGGGGAAATCCCCCTGATGACCGAAAACGGTACCTTTGTTGTCAACGGTACCGAGCGCGTTATTGTTTCTCAGCTCCACCGCAGCCCGGGTGTGTTCTTTGACCACGACAAGGGCAAGAGTCATTCTTCGGGCAAGCTGCTGTATTCAGCCCGTGTGATTCCCTATCGCGGTTCCTGGCTGGATTTCGAGTTTGATCCGCGCGATAACGTCTTTGTGCGTATCGACCGTCGCCGCAAGCTGCCTGCCACCGTGCTTATGCGCGCGCTGGGCTATAGCGCCGAGGATATTCTCGGCTATTTCTTCGACACTGATGTTTATCACGTCGAAAGAAACGGATTCTCCGTGCAGCTGGTGCCTTCGCGCCTGCGTGGTGATACGGCAAGCTTTGATATCTCTGACAATGACGGCAATGTCATTGTTGAAGAAGGGCGTCGTATCACCCAGAAGCACATCCGTCAGCTTGAAAAGGCAGGCATCGAGCGCCTTGACGTTCCGATGGAGTATCTCCTTGGCAAGACACTGGCCAAGGATCAGGTCGATCCCAATACCGGTGAGCTGCTGGTTGCCTGCAATACCGAGCTGACACTCGAGATGCTCGAAAAGATCGGTCAGGCCGGCATTACCACCATCGAGACGCTCTATACCAACGACCTCGATACCGGCTCTTTCATTTCCGACACTCTGCGTGTTGATCCCACCGGTTCACAGCTCGAAGCGCTGGTCGAGATCTATCGCATGATGCGTCCGGGCGAGCCGCCGACCAAGGAAGCGGCTGAATCGCTGTTCAACAATCTGTTTTTCAGCGAAGACCGCTACGACCTGTCCGGTGTGGGCCGCATGAAGTTCAACCGTCGCCTGCGTCGTGACAACGACGAAGGTCCGGGGGTTCTGACCCATAGCGATATCATTGACGTGCTCAGAGAGCTCATCAATATTCGCAACGGTTTTGGCGATGTCGACGACATCGACCACCTGGGTAACCGTCGTATCCGAAGTGTCGGCGAAATGGCCGAAAACCAGTTCCGTGTTGGCCTGGTGCGTGTCGAGCGCGCGGTCAAGGAACGTCTGTCCATGGCCGAAAGTGAAGGCCTGATGCCGCAGGACCTGATCAACGCCAAGCCGGTAGCGGCAGCGGTCAAGGAATTCTTCGGTTCTTCGCAGCTTTCCCAGTTCATGGACCAGAACAATCCGCTGTCCGAGGTCACGCACAAACGTCGTGTGTCCGCACTCGGGCCGGGCGGTCTGACGCGTGAGCGTGCAGGCTTTGAAGTGCGTGACGTACACGCCACGCACTATGGTCGTCTGTGCCCGATCGAGACTCCTGAAGGTCCGAACATTGGTCTGATCAACTCGCTGGCCACCTACAGCCATACCAATCACTATGGCTTCCTCGAGACGCCCTACCGCAAGGTGGAAAATCGCCAGGTGACCGATGATGTCGTGCATCTGTCGGCGATCGAGGAGGGTGATTTCATCATTGCCCAGGCATCCGCCACGGTCGATGAAAACGGTCAGCTGATCGATGATCTGGTTCAGGTCCGTCACCGTGGTGAGACCACCTTCATGGCGCCCGACAAGGTGACGCTGATGGATGTGTCGCCGCGCCAGGTTGTCTCGGTTGCCGCTGCCCTGATTCCGTTCCTTGAGCACGACGATGCCAACCGTGCATTGATGGGTTCGAACATGCAGCGTCAGGCCGTACCGACCCTGAAGGCGGACAAGCCGCTGGTCGGAACAGGCATGGAACGTTTCGTGGCACGTGACTCTGGTGTCTGCGCCGTGGCACGACGTGGCGGTCTGGTTGATTCGGTGGATGCCAAGCGCATCGTTATTCGGGTTAATGAAGATGAGATCATCGGCGGTGAAGCCGGTGTTGATATCTACAACCTGACCAAATACGTTCGCTCCAACCAGAATACCTGTCAGAACCAGCGTCCGATCGTGCGTCAGGGTGACAAAATTGCCATCGGTGACATTCTGGCTGACGGTCCGTCGGTGGATACCGGCGATCTGGCACTGGGCCAGAACATCCGTATCGCCTTCATGCCCTGGAACGGCTACAACTTCGAAGACTCCATGTTGATTTCGGAGCGCGTGGTTGAAGAGGATCGTTTCACCACGATCCACATTCAGGAACTGACCTGCGTATCGCGTGACACCAAGCTGGGCGCCGAAGAGATTACATCGGATATTCCCAACGTGGGCGAAGCGGCACTGGGCAAGCTGGATGAATCCGGCGTGGTCTACATCGGTGCCGAGATCAACCCGGGCGATATTCTGGTCGGCAAGGTCACACCCAAGGGCGAAACCCAACTGACGCCGGAAGAGAAGCTGCTGCGTGCCATCTTTGGTGAGAAGGCCAGCGACGTAAAGGATACGTCGCTGCGCGCTTCAACCGGTATGCGTGGCACGGTCATCGACGTTCAGGTCTTTACCCGCGACGGGGTCGACAAGGATGCACGTGCACTTTCCATCGAGCAGCAGCAGCTCGACGAAGTGCGCAAGGATCTGCAGGAAACCTATCGTATCGCCGAAAATGCGACCTTCGAGCGTCTGCAGCGCACGCTGTCCGGCCAGCCGGTCAACGGTGGCCCGAGACTCACCAAGGGTGACGTGGTCACCGATGAGTACCTTGAAGAGCTGCCGCGTTCACAGTGGTCGAAGCTTCGCATGCAGGATGAAGCGCTCAACGAGCTGCTGCATCAGGCTGACGAGCAGCTGGAAACCCGTCGCAAGGAGATGGAGGAGCGTTTTGAGGACAAAAAGCGCAAGCTTACTCAGGGCGATGATCTGGCGCCGGGCGTACTGAAAATCGTCAAGGTCTATCTGGCCGTCAGGCGTCGTATCCAGCCCGGCGACAAGATGGCCGGCCGTCACGGTAACAAGGGTGTCATCTCGGCCATCATGCCGGTTGAAGACATGCCGTTTGACGATGAAGGTACGCCGGTCGATATCGTGCTCAACCCGCTGGGCGTTCCATCACGCATGAACGTCGGTCAGATCCTTGAGACGCACCTGGGTATGGCGGCTCACGGACTCGGCGTCAAGATCGATCGCATGATGCGAAATGCCCGCGAGCAGCAGCTCACCGAGATTCGCGAGTTCCTGCATCAGGTGTACAACACCAGTGGTGGGCGTCAGGAGAATATCGACGAGCTGACCGATGAGGAAGTAATGGCTCTGGCCAAGAACCTCTCGGGTGGCGTACCGATTGCCTCTCCAGTGTTCGACGGTGCCCATGAGCAGGAGATCAAGGGCTTGCTGCGTCTGGCCGATCTGCCGGATTCAGGTCAGATGGCGCTTTATGATGGTCGTACCGGTGAAAAGTTTGATCGTCCGGTGACGGTTGGCTACATGTACATGCTCAAGCTCAACCACCTCGTGGATGACAAGATGCATGCGCGCTCTACCGGTTCGTACTCGCTGGTCACTCAGCAGCCGTTGGGCGGCAAGGCCCAGTTCGGCGGCCAGCGCTTCGGTGAGATGGAAGTGTGGGCACTCGAAGCCTATGGCGCGGCCTACACGCTGCAGGAGATGCTGACGGTCAAGTCCGACGATGTGGAAGGTCGTACCAAAATGTACAAGAGCATCGTCGACGGTGATCACAGCATGCAGGCGGGTATGCCTGAATCCTTCAACGTACTGGTCAAGGAAATCCGCTCGCTGGGTATCGACATCGAGCTGGAAGGCTAAGCGCCGCCTTTATCCTATGAAGGTCCGCGGGGCCCCGATAAACCGGGCCCCGCTCATGACAACTCCGCAACGGAGCCGACCCCATGAAAGATCTGGTCAAAGTTCTTAAATCGCAGGCGCAGTCCGAAGAGTTTGATGCCATTCGGATTTCGCTTGCTTCTCCGGACATGATCCGCAGCTGGTCGTTTGGCGAGGTCAAAAAGCCCGAGACCATTAACTACCGGACGTTCAAGCCAGAACGTGATGGCCTGTTCTGTGCCAAGATTTTTGGTCCGGTCAAGGATTACGAGTGCCTGTGCGGCAAGTACAAGCGCATGAAGCATCGCGGCATTATCTGCGAAAAGTGCGGCGTTGAAGTGACCAAAGCGTCCGTGCGTCGTGAGCGGATGGGCCACATCGAGCTGGCATCTCCGGTCGCACACATCTGGTTTCTGAAGTCGCTGCCGTCGCGCATTGGCATGCTGCTGGACATGACACTGCGTGATATCGAGCGTGTCCTGTACTTCGAATCCTTTGTGGTCATCGACCCGGGCATGACAACGCTTGAGCGCGGTCAGCTGCTCAACGATGAGCAGTATTTCGAAGCGCTTGAAGAATTCGGTGATGACTTTGATGCCCGTATGGGTGCCGAAGCTGTTCAGGCATTGCTGTCCGACATCGATCTGGGTGAAGAGATCGAGCGTCTGCGTGAAGAGATCCCCCAGACCAATTCGGACACCAAGATCAAGAAGCTTTCCAAACGCCTCAAGCTCCTGGAAGCCTTCTATCGTTCGGGTAACCACCCGGGCTGGATGGTCATGGAAGTACTGCCTGTGCTGCCGCCGGACCTGCGTCCGCTGGTACCGCTGGATGGCGGTCGTTTCGCGACTTCCGATCTCAACGACCTTTATCGTCGTGTGATCAACCGGAACAACCGCCTCAAGCGGCTGCTGGATCTGTCTGCGCCGGACATTATCGTGCGCAACGAAAAGCGCATGCTGCAGGAATCGGTTGATGCCCTGCTGGACAACGGCCGTCGCGGTCGTGCCATCACGGGCTCCAACAAGCGTCCGCTGAAGTCGCTGGCCGACATGATCAAGGGCAAGCAGGGGCGTTTTCGTCAGAACCTGCTGGGCAAGCGCGTTGACTACTCGGGTCGTTCGGTTATCACTGTAGGTCCGACACTGCGTCTGCATCAGTGTGGTCTGCCCAAGAAGATGGCGCTTGAGCTGTTCAAGCCGTTTATCTATTCGAAGCTTCAGGGCAGCGGCCAGGCCTCCACCATCAAGGCTGCCAAGAAGCTGGTCGAGCGTGAGATGCCGGAAGTCTGGGACATTCTCGCTGACGTGATTCGTGAGCATCCGGTGCTGCTTAACCGCGCACCGACACTGCACCGTCTGGGCATTCAGGCGTTCGAGCCGATGCTGATCGAAGGCAAGGCCATCCAGCTGCATCCGCTGGTCTGTGCCGCCTATAACGCCGACTTTGACGGCGACCAGATGGCCGTACACGTACCGCTGACGCTGGAAGCCCAGCTTGAAGCGCGTGCGCTGATGATGTCGACCAACAACGTGCTGTCGCCGGCCAACGGTGATCCCATCATCGTACCGTCTCAGGACGTTGTGCTGGGTCTGTACTACATGACCCGCGAGCGTATTGGGGCAAAGGGCGAGGGAATGGCCTTCTCTGACCTCAATGAAGTTGAGCGTGCTTTTGGTACCCAGAGTGTTGACCTGCATGCCCGCGTTCGCGTTCGTCTGAGTGAATGGGCCCGTGACGAAGAAAGCGGTGAGCTTGTCGAGCAGGTCTCGGTCAAGGACACGACGGTCGGACGTGCGCTGCTGTATCGCATCGTGCCGCGTGGTATGCCGTTCGAGATGGTCGATCGCTCGATGAAGAAAAAGGCGATCTCCCAGCTGATCAATGCCGGGTACCGTCTGGTGGGTCTGAAGGAAACTGTCATCTTTGCTGACCAGCTGATGTATACCGGTTTCCGTCTGGCCACCTGGTCTGGTGCGTCCATCGGCGTTAACGACTTCGTCATTCCTGATTCCAAAAAGGAAATTATCGAAGCGGCCGAGGATGAGGTGAAGGAAATCGAGGATCAGTTCTCCTCGGGTCTTGTTACCGCCGGCGAGAAGTACAACAAGGTTATCGATATCTGGTCCAAGGCCAACGACAAGGTGGCCCGCGCCATGATGACCGGTATCTCGAAAGAGACGGTTACCGATCGTGAAGGCAACGAAGTCGAACAGGACTCGTTCAACAGCGTCTTCATCATGGCGGATTCCGGCGCCCGTGGTAGTGCGGCCCAGATTCGTCAGCTGGCCGGTATGCGTGGCCTGATGGCCAAGCCGGATGGCTCGATCATCGAAACGCCGATCACGGCCAACTTCCGTGAAGGTCTGAACGTACTTCAGTACTTTATCTCCACGCACGGCGCACGTAAGGGTCTTGCGGATACGGCACTGAAAACGGCCAACTCCGGTTACCTGACACGCCGTCTGGTCGATGTGGCGCAGGACGTGGTCGTGACCGACACCGACTGTGGCACAGAAGAAGGCCTGACACTTCACCCGGTCATCGAGGGTGGTGACATCATTGTTTCGCTGGCCGAGCGCGTGCTGGGTCGTGTCGTGGCACGTGATGTCGTGGATCCGCAGAGTCAGGAAGTACTGATTCCGCGTAACACGCTGCTTGATGAAGCCTGGTGCAATCGTCTCGACACCATGGGTGTCGATGAAATCGTGGTGCGTTCGACCATCACCTGTGAAACCGCACACGGCGTCTGTTCTTCCTGCTACGGCCGTGATCTGGCGCGTGGTCACGTGGTCAACGTGGGTGAGTCGGTGGGTGTTATTGCTGCCCAGTCGATTGGCGAGCCGGGTACCCAGCTTACCATGCGTACCTTCCACATCGGCGGTGCAGCATCGCGTGCCTCGGCCGTGGACAGCGTTCAGGTCAAGCATGGCGGTAGTGTACGCCTGCACAACATGAAGCATGTTGAACGCAGTGACGGAAAACTGGTTGTGGTATCGCGCTCCAGTGCTCTGGCCGTGGCCGATGAACATGGCCGTGAGCGTGAGTACTACAAGCTGCCCTACGGTGCCGAGCTGTCCATCAAGGACGGTGCGCTGGTCGAGTCAGGCCAGGTGGTGGCCAAGTGGGATCCGCACACGCACCCGATCGTCTCTGAAGTGGACGGCCGCATTCAGTTCACCGACATGGAAGAAAACGTCACCATCAACAGAAGTGTTGACGAGATGACGGGGCTTTCCTCCATCGAGGTTATTGAGGCCGGTAACCGTCCAACATCGGGCCGTGACAAGCGCCCGATGATCATGCTGCAAAACGAGCAGGGTGAAGCGGTGTCGCTGCCCGGTTCCAATACGCCGGTGCAGTACATGCTGCCGGGCAATGCGATTGTTTCCGTTGATGACGGTTCGGCAATCGGTATTGGTGAAGTGGTGGCCCGTATTCCGGTCGAGGCGTCCGGCAACAAGGACATCACCGGTGGTCTGCCGCGCGTTGCTGACCTGTTCGAGGCGCGCAAGCCCAAGGAAGCTTCTGTTCTGGCCGAGGCCACGGGCACCATTACCTTCGGCAAGGAAACCAAGGGCAAGCGTCGTCTGATGATTACGCCGACCGATGGTGATCCGATCGAAATGCTGATTCCCAAGTGGCGTCAGATCGGTGTCTTCGAAGGTGAAACCGTCGAGCGTGGTGAGGTCATCTCTGATGGTCCGAGCAACCCGCACGATATTCTGCGTCTGCTGGGCGTCAGCGAACTGGCCAAGTACATCACGGCTGAAATCCAGGACGTCTACCGCCTTCAGGGTGTCGGCATCAACGACAAGCACATTGAAGTTATCGTGCGTCAGATGCTGCGCAAGGTAGAGGTTCTCGATGCCGGCGACAGCACGTTGATCCCGGGTGATCAGGTCGAACTGGTTCGTGTGCTGGCAGAAAACGTGCGTCTGCAGGAGCAGGAGAAATTCCCGGCCAAGTATGATCGTGTACTGCTGGGGATCACCAAGGCATCGCTTGCCACGGAATCCTTCATCTCGGCGGCTTCCTTCCAGGAAACCACACGAGTGCTGACCGAAGCCGCAGTCACCGGCAAGCGCGACTATCTGCGTGGTCTGAAGGAAAACGTGGTGGTTGGACGTCTGATTCCGGCCGGCACGGGTCTTACGCATCATGCCGAACGTCGTCGCAGGAAAGAGGGTGCCACGCGCGATCAGCATCCTTCGGCCTTCGATGTCGAGCAGCAGCTGGGCGAGCATCTGACTGCACTGGATGCTGATGACGACCTTTAGCGGCAGACAGGTTCTGCGCCGGTTACGGCGCAGGGCTTGACGCCCTTGCAGGCGAACCCTTAGAATTCGCAGCCTTTAACAGTAGGGGCAGGTGCGTCCTGTCCCTGCTGTTTTGTATCATCATCATTGGAGCGAGCCTTTATGGCAACGATTAATCAGCTGGTGCGCAAGCCCCGCAAGCGGCCGCAGGCCAAAAGCGATGTGCCTGCGCTGCAGGCATGCCCGCAGCGCCGCGGCGTTTGCACGCGTGTTTATACCACCACGCCCAAAAAGCCGAACTCGGCCCTTCGTAAGGTCTGCCGTGTTCGCCTGACCAACGGTTTCGAAGTTGCGTCGTATATCGGCGGTGAGGGGCACAACCTTCAGGAACACTCCGTGGTGCTCATTCGTGGCGGTCGCGTAAAGGACCTTCCCGGTGTGCGTTATCACACGGTTCGTGGTGCACTTGACACCTCCGGTGTCCAGAACCGTCGTCAGGCGCGTTCGAAGTACGGCACCAAAAAGCCGAAGTCCTGATCGGTATTCATTCAATTTTCACGGTCTGATAAGAGTAAGGCCGGGCAGCGCACCCTGAGTGTTTGGTCCCGGGTTTACCTGAAAGACTCTTCTGACTGAGGGCTTATCATGCCTAGAAGACGTATTGCGGCGAAGCGCGACATCCTGCCGGATCCCAAGTTCGGAAGTGAGCGCCTGGCCAAGTTCATGAACCACCTGATGATCAGCGGCAAGAAATCCGTCGCCGAGCGCATCGTTTATGGTGCGCTGGATCGGGTTGCCGAACGCTCCAATGATGAGCCGCTGGACATTTTCGACAAGGCACTGGAAGCCATCCAGCCCATGGTCGAAGTAAAATCACGTCGCGTTGGCGGTGCCACCTATCAGGTACCCGTTGAAGTGCGTCCTTCACGTCGTCAGGCGCTGGCCATGCGCTGGATGGTGGACGCTGCTCGCAATCGCGGTGAGAAGACCATGGTGCAGAGGCTGGCCGGCGAAATGCTGGACGCGGCTGAAGGCAAGGGTGCTGCTGTCAAGAAGCGTGAAGACGTCCATCGTATGGCAGAAGCCAACAAGGCCTTCTCTCACTACCGCTTCTAATAGAAGCGCCTTCAGGCGAAGGCGCTTCCAACTACAGGATACGCTATCGTGGCACGCAAGACTCCTCTTAAGCGCTACCGCAATATCGGTATCTGCGCCCACGTTGATGCCGGCAAGACAACGACGACCGAACGCGTGCTCTTTTACACGGGTCTTTCTCACAAGATCGGTGAAGTGCATGAAGGCGCCGCTGTCATGGACTGGATGGAGCAGGAGCAGGAGCGTGGTATCACCATCACCTCTGCTGCGACCACCTGTTTCTGGAGCGGCATGAATCAGCAGTTCGATGAGCATCGCATCAACATCATCGACACGCCCGGGCACGTTGACTTCACGATCGAAGTTGAGCGTTCTCTGCGTGTTCTCGATGGCGCGGTCGTCGTACTGTGCGGCAGCTCCGGTGTTCAGCCGCAGACCGAAACCGTCTGGCGTCAGGCCAACCGCTATGAAGTTCCCCGCATGGTGTTCGTCAACAAGATGGACCGTGCCGGTGCCGACTTCTTCATGGTGGTCGAACAGATGCGCAAGCGTCTGGGCGCCAATGCCGTACCGATCCAGATCAACTGGGGTGCGGAAGACGAATTCAAGGGCGTCATCGACCTTCTTCAGATGAAGGCCATTCTCTGGAATGAAGGCGATCGGGGCATGACCTATGACCTCGTTGACATTCCGGCCGAGCTGCAGGAAACGGCTCAGGAATGGTACGAGCACATGGTCGAGTCTGCCGCAGAAGCCTCTGAAGAATTGATGGAAAAGTATCTCGAAGGTGGAGAGCTTTCCGTTGAGGAGATCAAGGCCGGTCTGCGTCGTCGTACGCTGGACAACGAAATCGTTCTGGTTACCTGTGGCTCCGCGTTCAAGAACAAGGGCGTACAGGCCATGCTGGATGCGGTTATCGAGTACCTGCCGTCGCCGACCGAAGTCAAGGCGATCGAAGGTGAGCTTGATGATGCCGTGGGTACCATCGAAACTCGTGAAGCCGATGACAGTGCGCCGTTCTCGTCACTGGCCTTTAAGATCGCGACCGACCCGTTTGTCGGAACGCTGACCTTTATCCGCGTATACTCTGGCGTACTGAACTCCGGTGACCAGGTTTACAATTCGGTGAAGGACAAAAAAGAGCGTGTTGGCCGTATCGTTCAGATGCACTCCAACAGCCGTCAGGAGATCAAGCAGGTCTACGCGGGCGACATTGCTGCCTGTGTCGGTCTCAAGGATGTCACGACCGGTGATACGCTCTGCGATCCGAATTCGAAGATCGTACTGGAGCGCATGGAGTTCCCGGAACCGGTTATTTCGGTTGCCGTTGAACCCAAGTCGAAGGCAGACCAGGAAAAGATGGGTATTGCCCTGGGCAAGCTGGCTCAGGAAGACCCCTCGTTCCGCGTCAAGACCGACGAAGAAACCGGCCAGACCATCATCTCCGGTATGGGTGAGCTTCACCTGGACATTCTCGTTGACCGCATGCGTCGCGAGTTCAAGGTAGAAGCCAATATCGGCAAGCCGCAGGTTGCCTATCGCGAGACGATCAAGAAAAGCGTCGAGCAGGAAGGCAAGTTCGTTCGTCAGTCCGGTGGTCGCGGCCAGTTCGGCCACGTCTACCTGCGCATCGAGCCGCTGACGGATGCAGACCGCGGTGACGATCCGGAAATGACCTTCAAGTTCAATTCCGAGATCGTGGGTGGTGTAGTACCCAAGGAATATGTGCCGGCAGTCGAGAAGGGTGCCTTTGAGCAGCTGCAGAACGGTGTCATCGCCGGTTATCCGATGATCAACGTCAAGGTTGCGCTGTATGACGGTTCCTATCACGACGTCGACTCCAATGAGAATGCCTTCAAGGTTGCCTCATCGATGGCAATCAAGGAGGGCGCACGCAAGGCCGGAGCAGTTCTGCTCGAGCCGGTGATGAGTGTTGAAGTGGTAACACCCGAAGAGTTCATGGGTGATGTCATGGGCGACCTCAACCGTCGGCGTGGTCTTGTTCAGGGTATGGATGACACTACTTCCGGTAAGGTTATCCGTGCCATGGTGCCGCTGGGTGAGATGTTCGGTTATGCGACCGATCTGCGTTCTCAGACCCAGGGCCGCGCAAGCTACTCCATGGAGTTTGCGAAGTACGATGAGGCACCGTCCAGCATCGTCGAAGCCGTCATTAACCAGAAATGATAACCGTTAGTCGACAGAGAGGTTATAGCAGTGGCCAAGGAAAAATTTGAACGTTCCAAACCGCACGTAAACGTAGGCACCATCGGTCACGTTGACCATGGCAAGACTACGCTGACAGCGGCCCTCACACGTGTTTCTGCCGAAGTATTTGGCGGTGACTGGCGCGAGTTCGCAACCATCGACAACGCTCCTGAAGAGCGTGAGCGTGGTATTACGATCTCGACAGCACACGTTGAGTACCAGTCTGAAACGCGCCACTACGCGCACGTTGACTGCCCGGGGCACGCTGACTACGTCAAGAACATGATCACTGGTGCTGCCCAGATGGATGGCGCTATCCTGGTCTGTTCCGCAGCTGACGGCCCGATGCCGCAGACGCGCGAGCACATCCTGCTGTCTCGTCAGGTCGGTGTTCCGTTTGTCGTTGTCTTCCTGAACAAGGCTGACATGGTCGATGACGAAGAGCTGCTCGAGCTGGTCGAAATGGAAGTTCGTGAGCTTCTGTCCGAGTACGACTTCCCGGGCGATGATACGCCGATCATCATCGGTTCTGCTCTGATGGCACTGGAAGGCAAGGACGACAATGGCATGGGTACTACTGCCGTTGCCAACCTCGTTCGTGCCATGGATGAGTATATCCCTGAGCCTGAGCGTGCCATCGATCAGCCGTTCCTGATGCCGATCGAGGACGTCTTCTCCATCTCGGGTCGTGGTACTGTTGTGACCGGCCGTGTTGAGCGCGGTATCGTCAAGCCGGGCGAAGAAGTCGAAATCATCGGCCTCCAGGACACCGTCAAGACAACCGTTACCGGTGTCGAGATGTTCCGTAAGCTGCTCGACGAAGGTCGTGCCGGTGAGAACGTTGGTGCGCTGCTTCGTGGCACCAAGCGTGATGATGTCGAGCGTGGTCAGGTTCTGGCCAAGCCGGGCAGCATCAAGCCGCACACCAAGTTCGAGTCCGAAGTCTACATCCTGTCCAAGGAAGAAGGCGGTCGTCATACGCCGTTCTTCAAGGGCTATCGTCCGCAGTTCTACTTCCGTACCACTGACGTAACTGGTACCTGTGAACTGCCGGAAGGCGTAGAAATGGTCATGCCGGGCGACAACGTCCAGATGGTCATTACCCTGATCGCTCCGATCGCCATGGAGGACGGTCTGCGCTTCGCCATTCGCGAAGGCGGTCGTACCGTCGGCGCTGGTGTGGTTGCCAAGATCGTCGAGTGATTTCATTGCTCGAAATCTAAAGGGGCCTCCGTCGGGAGGCCCCTTTGTCATATGCATGTTTGACTCTGAGCGAGTGCCTGCCTATAATGCGCATCCTTTTGAGGCGTGCGTAGGCGGTCAGGCGCCCATCGGCGTCAGACATCGTCTTGAATTTCCCTGGAGTCCCGGGTAATGCAGAACCAGAAGATTCGCATTCGCTTGAAAGCCTTTGATCATCGTCTTATCGATCAGTCTGCACAGGAAATCGTGGATACTGCCAAGCGCACTGGTGCACAGGTTCGCGGTCCGATTCCGCTGCCGACCAAGCGCGAGCGCTATACCATCCTGATTTCACCGCACGTCAACAAGGACGCGCGCGATCAGTATGAAATCCGTACCCACAAGCGTGTGCTGGACATCGTTGAGCCGACCGAGAAAACGGTTGATGCCCTGATGAAGCTTGATCTGGCAGCTGGTGTGGACGTACAGATCAAGGTTGATTAACCCAACACTAGTCACTCATGCGGCATTTTAGGGCTCTGGCCCAGCCGCTCACGCCGGGATGGCGTCACACAATGTGCTAGTGGAATGCTCTGGAAAGGGCAGCCATAGCGGGTGATAGCCCCGTACACTATAGGAGACTGAACATGTCTATCGGTTTAGTCGGTAAGAAGAGCGGCATGACCCGTATCTTCACCGAAGACGGTGCATCCGTGCCCGTAACCGTTATTGAAGTCGAGCCCAACCGCGTCACGCGCATCAAGACTCTCGAGTCTGATGGTTATCGTGCCGTTCAGGTTACTGCTGGCTCGCGCAAGGCCAAGCACCTCACCAAGGCAATTGCCGGGCAGTATGCCAGCGCAGGTGTTGAGGCCGGTCGTTTCCTGGCGGAATTTCGTCTTGCCGAAGGCGAGGAAGATCCGCAGGCAGGAAGCGAGCTCACCGTATCCCTCTTCGAAGCAGGCCAGCTCATTGACGTCACTGGCACGTCAAAGGGCAAGGGCTTCCAGGGCGCAGTAAAGCGCTGGAACTTCCGCACGCAGGACAATACCCACGGTAACTCTCTGTCGCATCGTGCGCCGGGTTCCATCGGCCAGTGTCAGACGCCGGGTCGCGTCTTCAAGGGCAAAAAGATGGCCGGTCAGATGGGTAACGAGCGCGTCACCGTTCAGAGCCTTGAAATTGTCCGTGTCGACACCGAACGCAATCTGCTTCTGGTCAAGGGCGCCGTACCTGGTGCTGCCGGTAGCGATGTGGTCGTGCGCACCGCTGTCAAAGCTCGCTGAGGGGTAGGTAACGATGAATCTCAATCTTGCAGGTGCAGGAGCCGGAGCCGTCGAGATTTCCGACGAGACTTTTGGCAAGGAATTCAATGAAGCACTGGTTCACCAGGTCGTCACTGCCTATCTGGCAGGCGCGCGTCAGGGTACTCGTGCACAGAAAAACCGTTCCGATGTCAGCGGCGGTGGTAAGAAGCCGTGGCGTCAGAAGGGCACCGGTCGCGCTCGTGCCGGTACCATCCGTTCGCCGATCTGGCGTACCGGTGGTGTGACCTTTGCGGCACGTCCGCAGGATCACTCTCAAAAGGTCAATCGCAAGATGTACCGCGCTGCCATGCGCTCTATCCTTTCGGAGCTCGTGCGTCAGGAACGTCTGGTTGCCGTTGATGCCTTTACCGTAGACAGCCCCAAGACCCGACAGCTGGTAGGTCGTCTTTCCGAGCTTGGTCTGGAAAAGGTGCTGATCGTGACCGACGAGCTGGATGAGAACCTTTATCTGGCCGCTCGCAACATTCCCAACGTGGACGTGGTCGAAGCGTCGAGCGCGGATCCTGTCAGCCTGATTGCCTATGACAAGGTGCTGATGACCGTACCCGCCCTCCGCAAGTTCGAGGAGAAGCTGGCATGAATCAGGAACGCGTATTCCAGGTGCTGCTTGGTCCGCACATGACCGAAAAGGCTGCCTACGCTGCAGAGCGTAATCAGTACGTTTTCAAGGTCGCCAGTAATGCTACCAAGCCCGAAATCAAAAAAGCTGTTGAAGCGCTTTTTGAAAAGAAGGTCGACAGCGTCCAGGTCCTGAACATGAAGGGCAAGGTCAAGCGCAACGCTCGTGGCGAAGGTCATCGTAGCGGTTATCGCAAGGCCTACGTCACCCTGGCTGCGGGCGAAACGCTCGAAGACTTCACCGGCGCCGAGTGAGGCAGGAGAACGGATCATGGCAGTAGTCAAGACAAAACCAACGTCCGCCGGCCGTCGCCACAAGGTGAAGGTCGTTACCGAAGGACTGTACAAGGGTCGCCCGCATGCGGCGCTGACCGAAGCACAGTCACGTTCGGGTGGTCGTAACAATAACGGTCGTATTACTACCCGTCACGTAGGTGGTGGCAATCGCCAGCACTATCGTCTGGTAGACTTCAAGCGCAACAAGGATGGCGTTCCTGCCATCGTCGAGCGCCTTGAATACGATCCGAATCGCAGCGCACATATTGCACTGCTGAAGTATGTGGACGGTGAACGCCGTTACATCATTGCCCCCCGGGGTGTTGCAGAAGGCGATCGCCTGGAGTCGGGTGTCAACGCACCGATTCGTCAGGGTAACGCTCTGCCGCTGCGTAACGTTCCGGTTGGTTCGACAATTCACTGCATCGAGCTCAAGCCCGGCAAGGGTGCGCAGCTTGTACGCAGCGCCGGTACCAGTGCTCAACTGGTCGCACGTGAAGGCAACTATGCCACCGTGCGTCTGCGTAGCGGTGAAATGCGTCGCATCCTGGCTGAATGTCGCGCCACGCTGGGCGAAGTCGGCAACTCCGAGCACAGCCTTGGGCAGCTCGGCAAGGCTGGTGCCAAGCGTTGGAGAGGCGTGCGTCCGACTGTTCGCGGCGTCGCGATGAACCCGGTTGATCACCCGCATGGTGGTGGTGAAGGTCGTACCAGTGGTGGCCGTCATCCGGTAACCCCCTGGGGTATTCCGACCAAGGGTCACAAGACGCGCAAGAACAAGCGTACCGACAAACTTATCGTGCGTCGTCGCAAAGCCAGATAAACGGTGCCGCAAGGCCAAACATCAGTATTTAAGGGGTAACGGCTGTGCCACGTTCACTTAAGAAAGGTCCCTTCATTGACCTTCATCTTTTGAAGAAGGTTGAGGCGGCTGTGGAAAAGAGCGACCGCAAACCGATCAAGACCTGGTCGCGTCGCTCGATGATCCTGCCCAATATGGTAGGACTCACCATTGCTGTCCATAACGGTCGCCAGCATGTACCGGTACACGTCTCTGAAGAGATGGTGGGCCACAAGCTGGGCGAATTTGCTGCCACCCGCACCTATCGCGGTCACGCGGCTGACAAGAAAGCCAAGCGGTAAGGGAGAGGACCACAATGGAAGAAGTAGCTGCTAAATTGCGCGGCGCTCGCCTGTCCGCCCAGAAGGCACGTTTGGTGGCAGATCAGGTGCGGGGCAAGCCGGTCGCAGAAGCACTGAATATCCTGGCATTTTCGCCCAAAAAGGCGGCTGTGCTAGTGAGAAAGGTACTGCAATCCGCTATCGCCAACGCGGAAGAAAATAACGGCATGGACATCGACGAGCTTCGCGTCTCGACCATCTGTGTCGATGAGGGCATGACGCTCAAGCGTATTCTGCCGCGTGCCAAAGGCCGTGCGGATCGCATCATGAAGCGTACCTGCCATATCACCGTCAAGGTAGCCGAGAAGTAGGAGTCGACCAGATGGGTCAAAAAGTCAATCCAGTCGGTATTCGCCTCGGGATCGTCAAGGATCACACTTCCGTGTGGTACGCCGAGCGCGGTGCTTATGCCGACAAGCTGAATAACGATCTCGAAGTTCGCAGTTTCCTGTCCGAGCGTTTGAAAAGCGCTTCTGTCAGCAGGATTCACATCGAGCGTCCGGCCAACAACGCCCGTATTACCATTCATACTGCCCGTCCGGGTATCGTGATTGGCAAGAAGGGTGAAGATGTCGAGCGTCTGCGTCGTGATCTGACCAACCTCATGGGCGTGCCCGTTCACGTCAACATTGAGGAAGTTCGCAAGCCCGAGCTTGATGCTGCACTGGTAGCGCAAAACGTTGCCGGTCAGCTCGAACGTCGCGTCATGTTCCGTCGTGCCATGAAGCGTGCGGTACAAAACGCCATGCGTCTGGGCGCCAAGGGCATCCGGATTCAGCTGTCCGGTCGTCTTGGTGGTGCAGAAATCGCGCGTACGGAATGGTATCGCGAAGGCCGTGTTCCCCTTCACACCCTGCGTGCCGATATCGATTACTCGGTTTACGAGGCGCACACCACTTACGGTGTCATCGGTGTCAAGGTGTGGATCTTCAAGGGCGAAATTCTTGGTGGGATCGAAGAAGTCCGTGCGAAGCAGAATAATTCGCAGACTGGCGCTCCCGGCAAGAAGAAAGGTTCCAAGTAAGGGGATAGTCGATGTTACAGCCCAAGCGTACCAAATTCCGCAAGCAGCAAAAGGGCCGCAACCGCGGTCTGGCGCATCGCGGTAGTAGCGTGAGCTTCGGTGAGTATGGCCTCAAGGCGACCGGCCGTGGTCGTATCACCGCTCGCCAGATTGAAGCCGGCCGTCGTGCTATCACGCGTCATGTCAAACGTGGCGGCAAGATCTGGATCCGTGTTTTTCCGGATAAGCCGATTTCCGAAAAGCCGCTCGAAGTCCGTATGGGTAAGGGCAAGGGTTCTGTCGAATACTGGGTCGCTCAGATTCAGCCGGGCAGGGTTCTTTACGAGATTGAAGGCGTATCGGAAGAGATGGCGCGCGAAGCGTTTACTCTCGCGGCTCAGAAGATGCCCGTTGCCACTACCTTTGTGAAACGGACGGTAATGTAATGAAAGCTCAGGAACTTCGTGACAAGTCGACCGAAGCGCTCAATGAGCAGCTGTTCGAACTGCTGCGCGAGCAATTCAACCTGCGGATGCAGAAGGCTACCGGTCAGTTGAGCCAGAACCATCTGCTCAAACAGGTTCGCCGCGACATCGCGCGCGTGAAGACTGTGCTCAACGAGAAGGTGGACTGAAATGGCCGAAGAACAGGCAAACAAAGCACGCAGGCTCACCGGACGTGTGGTGAGTGATCGGATGGAGAAATCGATCGTTGTCATGATCGAGCGTCGTGAGCGCCATCCGATCTACGGAAAGTACATGAAGCGCTCCACCAAACTGCATGCGCACGACGAAACCAATCAGGCCAACATCGGCGATCTGGTTTCCATCGAAGAGTGTCGGCCGCTTTCAAAGAAAAAGGCATGGACTCTGGTTGAAGTCGTCGAGCAGGCCAGAGGGTAAGGCAGCTGCCTAAACCCGTGCATCAGTTCAGGTTTGGAGAAAACCGATGATTCAAACGCAAACAATGCTGGATGTCGCCGACAACAGCGGAGCGCGCAGGGTCCAGTGCATCAAGGTCCTGGGTGGCTCTCACCGCCGTTATGCCCGTGTTGGCGACATCATCAAGGTAACGGTCAAGGAAGCGATTCCGCGTGGCCGTGTCAAAAAGGGCCAGGTGCTCAAGGCCGTTGTTGTACGCACACGCAGCGGAATTCGCCGTCCGGATGGTTCTCTTATCCGCTTCGATGGCAATGCGGCGGTTTTATTGAACAACGCCAACGAGCAGCCGGTAGGCACTCGTATTTTCGGGCCGGTAACCCGCGAACTTCGTACCGAGAAGTTCATGCGGATTATCTCCCTGGCGCCCGAAGTGCTGTAAGGAGCGAGGCGGAATTATGCGCAAGATCAAACGTGATGATGAAGTCGTCGTCATCGCCGGCAAGGACAAGGGCAAGCGCGGCACCGTCAAGCGGGTTCTGCAGGACGGGCGCTATGTGGTTTCAGGTGTGAACATGATCAAGCGTCACACCAAACCCAACCCGATGGCCGGCAATCAAGGGGGTATCGTTGAGCGTGAGGCTCCGATCCACGGTTCTAACGTTGCCATCTTCAATACGGAGACCAACAGGGCGGATCGGGTCGGCTTTCAGATGAATGACGACGGTACCAAGATCCGTATCTTCAGGTCGACGCAAAAGCAGATCGACGCCTAACGCGATTCGGGTGGCAACATGGCGAACTTGAAACAGCAGTATAAAGACGAGGTGATGGCCAAGCTCACTGAGCAATTTGGCTATGCCAACGTAATGCAGGTGCCCCGGATCACCAAGGTGACCCTTAATATGGGCGTCGGTGATGCGACCAGCGATAAAAAGCTGATCGACAATGCCGTGGCTGATCTGGAAAAGCTTTCCGGCCAGAAGCCTGTCGTGACCTTGGCACGCAAGTCAGTTGCGGGCTTCAAGGTACGCGAAGGCTGGCCGATCGGCACCAAGGTAACCCTGCGCAGTGAGCGCATGTGGGATTTCCTTGACCGTCTGGTAAACATCGCGATCCCGCGTGTTCGTGACTTCCGTGGCCTCAATGCAAAATCATTTGATGGCCGTGGAAACTACTCGATGGGTGTGCGTGAACAGATCATCTTCCCCGAGATCGAATACGACAAGGTTGACCGTGTTCGCGGGCTGGATATCACCATCACGACGTCTGCCGGCACCGACGAAGAAGCTCGTGCACTCTTGAGTGCGCTGAACTTCCCCTTCCGGAAATAAAGGTGTAATCATGGCAAAGAAAAGCATGGTTGAGCGCGAGCGCAAGCGCGCCGAGCTGGTAGACAAATACGCAGCCCGTCGTGCCGAGCTCAAGGCGATCATTCACAACGTCAACAGCTCGGATGAAGAGCGTTTTGATGCGCAGCTGCAGCTGCAGAAGCTGCCGCGCAACTCGAGCCCGGTTCGCCAGCGTAATCGCTGCCGCGTGACCGGCCGGCCGCACGGCTATTACAACAAGTTCGGACTTGGGCGCAATAAACTGCGTGAAGCGGCCATGCGCGGCGATGTGCCCGGCCTGACCAAGTCCAGCTGGTAATCGCATCAGGAGCGTTATCGATGAGCATGCAGGATACACTCGCGGATATGCTGACTCGTATCCGTAATGCGCAGATGGCGACCAAGGAGACGGTTACCATGCCGTCGTCCAAGATCAAGGTCGAAGTCGCGCGTGTTTTGAAAGAAGAAGGTTACATTGCCGACTTCTCCGTTGAAGGCGACGTCAAGGTTGACCTGACGATTACCCTCAAGTACTTCGAAGGCAAGCCGGTTATCGAGCACATTCAACGTGTTTCGAAGCCTTCCCTTCGCAGCTACAAGGGCAAGGACGAACTGCCGCGCGTAGCAGACGGTCTGGGTGTGGCCATCGTGTCCACTTCCAGAGGTGTCATGACCGATCGTGCGGCGCGCCAGGCAGGCGTCGGCGGTGAAGTCATCTGCACCGTATTCTAGGAGTCTATGATGTCCAGGATTGCAAAATACCCGGTTAAGCTGCCCAGCGGTGTGGAAGTCACGCTCGAGGAAGGCAGGCTGACCGTCCGGGGCGGTCAGGGGCAGCTGGAAATGAACGTTCACAACGATGTTGTGGTTGGTCATCAGGATGATCAGTTGACGTTCGAACCCAGCGCTTCAGCAAAGAATTGGGCCATGGCCGGGACAACCCGTGCACTGGCCAACAACATGGTCGTTGGTGTTTCCGAAGGCTTTACCCGTTCGCTGGAAATTACAGGCGTAGGGTATCGTGCTCAGGCCAACGGGCAGACACTTAACCTGACACTTGGTTTCTCTCACCCGATCGATTACAAGGTGCCTGAAGGCGTGGTTGTCGAAACGCCCAAAAACACCACAATCGTTCTCAAGAGCGCTGACAAGCAGCGTCTTGGTCAGGTGGCTGCCGAGATTCGTGCGTTCCGTCCGCCGGAGCCCTACAAGGGCAAGGGTGTGCGTTACAGCGATGAACGCATCCTTCGTAAAGAAGCCAAGAAGAAATAGGGCAGGGTTATGAACGCGAAGAAAGAAGCTCGTCTCCGTCGTGCCCGCCGCACGCGCGCCAAGATCCGCGAACTTGGTATCAATCGTCTGAGTGTCAATCGCACACCGCGTCACATGTACGCTCAGATTATTTCCGCAGACGGTGGCCAGGTATTGGTCAGCGCCTCCACACTCGACAAGTCGCTGCGTGAAGATGCGACCGGTAATGCTGATGCTGCTGCTCGCGTTGGTACACTGCTGGCCGAGCGTGCAAAGGAAGCGGGAATTACTGAAGTTGCCTTTGACCGTTCCGGGTTCAGGTACCATGGTCGGGTCAAGGCCCTCGCTGATGCCGCGCGCGAAGGCGGCCTGCAATTCTAAAGGGTTCTACGATGGCGAATAACGAACAGAGGGGCAGCGGCGATCTGCAGGAAAAACTTGTTCAGATCAACCGTGTTGCCAAAGTGGTCAAGGGCGGCCGTATTTTCGGTTTTACCGCTCTGACCGTCGTAGGTGATGGCAATGGTCGTATCGGTTTTGGTCGCGGCAAGGCACGTGAAGTGCCGGTCGCGATTCAAAAGGCGATGGATCAGGCGCATCGCAACATGATCAAGGTCGAGCTGCGCGGTCACACGCTGCAGTATCCGGTACGTGCCAACCATGGCGCTTCCAAGGTCTTCATGCAGCCCGCTTCCGAAGGTACCGGTATCATCGCAGGTGGTGCGATGCGTTCGGTACTGGAGCTGGCAGGTGTGCATGATGTCCTGGCCAAGTGCTATGGCTCGACCAATCCGGTCAACGTCGTGCGCGCAACCGTCAAGGGCCTCGCTTCCATGCGTTCTCCCGAGGACGTTGCGGCAAAGCGTGGCCTGTCCGTTGAAGCGATTACGGGGTAAGCGCCATGTCAGCCACAATCAGGGTTACTCAGGTACGCAGCACGATCGGCGTACTTGAAAAACACAAGGCCACCATGCGCGGTCTGGGTCTTCGTCGCATCAATCACACGGTTGAGCTTGAAGACACACCGGCCGTTCGTGGCATGATCAACAAGGTCAACTACCTCGTTCGCGTTGAAGGAGCTCAGTAATGACCATGAAACTCAATAGCCTGAGCCCGGCACCTGGCGCCAAGCACGCTGAGAAGCGTGTTGGTCGCGGTATCGGTTCCGGACTGGGCAAGACCGCTGGTCGCGGTCACAAGGGCCAGACGTCACGCAGCGGCGGTTCCATCAAGCCGGGTTTTGAAGGTGGCCAGATGCCGCTTCAGCGTCGTCTGCCCAAGTTCGGCTTTACGTCTGCCAAATCACTGGTCAGCGAAGAGGTTCGCCTCAATGAGCTGGCCAATGTGGAAGGCGACGTGGCGGACATGGCCAGCCTGAAAAAGGCCAACGTACTGAAAAATGCGACGCGTCATGCCAAGGTTGTGCTGTCCGGCAATCTCGATCGCGCCGTTACCGTACGCGGTCTGAAAGTCACCAAGGGTGCACGGGCTGCCATTGAAGCCGCCGGTGGCAAGGTAGAGGACTAAATGGCCAAGTCAGGAAAAGTACCGGCTAACAATCAAAGCGGTCTGGGCGAGCTCTGGGCTCGCCTGAGGTTCGTTTTTATCGCAATCGTGGTGTACCGTATCGGTGCCCACATTCCAGTCCCCGGTATCAATCCTGACCAGCTCGCTGCCTTGTTCAGAGAAAACCAGGGCACCATCCTGAGCATGTTCAACATGTTCTCGGGTGGCGCCTTGGAGCGCATGAGTATTTTTGCACTGGGCATCATGCCTTATATTTCCGCATCAATTATCATGCAGCTTCTGACCGTGGTTTCGCCGCAGCTAGAACAGCTGAAGAAGGAAGGCGAGGCCGGCCGTCGAAAGATCAGCCAGTACACTCGCTACGGCACGGTGTTACTGGCACTGATCCAGGCGATCGGCATGTCAGTAGGGCTTGTCAGTAACGGGGTCGCTTACAGCGCCGATTTCAGCTTCTACTTTACGGCGGTCACTACCTTTGTGGCAGGTGCCGTGTTCCTGATGTGGCTGGGCGAGCAGATCACCGAGAAGGGCATCGGCAACGGTATTTCGCTGATTATCTTCGCCGGTATCGTGGCCGGTCTACCCGGTGCGCTCGGGCAGTCGTTTGAACTGGCACGCAACGATGGTGCCTGGAACGTACTGCCGCTGCTGGCACTGGGCGTATTGGGAATTGCAACGGTTGCCTTTGTGGTCTTTATCGAGCGTGGTCAGCGCCGTATTACGGTCAACTACCCGCGTCGTCAGGTCGGCAACAAGATGTATGCCGGCCAGAGCAGCTATCTGCCGATGAAGGTCAACATGGCCGGCGTCATTCCGCCCATCTTTGCTTCGAGCATCCTGCTTTTCCCGGCCTCGCTGGGTCAGTGGTTTGGTCAGGGCGAGAATATGGGCTGGCTGTCGACCATTTCTCAGGCACTGGGGCCGGGGCAGCCGCTATATATCCTGCTGTTTGCTACTGCCGTTGTTTTCTTCTGCTTTTTCTACACCGCTCTGGTTTTTAACCCGAAGGATGTAGCGGATAACCTGAAGAAGTCAGGCGCTTTCCTGCCCGGCATTCGTCCCGGCGAGCAAACGTCGCGTTATATCGACAAGGTCATGACGCGTCTTACGTTGTTTGGCGCTCTCTACATTACGCTGGTCTCGCTTATGCCCCAGTTCCTTATGGTGGCATGGCAGGTACCCTTCTATTTTGGCGGCACCTCGCTGCTGATCGTGGTTGTGGTTGTCATGGACTTCATGGCACAGGTTCAGTCTCATCTGATGTCCAGTCAGTATGAGTCCGTAATGAAGAAGTCAAACCTCAAGGGTTATGGCAGCGGCGGCGTCATGCGCTGACATTTCCCGGTAGTGGCAGGTCCTTCAGGGCCTGCCATTTACCTTTCGGACCTTCGGGTCTGATTATCATGTCATGGTGCTTTATCCATCATGGCAGTAAGGGCAAAGAGCTTTTGCTTCATTGCCAAAGAGACAGGCAGCATTGCAGGCCCTTGCCAAAACTTGTCAGGGGCGGTATGCTATTGCGCCTTTTACAGACGATTAACCGAGCAAGCCGCTCAAATTCGGAGAAAGCTGATGGCCCGTATTGCAGGCGTCAATATCCCGGACAACAAGCATGCGGCGATCTCGCTGACCTACATCTACGGTATTGGTCGCACCCGCGCAAAGGAAATCTGTGCGCAGGTAGGTATTGCACCCGACATCAAGGTTGGAGATATCTCCGCCGAGAAGCTCGATGAGGTGCGTACTGCAGTTGGCCAATATGCCGTGGAAGGTGACCTTCGCCGTGAGCTTACGCTGAATATCAAGCGTCTCATGGATCTGGGTTGCTACCGTGGTCTGCGCCATCGTCGCAGTCTTCCGATGCGCGGGCAGCGCACGAAGACGAATGCGCGTACCCGCAAGGGCCCGCGTAAACCGATTCGCAAATAAACGCATGTCCGGCGTTTAGAATTCAGGAACATCAAACATGGCTAACCCGCGCAGTAACCGTAAAAAGGTTAAAAAGCAGGTCGTGGATGCGGTTGCCCACATCCATGCCTCTTTTAACAATACGATCGTGACGATCACAGACCGCCAGGGCAACGCTCTTTCATGGGCCACTGCCGGTGGTTCGGGTTTTCGTGGTTCTCGCAAGAGCACCCCGTTCGCTGCACAAGTGGCAAGCGAACGTGCAGCAACCGCTGCAGCCGAGTATGGTGTGAAAAACGTCGACGTACTGGTCAAGGGCCCGGGGCCCGGCCGTGAGTCCGCCGTGCGCGCATTGAATGCCGCCGGTTTTCGCGTGCAGAGCATTGTTGACGCGACACCCATCCCGCATAACGGGTGCCGCCCGCCGAAAAAGCGTCGCGTTTAAGGAGACACACTCATGGCACGTTATACAGGTCCGAAGTGCAAGCTCTCTCGTCGCGAAGGCACCGACCTCTTTTTGAAGAGCGGTGTTACGGCGTTCGAGAAGAAGTGCAAGTCAGAGACTCCCCCGGGTCAACACGGTCAGCGCCGTCAGCGTCTTTCCGAATACGGCTCGCAGCTGCGTGAAAAGCAGAAGGTCCGTCGTTATTACGGCGTACTGGAAAAGCAGTTCCGCAATTATTACAAGGAAGCCGCGCGTCAGAAAGGAGCCACAGGTGAAGTCCTGCTTCAGCTCCTCGAGACTCGCCTCGACAACGTCGTTTATCGCATGGGCTTTGGCTCGACTCGCAGCGAATCTCGCCAGCTGGTCAGCCACAAGGCCATTGCTGTTAACGGCCGCACCGTCAATGTAGCGTCCTACAAGGTTCGCCCTGGTGACGTGGTCAGCGTTCGCGAAAAAGCCAAGAATCAGTCGCGCATTCAGCAGTCGCTCGAACTGGCTGGTAATCGTGGCGATGTGAGCTGGGTCGACGTTGACTCGAAGAAGATGGAAGGCACTTTCAAGGCTCTGCCTGAGCGCGGCGACCTGTCTGCCGACATCAACGAAAACCTGATTGTCGAGCTGTACTCCAAATAAGCATTGAGCTTTTTTGGATTAACCGTTTGGCAGCCTGATAGGTGTTCATATGCAGCGTTCAGTGACAGAGTTTCTAAGACCTCGTGATATCAAGGTCGAAGAAGTCAGCGCGAATCATGCAAAGATCGTGCTCGAACCTTTCGAGCGCGGCTTTGGTCATACTCTTGGGAACGCCCTGCGTCGTATTCTGCTGTCATCCATGCCCGGGTGTGCGATTACAGAAGCAGAAATCGAAGGCGTTCTGCACGAGTACAGCGCAATCGAAGGTGTTCAGGAAGATGTCATCGAGATCCTCCTGAATCTGAAGGGCGTGTCCATCAAGATGCATGGCCGCGATGACGTTGTATTAACGCTGAACAAGCAGGGCCCGGGCATCATGACCGCCGGCGATATTGCCGCCGATCATGACATCGAGATCGTCAATCCGGATCATGTCATTGCCCATCTCAATGATGGCTGTGAACTGAAGATGCAGCTGCGCGTCATGCGTGGCCGTGGCTACGAGCCTGCAGACGTCCGTGCCGAGCGTGATGATGAATCACGCGCCATCGGTCGTCTTCAGCTTGATGCCACGTATACACCAGTTCGCCGTGTTTCCTATGCGGTCGAAGCGGCACGCGTTGAACAGCGTACCGATCTCGACAAGCTGGTCATTGACCTGGAAACCGATGGCACCCTGGATCCCGAAGAGGCCATCCGCCGCTCTGCAACCATTCTGCAGGAGCAGCTGGCTGCCTTCGTTGATCTTGAAGCCGAGAAAGAGCAGGAAGTAGAGGAAGAAGAAGATCAGATTGATCCGATTCTGCTGCGTCCTGTTGACGATCTCGAATTGACTGTCCGAAGTGCCAACTGCCTCAAGGCCGAGAATATCTACTATATCGGTGACCTGATTCAGCGCACCGAGGTAGAGCTTCTTAAAACACCCAATCTCGGCAAGAAGTCGTTGAATGAAATCAAGGACGTTCTCGAGGCCCGGAATCTTTCTCTCGGCATGCGGCTGGATAACTGGCCGCCGGCGAGCCTGAAAGACGACAAGGCCTCTGCCTGAACGGGTGACTCGCGCCCCAGATTGGTAAGGAATCTTATCCATGCGTCATCGTAAAACCGGTCGTCATCTAAGCCGTAACAGCTCACACCGGCAGGCCATGTTCCAGAACATGTGCATTTCGCTGGTCGAGCATGAAATGATCAAAACCACGCTGCCCAAGGCCAAGGAGCTGCGTCGTTATATTGAGCCGCTGATCACCCTGTCAAAAAATGACAGTGTGGCCAATCGTCGTCTGGCGTTCAGCCGTACCCGTTCCAAGGATACGGTTGGCAAGCTCTTTAACGAACTGGGCCCGCGTTACAACACCCGTCCGGGTGGTTATGTCCGCGTACTCAAGTGTGGTTTCAGAGCCGGCGACAACGCGCCCATGGCGTACGTCGAGCTGGTTGATCGCCCGGTAGCAGCAGAAGCCAGCGGCGAAGAATAAGCCGTACTTTTTGCTATCGTCAGAAAAGCCGACCTCAGGGTCGGCTTTTTTTGTCTCTGAGTCAGGCCGGCATGATCCATACTGAGTGTCCAACCAGCCTCTTGAGTATCTGCCGTGGGATGTCATTTCGTCGATGGAGAGTGTCAAAACTGTCAGGGCGACCTGCCTTTCTCCTTTACCATGGCTTTCCAGCCCATCATTGATCTTGGAACCGGCAGTGTTTTTGCGCATGAAGCGCTGGTACGAGGCACTGGCGGAGAGTCTGCATGGTCCGTGCTATCGCAGGTGACACCCGAGCACCTTTATACCTTCGATCAGGCCTGTCGGGTACGCGCCATCGAGATGGCAAGTCAGCTTGGCATGACGTCAAAACTTTCCATCAATTTTCTGCCCAATGCCGTCTATGAGCCTCGTGCCTGCATTCGTGCCACGCTTGAAGTTGCCAGGCGTGTGGGATGGTCCCTCAACGATCTGATTTTTGAAATCACCGAAAACGAGCATGTGGCTGATCGAGACCACCTGCGTCACATCGTTGAGCAATACCATGAAATGGGCTTTACCGTAGCGCTCGATGATTTCGGTACGGGCCACGCCAATCTTGATCTTCTGACGGTCCTGACACCGCATCACCTTAAGCTGGACCGGATTTTAATCAGCGGTATCGGACAGGATTTACGTCGTCAGAATCTGGTTCGCCATATGTGTTTGATGGCTGAAGCGCTGGGAATGGGGCTGGTCGCTGAGGGGATCGAGACGCTAGAGGAAGCGCGCTGGCTTTATCAGCACGGCATTATGCGCCATCAGGGTTACTACTACGCAAGACCTGCCTTTGAAGCGTTGGCCGAGATTGATCCTGCCTGCATCCGTGCTGTCACCACGGCATAAAAAAGCCGGAAGCGATAACGCTTCCGGCTTTTTCGATAGTGGCTGACGGGGCGCCTAGTAGCCTCGCGCTAACAGTGGCTTCAAAAAGCGCCCGGTATGCGAAATGTCCTGC
Source organism: Kushneria sp. EE4 (assembly GCF_977968315.1). The sequence continues at coordinate 43,771 of NZ_OZ386212.1, forward strand.
TCGCTGATGTCTTCCGGCGTGCCCTCGGCAATGATGCGGCCGCCGCCGGAACCGCCTTCAGGGCCCAGATCGATGATCCAGTCGGCGGTTTTAATGACATCCAGGTTGTGCTCGATCACTACGACCGAGTTGCCCTGCTCGCGCAGACGATGCAACACGCCCAGCAGTTGACGAATATCCTCGAAATGCAGCCCCGTGGTGGGCTCATCCAGGATGTAGAGCGTCTTGCCGGTATCGCGCTTGGCAAGTTCACGTGCCAGCTTGACGCGCTGCGCCTCACCACCGGACAGCGTTATCGCACTCTGTCCCAGTTTGATGTACGACAGTCCAACATCCATTAGCGTCTGCAGGCGGCGTGCAATGGCAGGTACCGGGGCGAAAAACTCGACGGCTTCCTCGATCGTCATCTCGAGTACATCGTGGATGCTGTGCCCCTTGTAAAGGACATCCAGTGTTTCCCGGTTGTACCGACGACCGCCGCATACATCGCAGGGCACATAGATGTCCGGCAAAAAGTGCATCTCTACCTTGATCATGCCCTCGCCCTGACATGCTTCACAGCGCCCGCCCTTGACGTTGAAGGAGAAGCGTCCGGGCTTGTAACCGCGTGAGCGCGCCTCGGGCGTGCCGGCGAACAGCTCGCGAATCGGGGTGAATATGCCGGTATAGGTGGCCGGGTTGGAGCGCGGCGTTCGCCCGATGGGGCTTTGATCGATATCGATGATCTTGTCGAGCTGATCAAGACCCCTGATCTCCTTGAACGGTGACGGAGTCAGCGTGGTGGCCTTATTGAGCTCTCGCGCCGCCACGGGCATCAATGTGGCATTGATCAGGGTGGATTTGCCCGAACCCGAGACGCCGGTCACACAGACAAAAAGCCCCAGCGGCAGGGCCAGATCCACGTTGTCCAGATTGTTACCGCTGGCCTGGGTCAGGTGCAGCATTTTTTCCGGGTTGACCGGAATGCGTGGTGAGGGAATCTCGATGCGCCGCGTGCCGGAGAGATACTGGCCGGTCAATGACTCCGGGCTGGCTTCGATCTCGTCCGGCGTACCCTGAGCAATGATCTGGCCGCCATGAACACCGGCGCCGGGACCGATATCCAGCACGTGATCCGCGGAGCGAATGGCGTCTTCATCATGTTCGACCACGATGACGGTGTTGCCCAGATCGCGCAGTCGGGTCAGGGTCTGGAGCAGGCGGTCATTGTCGCGCTGGTGAAGCCCGATGGAGGGTTCATCGAGAATATACATGACGCCTACCAGACCGGCACCGATCTGGCTGGCCAGCCGGATGCGCTGCGCCTCGCCCCCTGACAGGGTATCGGCGCTGCGCTCCAGCGTCAGGTAGTCCAGACCGACATTAACCAGAAACTCGAGGCGACTGGTGATCTCGTACAGGATGCGCGTGGCAATCTCGCCACGGCGTCCGGGCAGATCCATGGCGCCGAAAAACGCGCGTGCCTCACCGATCGGCTTGGTAACCACTGAGGGCAATGAATACTCATCCACGAACACATGGCGCGCCTCGCGACGCAGACGGCTGCCGTGACAGGTCGGACAGGGGCGTACGGCCAGATGACGTGATAGATCGTCGCGCACCATGCTGGAGTCGGTTTCCCGATAGCGTCGCTCCATGTTGGGCAGAACGCCTTCAAAGGCATGCTCGCGGGAAACCTTTTTGCCACGATCATTAACGTAGGAAAACGAGATGGATTCACGGCCGCTGCCGTGCAGTACGACATCGCGCACGCGCTGTGGCAGCTGCTTCCAGGGCGTTTCCAGCTCAAAGCTATAGTGCGCGGCGACAGCTTCCAGCTGATTGAAATAGTAGATGCTGCGTCTGTCCCAGCCCTTGATAACGCCTTCCGACAGCGATAGATCGTCCTGACGAATGAGTTTGTCGGGATCAAAGAACTGATGCACCCCCAGACCGTCGCAGCTGGGGCAGGCACCGGCCGGGTTGTTGAAGGAAAACATGCGCGGCTCGAGCTCGGCGATCGAGTAGCCGCAGATGGGGCAGGCAAAGCGTGAGGAGAAAATCATGTCCTCGCGGTCACCGTCCATGAAATGCAGTACCGCGGCGCCGTCGGAAAGGCCCAGTGCTGTTTCAAACGATTCTGCCAGACGCTGCTCGATGTCCTGTCGGATCTTGAGACGATCGACCACGACACTGATGTCGTGCTTTTTGTTCTTGTCCAGTGTCGGCAATTCATCAAATTCGTACGTCTGGCCGTCGATCTGTACTCGCACGAACCCCTGGGTGCGCAGCTCGGTCAGCGCCTGCTGATGTTCCCCCTTGCGGCCCTTGATAATGGGCGCCAGCAGCATGACCCTGGTGCCTTCCTCCAGCGTCAGCGTCTGATCCACCATCTGCGAGACCGTCTGGGCTTCAAGATCAAGCTCATGATCGGGACAGCGCGGCGTCCCGGCTCGGGCGTAGAGAAGTCGCAGATAGTCGTATATTTCGGTAATGGTGCCGACAGTCGAGCGCGGGTTGTGCGACGTGGATTTCTGTTCAATGGAAATGGCCGGCGACAGCCCTTCGATGTGGTCAACATCGGGTTTTTCCATCATGGAGAGAAACTGGCGTGCGTAGGTTGACAGCGATTCAACATAGCGCCGCTGCCCTTCCGCATACAGGGTGTCAAAGGCCAGAGAAGACTTGCCTGATCCGGAGAGCCCGGTAATGACAATCAGTTTGTCACGGGGCAGCTCGACATCAATGTTCTTCAGGTTGTGGGTGCGGGCCCCACTCACCGAAATACGATCCATACCTACCTCATCGCCGGCGTCGGAAAGACACTATAGAAGGAGTTGAAAGCGAGGCGCAAAATGCAGTGCACAGCGTTTTCCATGTGGGACACAGCCCGGTAAAATGATGGCTGCATGCCATGAAGGTCAGGTGCCCGTCAGGGCACACAAAAAGCGACCGTTTGTAGGTCGGCTTTTGGCTGTTCAGCGGTATACGAGGCAAGGCCTGCATTGCAGTGAATATCCATACAGTTATTATAGACGATCATGTCAAGGCAATGTCCTGGACAGCTCATTCGTTTAAACATGCCAGCCGGCACTGGAGAGAAACATGGCCCGTGGGGTAAACAAGGTCATACTGATCGGCAATCTGGGTCAGGACCCGGAAGTACGTTTTCTGCCCTCCGGCAGTCCTGTCTGCAATCTGCGCCTGGCCACCACCGATAACTGGACCGATCGCCAGAGCGGTCAGCGCCAGGAGCGCACCGAGTGGCACAGCGTTGTCATGTTCAACAAGCTGGCCGAAATCGCGCAGCAGTATGTCAAAAAGGGCTCTCGGCTCTACATCGAGGGTCGCCTGCAGACCCGCAAGTGGCAGGGTCAGGACGGGCAGGATCGTTACTCGACCGAGATCGTGGCCAACGACATGCAGATGCTGGACAGCCGTGGTGGCGGTCAGGGCGGCGACTTTGGCGGCCAGAACGGTGGCTATGGCCAGCAGTCCGGCGGCCATGATCAACAGGGCGGCGGTGCCCGTCAGAACAGCTCCGCTGGTGGGCAGAACCAGGGCGGATACGGTCAGGGTCAGGGTCAGGGTCAGGGTCAGGGACAGAGCAGCTACGGACAGAATCCGCAGCAAAACGGTCCGGGCAATCAACAGGGCGGCCAGAATCAGCAGGGCGGTCAAAACCAGGGGGGTGGCGCCCCCAATCCCGGCAGTTTTGACGATTTCGACGACGAGATTCCCTTCTAGCAGACAGATACTGATAATCTGACCCCAGACCCGCCACATGGCGGGTCTTTTTCTGAATTAGGCTCAGCGCCTTTTTTTCAGTCGCCCCTGAAGAAGCTTCAGGATGGCGCGCTCTTCGGGGCCGGTCATGTCATCGTGCTCCAGAGCCTCTTCGATCTGCTCCAGAAAGTGTCGCAGCAGCCGGCCGTCGAGATAGTTCTCGATGACGCGCGGGTCGATATAGCTTGCGCGGGCAATGCTGGGCGTATTGCCCAGTCGGGAAGCGACCCGCTCGACCGCCTCGCGGATATATTGCTGGCTGGCATCGTCATTATCGCCGACACCCAGTTCATCCAGCGCCAGGGCGGCGATGGACGTGCCGGCCCAGGTGCGAAAATCCTTGGCACTAAAGCGCTCACCCATGACCTCATGGATATAGTCATTGAGATCGTGACTATCGACACGCACCTTGTGTCCGTCGTCGTCGAAATATTTGAAGATTTCGTAGCCGGGAATATCGTCAAGCTCTCCAACGATCTGTGCCAGTTTTTCATCCTCGACGACCTTGTGCTGCTGCTGACCGCTTTTGCCCTGATAGTCGAAAATCAATTCATCGCCGTTGATGGTTAAATGGCGCGAACGCATGGTGGTCAGCCCGTAGGAGTCGTTCTGCTCGCTGTAGCTTTCGTTGCCGGGGCGAAAGTAGGCCGTATCCAGAAGCCGCACCATACAGGCCAGTACCTTCTCGCGCGGCATGCCCTCGCGCGCCATGTGTTGACCGGTAATGCGTCGCATGGTCGAGAGCCGCTCGGCAAAGTCGACAATGCGATCAAACTTCATCTTCTCTCGCTGCTCACGCCACTCGCTGTTGTAGATATACTGCTTGCGCCCGGCACTGTCCCTGCCCGTGGCATGAATGCGTGCCTCGGGGTCGAGGGTAATGGCAACGTCGCGCCATGCGGGGGGCACGGCAAGGCCCTTGATCCACTCCCGCCACTGTCGATCCTTCAGGGTCTGTCCGGCGTCATCTCGATAGGTAAACCCTTTGCCACAGCGATGGCGGGTAACGGTGGCGGCTTGTTTTGTCATGCAGGCAGGCTTCTTCGATATTGAACGTGACGGCAGTCTTTGATTGAGAATAGACGATTGTGACGCTTTCGCTGGCGCAGTGCTGACGATGTGGCGCAAGGCTGGAGGCAGTGCAACCCATGGGAATTTTTTGTAAAGTGTCGGGCCTGCCGCGTCACTGCCCGCCGAGAGTGACGTCATTTTCTGTCGGGCCGCAAAACCAATGAAATTATTATTGCTTGATGCCGATCACTGCCTTGGCCGGGCGCTGATCGATGAAAGCGCATCGCGAAGCGATGTTGAGCTGATCACGGAGCGTTCCTGTCAATGTCAGCTGTCGCAGCTGCGGGCACAGGCGCCGGATGCTGTCATTTTTCCGCCGTTGCTGGGCCCGGCAAGCGTTGACTACGCCGAGATGATCGAGCACGTCGATCAGGTAAGCGCCGTGCTGGCGGCCTGTCACGAGCTGAGGGTGCCGCTGGTCTGGTTTGTCAGTGATCAGATTTTTGATGCCGGGGCCGACATGCCCATCGAGGAGAGCGTGCTGCCTTCGCCACGCGATGAAGGCCTGCAGCGTCTGCTGGAAACGGGCAACCACATTCGATCCAGTCTGGCCGAGCATTTTATCGTGCGTACCGGGCCACTGATGGCACTGGAGGGGCACAATGCCTGGCTGTCAGAGATGCTGAATACGCTGATCGAGGGCAAGCCCCTGCGTGCAGCAGAAGACGAGATTGTCTGTCCGACTCCCGTACAGGCCGTGGCGCGTGCTCTTATCGGCATGCTGGCCCAGCAGTTCTCGGGCGCTAATGCCTGGGGAGCCTATCATCTTGCCGGTGTCGAGCCGGTCAGTCTCTATACCTTTCACGGCGTCGTGCGTCACCAGCTGGAAATTCAGCTGGCCAGACGCCATATCGATCTGACGCCCGGCGAGATTCAACCCTTGCACCATCATCATGATCAGCCGCTAAGACGTGTGCTCAACTGTCGTCAGATGCTCGAGACCTTTGGCGTACATCAAAAGCCCTGGCGGCTGGCGCTTGATACCATGCTCGAGCGATGGTGTCAGATGCGCTTTGACGAGGAGAAGGGGTCGTGAAGGCGCTACGCAGTCTTTTATTTTATACTGGCTATCTGATGGCCATTATCGTCAGTGCGGTTACTCTGGTGCCCCTGGCATTTTGCCTGCCGCTCAACGGCCGTTTTCGGGTATTGAACCTCTACAACCATTTTATCGTGTTCTGGTTCGGGCTGTGCTGCGGCGTACGCTATCGCGTAGAGGGGCGTGACAATATCCCGGATACGCCCTGCGTGGTGCTGGCCAACCACCAGAGCGAGTGGGAAACCCTGTTTCTTCAGACCATCAAATCCCCCATGTGTACGGTACTCAAACAGGAGCTTTTGAAAATTCCTGTTTTCGGATGGGCCTTGAGAATGCTCCGACCCATTCCGCTTGACCGTTCAAAGCCGTCCCGGGCGCTTCGAATGGTGCTCAGTGAAGGCGCGGCCAGGCTGGCCTCCGGGCTTTCTGTCCTGCTGTTTCCCGAAGGCACTCGCGTGCCGCCCGGCGAGCGCCGTCGCTTCAATAAAAGCGGTATTCATATCGCCTGTCGGTCAGGGGTGCCCATACTGCCGGTGGCCCACAATGCCGGCGAACACTGGCCGAGCAAAAGCTTCATCAAAAGGTCCGGACAGATCAACGTCGTGATTGGCGAACCTATTTTGACAAAGGATCGCAAACCCGATGAAGTCACCCGGGAAGTCGAACAGTGGATCGAGCAGCAGCTGTCACGTATCTCGGGGGTGCCCAGGCCGGCCCTGGAGGAGGCATCTGCCAGCGCGCTTTAAGCGACGATGAGCGGACATGAAAAAAGGGCGCCCCAAGGGGCGCCCTTTTTGATGCGTATCACGAATCGAATACGGCAGCGATCAGTAGGTCTGGTCGGCCATGCGCTGGAAAATCAGACACGCGTTGGTGCCGCCGAAACCGAAGCTGTTGGACAGCACCCGGTCAAGACGGACGCCATCACGGCGTGTGGTCACGATATCCAGGTCTCTGGCTTCCGGATCGATCTCATCGATGTTGGCTGACGCGCAGATGAAATCGTTTTGCATCATGAGAAGCGAATAAATGGCTTCCTGTGCACCGGTTGCGCCCAGAGAGTGACCGGTCAGTGATTTGGTCGAGGACAGGGCGGGTACCTTTTCGCCAAAGACATCACGCAGGGCCTTGATCTCGCACATGTCGCCAACCGGCGTCGAGGTGCCGTGCGTATTGATGTAGTCAATATCGCCCTCGACCGTTGCCAGTGCCTGCTGCATGCAGCGTGCACCACCTTCGCCGGAAGGGGCCACCATGTCATGGCCGTCAGAGTTGGCGCCGTAACCCACGACTTCACCGTAGATCTTCGCGCCGCGTGCTCTGGCGTGTTCGAGCTCTTCGAGCACCAGCATGGCACCTCCACCGGCAATGACAAAGCCATCACGGGCCGTATCGTAGGCACGAGAGGCCTTTTCAGGACACTCGTTATAGCTGGTGGACAGGGCGCCCATGGCATCAAACAGGCATGACAGGGTCCAGTGCTCTTCCTCGCCGCCGCCGGCAAACACGATGTCCTGTTTGCCCAGCTGGATCTGTTCGACAGCGCTGCCGATACAGTGGGCCGAGGTCGCACAGGCCGAGGAGATGGAATAGTTGACGCCCTTGATACCAAAGGGGGTGGCCAGACAGGCCGACACGGTGCTGCCCATGGTGCGGGTCACCCGGTAGGGCCCGACCCGGCGCAGCCCCTTGTCGCGCAGGATGTCGGCGGCTTCCACCTGGTTGGCGGAAGAGGCACCGCCCGAGCCTGCAATCAGCCCGGTACGCATGTTGGATACGTCGTCGGGTTCGAGCCCGGCATCCTCGATGGCCTGCTGCATCGACACATAGGCGTAGGCGGCAGCGTCGCCCATGAAGCGGCGCTGCTTGCGGTCGACCAGAGCGTCCAGATCGATGTCCACGACGCCGGCAACATGGCTTCGCATTCCGCGTTCGACATATTCGTCGCGAAAGCGAATGCCCGAACGGCCTTCCTTCAGGGATTGAAGTACCTGATGCTGATCGTTGCCCAGGCAGGAGACAATGCCCAGGCCAGTGACTACCACTCGTCGCATGGGAGCCTCCCCATCAGAAATTCGCAGTGGAGGTGAACAGACCAACGCGCAGGTCGTTGGCTTCGTAGATATCGCGGCCGTCCACGGACAAAACGCCATCGGCGATGCCAAGGATCAAACGCCGCGTGATCACCCGCTTGATATGGATATGGTAGGTAACCTTCTCGGCATCCGGGAGAATCTGTCCGGAGAACTTGACCTCGCCGCATCCGAGTGCGCGGCCACGGCCGGGGTTGCCCAGCCAGCCCAGATGGAAGCCTACCAGCTGCCACATGGCATCAAGGCCCAGGCAGCCAGGCATGACAGGGTCGCCCGGGAAGTGGCACTGGAAGAACCAGAGATCAGGGTTAATATCCAGCTCAGCGATCAGCTCGCCCTTGCCGTATTTGCCACCTGCTTCCTGAATATTGGTGATGCGATCCAGCATCAGCATGTTCGGTGCCGGCAGCTGTGCATTTCCAGGGCCGAAAAGTTCGCCCTGACTGCATGCAAGCAGCTGATCACGGTTAAAGGAGTGTTGCGTGGTCACTGACATGTTCCGGAAATCAAAGGAATAGGGTCTCCCACAGGAGCGCGCCTAGTTTACTGATAGAGGTGGCGAAATGCACGCCAGCGCCGGAGTGCAAGCCTACGGCCCCGGGGCCACTCTTCAGTTACGTTTAACTCAATGCCTTGAATGCTTCCAGCGCTCGCTCACGCGCTGCGCGATGATCCACCATCGGGGCTGGATAATCGCTTTGCTGGCAGGTTGCGGCGTCGGGTGCATGACGCTTTTTGGCGGCAACACCTGCCAGTTCCGGCACAAACTCTGCAATAAATGTACCTTCCGGGTCAAAGCGTCTGGACTGTGTGGTCGGATTGAAGATGCGAAAGTAGGGTGATGCATCCGTTCCGGTAGACGCTGCCCACTGCCAGCCGCCATTATTGGCGCCCAGCTCACCATCCACCAGATGCTTCAGAAAAAAGACCTCGCCACGACGCCAGTCTATCAACAGATGCTTGCTCAAAAACATGGCGGTCACCATGCGCAGTCGATTATGCATCCACCCGGTCGTGATCAGCTGTCGCATGGCGGCATCGACCAGCGGGTAGCCGGTTCTGCCTTCACACCAGCGCTGAAACTCGTCATCACTGTCGCGCCATTTCATGGCACGAGTATGTTCCTGAAACGGCTGATGGCAGTTAACGCGGGGAAAGCCCACCAGCACATGCTGATAGAATTCACGCCAGACAATTTCGCTGATCCAGCTTTGCAGATTGCTGTCACCATCTCCCAGATGTCCACCGTTTCTGGCGGCGGCGGCATTGATGCACTGGCGCCAGGAGATCATGCCGAGTGCCAGCCAGGCGGACAGACCGCTGGTTGCCGTCATGGCCGGGTAGTCACGGCCCTGCTCATAGTGATGCGCTCTTTTTTGCAAAAAGCGGGCAAGGCGGTCCTGTGCGGCTTCTTCGCCGGCAGGCCAGTCATCGGCGTTGATCACGGCGTTGTCGGCACTGAGCTCGGGCAGGGCGTCGCAGTCGATGCCGTCGAGCACGGTCTGGCGCTCGGGTGCATCGAACTGCTGAAGCTGGTCGGCACCGATGTTTTTAAGCCAGCTCTTGTAGAAGGGCGTGAAAACGCTGTAATAGTTGCCGTCACCGGTTTTGAGCTCGCCGGGGGTAAAGGCCACCTGGTCGGTGTAGCGGTGCACTTCCCGCTCATGGTCGCGGAATAGCCCGCTGACGTGCTGGTCGCGCCGGCGCTCGTTGAGACCGTATTCGTCGTTGAAGTGCAGGGCATCACAATTGAGTGTGTCTGCCAGCTCAAGGAGACGGTCAGGCAGGGTGTCGAAGCTTTCGGCCTCGATGATCTTCAGCGCAATATTGAGCCTGCCCAGACGTTCGGACAGGGCCCTGACGCCGCGATGCCAGAAATCAAGCTTGTTGTCGCCATGACCGTGCTGTCGCCACTGCTGTGGTGTCCAGCAGACCACGCCGATCACTGGGCCGCGCTGTGCCGCATGGTAAAGCGCCGTATTGTCTTCGCATCTCAGGTCGGTTCGAAACCAGACCAGCTGGCGCCCGGTAGTCATTCCCCTGTTCCTTTCGCAAGCGACCCGCCTTCAGGGCGGGTCGCGATCAATTCATGGCGGTGTCGCCATCAGCCGTGACGAGCAGTGGCCAGTCTCAGCTGTGCGATGGCGCGGGCCGGGTCGTTGTCCAGCGCGCCAAGATTGTTTTCATCCATGTTGTGCAACTGTCGCGTGACCGACCCTGCAACGCGGATGGGCAAAACGCCCTGATAGGCAGCCTGTGAGAGCTGGCGACGAAGACCTTCGATATCGGCTTCCATGGCACCGGACAAGACGATGGTTTGAGCGTCCTTTTTGCGGGCCGCTTCGATAAGCTCGCCGACCGGGACAGGGCCATCAAACAGTGTGATGTAAAATCCGGCGCTGCTGGCTGTAAAGGCAAACAATAATTGCCAGAGTGCGCCACAGCCGCCGGGTAGATAGCTCATCAGAATGCGGGGTTCGGTATTTTCATGGTTGCCATGATAAAGCCGCAGACCCAGTCGGGTTCTCAGAAACGATTCCAGAAAGCAGCGTTGTGCCGTGGGCGTGGCATGATCTGCCCAGACATCTTCCAGACGCTCTACCACCGGCTGCCAGAGACGTGAAATGGCCGTATTGACCGGATACAGTCCCATGCTTCGGGTGAAAAGGTTTTCAAGCCGATTGGTATCGAATTCGGCAACAGCATCGATGACTTCAAGGCGCTGACCTTCCCAGTCATGGTCCGGTGCCGTTTCTTCGGTGCCCAAAGACCGGTCACTGCTTTCTTCAGTTGCCGTCTCGCTTGAAGCCTGATCGAGCAGCTCGCCGACCTGGCTTACGGGCACGCCGCGGTTGAGCCACTGCAGAATGCGCTCGACCCGCTCGATGTCTTCACGGGCATAGAGGCGATGCCCCTTTGGAGTACGTCTTGGCTGAATCAGCCCATAACGGCGTTCCCACGCACGCAGCGTTACCGAATTGACGCCGGTCAGGCGTGATACCTCTCTAATGGGATAGAGCGGTCCGCCGACTGCATTTGCCACTTTCTCAGTCATGGTAAAAGAGAGCCTCCTTCGCAGTTCCTGCTGGCAGGAACGTGGAAACACGGTATCAGGTGTCCACGTTGCGAAAATGAGCTATTCGACCTGTATGCATGATTGCGCTGGCCATCAGGGTCGAACAAATAAATTTAACCTGTGTAGAACTGAAGTGTAGCAGTATTTGCACAGGTGTTGTACGTCAAACTTCACTTTGTACAACTGCTGTCACGCTGATTCTCTGCCACGATTGATACCACGACGTCTGCAAATGACGGATGCTGGCCTACCGGGTCCAGAAGGGTGAGAGAGAGTTCGGGGGTGTCTCGCCGCAGCGCGTCCAGCTGTGCCGGCACGTCTTCGCGCAGATGACGGCCGGCGGCAAAAAAGAGCGGCAGAATATCGATGCTGTCAAACCCGTCGGCATGCAGCTCCTGTACTACCGTTTCAAGCAGCGGATCACAAAGCTCCATGTAGGCCAGACGCACCGGAGAGGACATGCGTTCCTTGAGGCGCTGTTCCAGGGTTTCAAAGGGGGCCTGCCAGCGGCTGTCCGTGGAGCCGTGAGCCAGTACGATCAGTGCAGTTGTCATGTCGGTTTCATCCTGAGTCAGCAAAATATTGAAGCGGGCAGCCATTTTCAGCGGCCGGCGTTCATGGGTGGCATAGGGCCCGAGCAAGGCGGGTGCCCGACTGCCAGGCCGCCTCGACACGGCCATCGATGCACCAGTCGCCACAAAGTGACAGCCCCTGCGACCGGTCGATCAAATAGCCGGCGGGATCATCGATCGGTCGGCGTGGCTGGGCGTAACGCCATCGATGGGCACCCTGTGCCCTGATATCGGGAAGCGCCCGGGGATAACAGCTTCGAAAGGCACTCACCATCTCGTCGGCTACTTGGGCAGGGGCCTTTTCAAGGTGTCGATCAGACCAGTCATCGTGTGCCAGAAGCGTCACGCGCTCGCCGTCCTGCTGTCCCGGGTGAGTCTGCTGACGCGCCGCCCAGCGCAGCACAGGCGAGTCATCAAGCAGGGCGCCGTGCCAGGTATCGATGCCTGCCGGCATGCTCAACGGGGCATCAAGGTGTATCCACGTACTCCAGCACGAGGACATCCCGGGCAGGGCCCATCGGGAGGCTGCGTCGTTGCCCAGCAACTCAGCCACCTGGGGCGCCGGCAGGGCCACGATGACATGGTCAAATACTCCCCAAGAGTGGCCGTTTTGATCCTTGAGCACCCATCCGGACGGCTCGCGTGTCAGGGAGGTAACGCGCACGTTTTGATGCAGGGTCAGCGGTTCGGCCATGGCATCGGTCAGTGCAGCCATGGAGGGCCGACCCGAATAGCGGGGATGCTCGGGATGGCGCACCTGCCACTGCCCGTTTTCTCCATGCGCCACGGCCTGTGGCCACTGCGCAACGATGCCTCGCTGTTCGAAATCCGCAACGACCCGGGCGAAATCGGGATCGCGAACGGTGAAATACTGGGCCCCCAGATCGAACAGGCCATGAGCGTTGCAGCGTGATGACATGCGACCGCCCGGCCGCCGCCCCTTGTCAAAAATTTGTACATTCCTTCCTGTCTGCTGCAGTGCCCGGGCGGCTGCCAGCCCGGCCATGCCGGCGCCAGCGATGGCTATATTGTGCAAGAAGTCCACGAAAGCCTCAAATTGTCTGAAGGGGTTCAGTCCCGGCGTCTTTGGCGCCATCGGGCGTGATCCGAATAAATCTTGTACGTTATATGTACCAGAAGCGCGTCGACGTCAAAACGGTCCGGTTCGGATTTTGACCATCGGCCATGCCGGTCGGCGCGATCTCCATGAATCAGGCGGGGAGAGTGACGTGAATATAGTAATTACCGGAGCAACCGGGTTTGTCGGCCAGGCGCTTTGTCGTTACTGGCATGAAAAGGGACACACGCTGATGGTGGTGTCGCGTCAGCCCGACAAGACCCATGCCACCATCGGTGTCCCCGTCATGGCCCGCGCCGCGGCGGTCGATTTTGCCGATCAGCAGGTGGATGCGGTGGTCAATCTGGCCGGCGAGCCCATCTTTAACCGCCGCTGGAGCGAGGCTCAAAAGAAAAAGCTGATCGAGTCACGCGTGAAGGCCACACGCGATGTCGGCGAGCTGTGCCAGCGTCTGGAGCAGCCGCCGGGAAGGCTGATCTCGGGCTCGGCAATGGGTTATTACGGTGATCAGGGCAGTCGGGAAGTCACCGAGCAGACCTCACCTCACGATGAGTTCGCCCACAGGCTCTGTCGGGAATGGGAAGAAGAAGCGCAGCAACTGGCCACGGATCAAATGCCGGTGGCCTGCATTCGTATCGGACTGGTGCTGGACCGTGATGGCGGCATGCTCAAGCCCATGCGACCCATGTTTCGCCTGGGCGTGGGCGGGCGGCTCGGGAAGGGGCGGCAGTACATGCCCTGGATTCACCGCCACGATCTGGTGCGCATTATCGACTTTCTGCTCCAGCATGACGGCATACAGGGCGCGTGGAATGCCGGCGCGCCACAGCCCGTGACCAACGCGGAATTCACCCGCACGCTGGCGGCCAGTCTGAATCGGCCGGCCCCCTTTGTCGTGCCGGGGGGCGTGATATCGATGGGGCTGGGAGAAATGTCGCAGCTGCTGTTGACCGGGGCACGCATGGTGCCGGCAAGACTCGAGGCGGCCGGTTTCCAGTTTGACTACCCGACCCTTGAAAAGGCGCTGACCGCCATCGAGCGTCGCGCCGCCTGAGCGGCGCGACTTCAGCCACCACGTACGACCCGCGCTACTGCGGGTCGACGGTCACGATCACGCGCACGGCATCAAGCTGCAAACGGGTGCCGGCGATGGCCTCTTCAAGGGCCAGGCGCTCCTGGTGCAGCATCTCGACCTCCTCGGCGCGCACGTCCGGGTTGCGCTGTGCCAGCGCCTCGAGTCGATCGATTTCTTCTGTCAGCTGGGTCGTCATCCGGCCCCGTGCCTCATCCACCAGTGCCGGCAATTCTGCCTCGGCCTGCTGTTCGGCCTGATCAAAAAGCTCGCGCAGCTGCTGCTGACGTTCCCGGATCAGGTTGCGGGCCACGCCTTTTTTAACGTGGCGCAGGTTCTTCGCCAGCCCCCCGAAGGAGACCTTGTCAGAGAGCACCTGGCCCGATTCATCGAGCAGAACGCGTACCGTGGCAGGCGGGAAAAAGCGATTGACGTGCAGCGCCTTCGGCGCACTGGTGCGCGTACGGAAAATGGCTTCCAGCATGAAGCGCCCGCCCGGAATGGACGGATGGGCCAGCAGTGCCAGTGCCGTATTGCCCATGCTCTCGTTGGTGGCCCGGGAGAGCATTTCGCGTACCAGTGGGTGCTCCCAGGACAGACGCTGAAGGTCATCGCGTGCCAGGGCGCGCGCTCGCGAGCGGGTGGCGGTAAAGCCTTCCTCGCCACGGATCAGTCCGGGCATGCCGTCGACCATGTGAGACCCCGGATGCAGATAGGTCAGACCTTCGTCCGTTTCCCGGGTGTCGATGCCGAACACGTCCAGTGCCTGGTCGAGATAGCGATCAAGCGTTGCATCATCATCAAGCGACTGGACGGCTTCGATCATCTCGCTGGCATGGTGAGCATCAAACGAACTCCAGCCCAGCAGGCGGTCGCGCCCGGCCTCACGCTCCTGGCGCGTCTGTACTGCCAGAGCGCGCGAGGCCTCGATGACCTCTTCAAGTGCTTCTTCGTCCAGCAATGCATCAAACAGGGCATCGCCCTGGGCATCGCTGATCACGCTGCCCAGACCGCTGGGCGCCTCAAAGGCCGCCAGCGCTTCCTGATACCAGCGCAGCAGGGCAGCGTTCGGGCTGCCGTCCATGACCGGCAGGTGAATCTCGACATCGTGCTGCTGGCCGATACGGTCCAGACGTCCGATGCGCTGTTCCAGCTGATCAGGGTGGGGCGGCAGATCAAACATGATCAGGTGATGGCAAAACTGGAAGTTGCGCCCTTCAGAGCCGATTTCAGAGCAGATCAACAGTGGGCTGCCATCCTCGGCCTCGGCAAAGGCGGCGGCGGCACGGTCGCGCTCGATCAGCGTCATGTTTTCATGAAAGACCGGGACATGCAGGCCGGTCAGGACCTGCAGACCGGCGGCCAGCTCGCGGGCGGTTTCGCCGTAGTGGCAGATCAATAGCGCCTTCTCGCCGGGATGGGCCTTGAGCCACTCACGAAGCCAGGTCATGCGCGGGTCGAAGCGCCACCAGCGGTCATCGTCCTGAGTCTCCTGCCGGCGCGCCTCAAAGGTGGCCTCGGGATAAAGCAGGATCTCTGGATAGTCCAGCCCGGTTTCGATCAAAAGACTGTCCAGATAGTCCTCATCGCGATGGATGCGCTGCTCGATACGGCGATAGGCGCCCGGGTTTTCCAGCTCGCTGACGTGCAGGCGGCGCACCGGGAAGCCGCTGACGTGGCGGCGGCTGTTGCGAAACATGACCCGGCCGATGCCGTAGCGGTCGAGCAGCACGCGGCGCAGGGATTCCCGCAGCGAGAGCTGTTCATCGCTGCCGGGCTGCATCAGATTCTCCAGCAGGGTCAGCGCCTGCGGGTCGTCTTCGATGATGGCGTGCAGGGTGTCACGGTGCTGCGCCTGTGACGGCAGCTGCTCAAGAGCCTCGATCGCCTTGGCAAGCGTTGCGTGACCGCGCTGCTCGGCGCGAAAGGCGTCAATGTCGTGATAGCGCTCGGGGTCCAGAAGGCGCAGGCGAGCAAAGTGGCTGACGTCGCCCATCTGCTCCGGCGTGGCGCTCAAAAGCAGCAGCCCGGTACGCTGGGTGGCCAGCGCCTCGACGCACTGATAGCCAGCGTCACCACCGGTTTCCGGGTCCCATTCGAGATGCTGGGCTTCGTCCACAATCAGCATGTCCCAGGCACAGGCCTGTGCCTGACTCTGACGCTCGGGATTGGCAAAAAGCCACTGCTGGCTGGCCAGCACCAGCTGCGCGGATTCAAACGGATTGCCGTCGCCGCCGCGCGCCTGGCTTTGCTGCTCGTCAAGCAGGGTGACCTCGATGGAGAAACGGCGCAAAAGCTCGACCAGCCACTGATGTGTCAGGCTGTCCGGGACCAGAATCAGGGCGCGCTCGACGCGCTGGGTCAGCAGCAGGCGATGCAGCACCAGCCCCGCTTCAATGGTCTTGCCAAGACCGACTTCGTCGGCCAGCAGGACACGCGGCAGGCGGCGGCTGGCGATATCATCGGCAATGTGGAGCTGATGGGGAATCAGATCGATACGCGGTCCGGACAGGCCGAAGCCCGGGTGGCGCTCGATGCGGGCCAGATGCTGAAGGCTGCGGTAGCGAAGGTTGAAGGCATCGTTGCGATCGATCTGACCGGTCAGTAGACGGTCGCGGGCCTGATGAAACTGCATGCGATCGCTGATGCGCGATTCGGGAAGCTCGCGCTCGCCGTTGTCGTCCCGGCCGATGTAGGTGATGCGGCCGCCCTCGTCGCGCAGCTCGCTGACCACCAGAACCTGGCCGTCGTCGGTGTCGATGCGGTCGCCGCGCCCGAACACCACGCGGGTCAGAGGGGCTTCGCGCACGCTGTAGGTTCGGGTTTCATCGCTGGCGGCAAACAGGACCGTCACGCTGCGCGCATCGCAGTTGAGTATGGTGCCAAGCCCCAGCTCGGTTTCGCCGTCACTGATGAAGCGTTGACCGGTAATAAAATTGCTCATGATGCCTCGAAAATATCGCCTCTCGGGCGCGCGGGTACAGATTTGGATCGGTCATCGACTGGAGATGAACTGCCGTGGGCCATCGGCGCGCCATGGCGTCAGCCATGACCCCTGGAAAGGGTGCCTATCTTAACCAAAAGAGACGGCCGGCGGGACGTTGATGTGGGCATGGGTTACGGCGTCTGTGCCGCAAACAGGGTAGACAGATCATCAACGCGCGTCAGCGCCCTGTCTGGCCCGACGTGCAGCAGCACCGGCAGGCGTTGGCTTCCGGTAAGGGCCAGCAGGCGCTGGCGCGGGTCCAGCAGCAGTGCCGTGTTTTCCAGCTCGAGCTGCTGATCGGGATGCTGGTCGAGATAGCGGATAACGCCCAGAAGAGGCTCTCCCTGATTGATCAGCGCCAGTGCCGGGCGATGGTCCGCCGGCCGGCCGGCCAGTCTTTCGAGCCACTGCCGACAGGGTGGGCAGTCGCTGCGCCACAGTAGAAGATAGCGCGGCGATGTATCATCGGTCGGCGTCACCGAATGACCGTCAAGCGATTCAAGCGTCAGCGCAGGCAGGGTGTCGGGCAGCGGCGAAGACAGTTCTGATCGCCACTGATCCAGCCCCCACCAGAGCCCGCTTGCCATCATGATCAGCGTGCAGAGTCTTTTGTTGGATACGGGGCGCTTTCGGCAGTACCACACCGTCCAGGTCAACAGGGCAGCGAGGCCACCGGCGGCGACGCCCGTGCCATGGTCTCCCGGCCATGGTAGCGTGCGAAGGGACATGCTTTGAAAGGGCCATGACCACAGCCAGGCGCCGACCGGCCAGACAATCAGCGCCCCCAGTGCCCAGCGCGTTGTGACAGAGCGTGCCAAGGGGCTGATGAGGTGCGCGACCAGCAGCGTTATCGTGGCGCAGGCCGTGAACAGTTGCCCGGCGGACAGGGCGGTCATGGCGCTATCAAGGAGTTCCATTCGTTTTTTCCATCATGCGTTAAACTTGGACCGGCCGGCATGCCCGGCGGTGCTTTCTGATCCATGTCGTTGCCGGTGATTTTCATGCCCGATTCCCGCTCTTTGCGCGCTCGACGTCGTGATACCCCTCGTATCCTGGCCATTGCGACCCAGATGATCGGCTTTATTCTGATCGTGCTCTTTGAGACCCTGTTACCTGAACATCTGAAACGTCCGTGCCAGGGCCTGGTCCTGGTGGCCATGCTCGTGGCAGCGCTCTATGCCGCCCTGCTGCGTCGCTATTACCGCAATCGGTCGCTCAAGCGACGTGACCATGAGTCCTTCCATGACCAATGATATGAGTTCCAGTGCGCTGGCGCGCTGGGCGAAACAGTACGGGCCGCCCTCGGAAAGCAGCAGCGGCATGCGCCTGCTGTCCGATGGTCTTGATGCCTTTGAAGTGCGTGCGCATCTGGCTCGTTACGCTGAATACAGCATCGACAGCCTGAGCTATCTCCTTGAGGACGGCACCACCACCCAGGTGTTGATGGCCGAGCTTCTGGCTGCCGCCGAGCGCGGCGTCAGCGTCAGGATGCTGGTCGATGACATGAGCGCCATCAGCGTGCAGGGCATGCTGCGTGCCATGCAGACCCACCCCAATATCGACGTGCGCCTTTTCAACCCGGCAACCTTTTGGCGTCGCTATACTTGGAGCCATCGACTCGCCATGGGGCTGACCATTCGTCAGTCGCATCGGCGCATGCACAACAAGCTCTGGCTGGTGGATGGCGTGGTAGGGGTCGCAGGCGGGCGCAACCTCAGCGATGACTATTTCATCACCAAAAGCGAATACAATTTCGCCGACCTCGACATGCTGGTGGCAGACGGTCACGTTGCCGAGCAGATGCGCGAATGCTTCAGCCAATACTGGCACGGTCACTGTGTGCGCACGCTGACCTCTCTGGTTCCGGAAACCCCGGGTCGTGACTGGCAGGCGCTGCGTGATGAACTCAAGCGCAAGCTGTCCGGCGAGGAGCTGGCGGACTCTGCCTTTTTGCCCATTCATCATGGTGAGAAGCGGGCACTGGAAGAGGGGCTGGGCGAGCTGGTTCAGGCCGACGGCGAACTGTACTGGGATCACCCCGACAAGCCCTGTCAGCCGGGTTACCCATCCCGCGAGCTGATCATGGGGCCTGCCCTGGGCGCGATAGTGGCGCAGACGCAGCACCACATCAAAATTGTCTCGGCCTATTTTGTGCCCAGTGAGCGTGACGTCATCGATATTGAAGCGCTACTGGACAGGGGAGTGGAGGTCACCGTATTAACCAACTCCCTGCAGGCCAGTGACACCCCGGTGGTCAACGGCGGCTATGCGCCCTGGCGGCAACGCTATCTTGAAAAGGGCGCGCATATGCATGAGTTGCGACACGGCTACAAACCGCGCCGGCGACGCAAGCACCATTTCGGCATCATGGCCTCCAGCCTGCATGGCAAGGCCATGGTCATGGACAATAAAAGACTTTTTATCGGTTCTTTCAATATCGATCCACGCTCGACCTGGTGGAACAACGAGATGGGACTACGGGTCGAGCACGATGGGTTGGTGGCAGAACTTGACGAGGTCATCGAACGAGCGTTGAGCCCGGCCAGCAGCTTCAAGGTCGAGCGCGATGATCAGGGTCAGCTCTCCTGGCTGACCGTGAACGAGAACAACGAAACGCACCGATTGCACAAGGAACCCGGCACTCTGCTGGCCCGGGCCCAGAAATGGCTGGGTGGCATGCCGGGTATCAGCCGGCTTCTGTAGGGCGGCGCCGGGAAGCGCCGGTAAACGGCCTAGCTGTTGTGCTCTATGGCTTCCTCGGCGGTACAGGCCACGTTGTCGACGATGGTCCACTGCTCCGGGGTCCCGCCTTTCTCGACGGCCTCGATGAGTGCTGCGGTCGCACGGCGCACATAGGGTTTGCCATCCTCCTCGTGCGCCTTTTCAAGATCACTTTCCATATCCGCGATCAGCGCCTCGACGCCATCGTAGTCATCACTCCACTCGAGCGCCTGTTCGGCCGCTTCGTTGATCGTTTCTCCAATGCCGATAATGGCGCTGTCACTGGCGACAATATAACCGCTGGTATCCATGGGTATGCATCCTCCATAACCGTTCGAGGGGGGACCGGCATTACCGGGAGTTGTCGGACATGAGCCTCAGTATAGACATGCCTGTGCGGTCATCGACAATCGCTCGCTGTCATGTGCAATAACGCCAGCTATGCTCAGCATGAATATTTCATGCGTGTATCAGGGAGACAACATGCTGCCATTGATCGATCGTGGCCGGGGCGAGACCGCACTGGTCATGATGCACTTTTTCGGTAATTCCCACCGCGAATGGCTGGAGGTTATCGAACATCTGGGACCGGCGCATCGCTGCGTTGCGCTGGATATGCCGGGATTTGGCGATGCCGCCGACCGCGATGGATTCGATACCCGTGCCATGGCCGACCAGGTGGAACAGACCATCGAGGCAATGGGACTTGAGCGAGTTGTATTGGTAGGCCACTCGTTTTCCGGCAAGGTGGCCATGGTGCTGGCGGCCCGACGCCCGAAATGGCTGGTTTCAATGGTGCTGGTGGCGCCGGCACCGGCCGGTCCGCAGCCGGTCAGTGACGAGGAGCGCGAGTTTCAGCAGGCCTTTGATCACGGCCGTGAGCAGGCCGAGGCCTTTATCGATGGTGCGATCGCACAGCCCCTGTCGCCGGCGCGCTATCGTGACGCCGTGGAAGATGCCATGCGCGCCTCGCCCGAGGCCTGGCAGGCCTGGCCGCGTCACGGCAGCCGCGAAGACTTCTCGGCCGAGGTGGGGGTGCTGGACTGCCCGACGCTGATCGTTGTAGGCGACCGGGACCCCTCATTGCCGCCGCAGACCCAGAAGGCCCTGGTACTGGGTCAGTTCGCCTCACCGCGCCTTGAGGTGATTGCCAATCACGGGCACCTGCTGCCGATGGAAATGCCGCAGCGGCTGGCCGAGCTCATCGACGACTTCGTGAATTAATGCATCGAGGTCGTGACATGAAGTTCTGATTTTTTCAATGCGACCAATGGATGCCGTGCCCAATGCCTGTCAGGTGTTGGGCACGTTGTATTACGCCTTTGCCCCTGTATACATTGGCGTCGCACGACAGCGCTCGATGAACAAAAGCGTACGAGACCAATGGATCAGGGGATAAACACCATGAATTACAAAAGCGGACTGATAGCGGCCTCGCTGGCCCTGCTGATGCTCGGCGGCTGCGGCGATGACAGCGACAATCAACAGACGGACAGCGCCGAGAACGCTCAGCAGGAGGGCGACGACCGCCAGAACAACGCAGGCGAGGCGACAGCAGATCCCGTTCAGGTGGTGTTTGGTACCGGGGGCACCTCGGGGGCCTACTATGCGCTCGGCGGTGCATTGAAGTCCGTGCTTGAAGCCAGTCCGCTGGTGCGTAACGTCCAGGTGGTCTCCACCGGTGCCTCGGTGCAGAACATCCAGAATATTCAGGACGGCCTGAATCAGCTGGCCATCGTCATGAGCGATGTGGCCTATGACGCGGTCAACGGTCAGAACCAGTTTGAAGGCAATGCCGCCGACATTACCGCCATCGCCGGGCTGTATCCCAACGTGGTGCAGGTCGTGGCGCTTGGCAATAGCGGTATCGACAGCATCGAAGACATGGCCGGCAAGCGTATCGGCGTCGGTCAGGTGGGGTCCGGCGTAGAGGCCAGCGCCAGAATCGCCCTGTCCTCTGCCGGTCTCGAGTACGACGATCTGGCGCGCGTCAGTCATACCGGTTATGCCGACAGCGTCACCGAAATGAGCAACGGCAATCTGGATGCCGCCTTTTTCACCTCGGGCGTTCCCAACAGCAACATCACCGGGCTGATGCAGAGTCGGGACATCAAGTTCGTCAACATCGACGGCGATATCGCCCGGACGCTGATGGACGACTACCCCTACTATCAGAGCTACACCATTCCGGCCAATGCTGCCGAGCGCTATAACCTCTCCGAGCCGGTCAACACCGTGGCCATCCGCAACCTTCTGATCGCCCCGGCCAGCATGCGTGACGATGTGGCCGAAGAACTGGCGCGTCGCTTTGACGAGTATCTCGGTTCCGGTCAGGTGGCCGTGGGTGCCCTGCGTGAGGTAGGCGCCGATACGCTGGATCAGGATCTGGTCCTGCCGGTGCATCCCGGTGCGCAGCGTTATTACGACAGTCGCGAGGCAAGTGCGGCGCAAAACGACGCCGAGGGTAGCGACGCAGACAGCGACGCGACCTGAGCGAGCGCGTGCGGCGTCGTCACGGATGGCTTGTATTGTACGCGCTTGTCGTCGTGCTGGTGTTCTGCTGGCCCCGGTCCTGGCTGGTGGTCAGCGAACTGACCGGCGAAGACACGCTTGAGCGGCGCTATGTGTTTTCCGGTGATGATGGCACACGCTTTTCGTTGCGCTGGCAGCATTCGGTAGAGCGTGAGGACTGGATCGAAACCTTTGAGCTGTCCCGGGGCGGGATTCGCGTGGTGCGCAGCCGCTTCAAGACCTTCGGGGCCGGCGTGCCGGATATCGGCCGTGCCAGCCATGTCGAAAAGGGCTGGGTTGTACTGGATGACATCGATCGCCCGGTAGACCCTCTGCTGGTTCAGGCCGCCGCCCGGGAACACTATCGCATGGCATATGGCGGGTACTGCTTCGATCTGGCCGCGCTCGGGGCGGCGCCTGTCCTGAGATTCCAACAACAACGGCTGCCACCCGTGATGGTCATGGGCGCCCTGTGGCGCCCCTGGTGGTACCGGATGACCGGGGAGTAGCTGGGCCCCGGGTCAGTACGGAGACAACAGCATGAACACAAAAGCGGATAGCCGTGACGCTTCGGGTGACAAGCATGACGGCGCCGAGCTGACCGGTGGCCTGGCAGGCAGGGACGACAGCGCTGCGCTGGACCCGGCACTGCTGGAAAAATATGACCGCGAAAGCGCCATACGTCACAGTCTGCCGCGCCATTTCGCCCGAGTCGTAACGTGGCTGGGCGTGGCGCTGGCCCTCTTTCATCTTTATACCTCGACGGCCGGGCCGCTGATCGATATTCAGCAGCGCAGCATTCACCTCTATACGCTGATGGCCCTGGCCTTTGTGCTCTATCCCTTTACTCGCAAGGGTGCGCGCGACCGCGTACCGATTCGCGATGTAATCCTGGCACTGCTGGCACTGGGCATCGGGATTTACATGATTGTGTCCACCCAGCGAATTATCCTGGCCGCCGGGCGCATCACGGATCTGGACATGGTGATCGGCATCGTGGCCATCCTGCTGGTGCTGGACGCCACTCGGCGTGTGACCGGCTGGGGGCTGACACTGCTGGCCACGGCCTTTCTGGCCTATGGCATCTACGCCAGACTCTCCTTTTACCCCGAACTCAATCCGAATATTTTGATGGCGATCGGCCGCCAGCTGATGTCGCATCTGGTTTACATCACCGAAGGCCTGCTGGGCTCGGCGATTGCCGTATCGGCCAGCTATATCATTTTGTTCATTCTCTTTGGGGCCTTTCTGGGCAAGTCGGGGCTGGGTCAGCTCTTTAACGATCTGGCGCTGGCGGTGGCGGGTCATTCCCGCGGCGGGCCGGCCAAGGTGGCCGTCATTGCCAGCGGGTTTCTGGGCTCGATCAACGGCTCGGCAATTGCCAACGTGGTCACCACCGGCGCCTTTACCATCCCGCTGATGAAACGGACCGGCTACAAGGCCAACTTTGCCGGCGCCGTGGAAGCGGCCGCCAGCGTGGGCGGGCAGATCCTGCCGCCGATCATGGGCGCGGCGGCGTTTATCATGGCCGAGGTGCTGTCGGTGCCTTATACCCAGGTCATGATGGCCGGCATCATCCCGGCGCTGCTTTTTTATCTGGGCGTGCTGATCCAGGTACATCTGCGCGCCCTGCGCAACGGTCTAAAGGGAATCCCGCGCGATCAGCTTTCGCCGGTGCGGGCCGTCATGGTCGAGCGCGGGCATCTACTGGTGCCCATGGCGGTATTGATCTGGCTGCTGGCTGACGGGCGCGCACCGTTTTTTGCCGCCTTCTGGTCGATCGGTGCCACAGTGCTGATCTGCGGCACACGCCGCGTGGTGATCGGGGTGTCGCTGATTCTTCTGGCACTGATTTTTCAGCCACAGCTGGAAGGGCTGATCATGGGGCGGGGGATGCCGGCCATTGCCACAGAGCGGCTCTGGCTGCTGGCGGTGATTGCGGTACCGGTCATCATCAACGCGCTGCGTGCCAGCAAGGGTATCGTGGCCGAAACCATGACCGCGCGCGACTGCGTCGATGCCATGGAAGGCGGCATTCGCAACGCCATTCCGGTGGCCGTGGCCTGCGGGGCGGTAGGCATCATCGTGGGGGTCGCCACACTGACCGGCATCGCGCTGGAGGCGGCCGATGCCGTGGTGGCGCTGGGCTCACAGATCCCGAGTCCGACCCTGCAGCTGATGGTCACGCTGCTTCTGACCATGCTGGCTTCCATCGTGCTGGGCATGGGGCTGCCCAGCATTCCGACCTATATCATCACCAGCACCATGGCCGCGCCGATTCTGCTCAACCTGCCGCTGTTTCGTGAGCTTTCGGGCAGTAATGAGACGGCCGTGTTCGTGGCGCACATGTTTGTGTTCTATTTCGGCATCTTTGCCAACCTTACCCCGCCGGTGGCGCTGGCCGCCTATGCCGGCGCCGGTATCAGCGGCGGCTCGCCCAATGCCACGGGCTTTCAGGCCATGAAGCTGGCGATTGCCGGATTCGTGGTGCCCTTCATGTTCGTGTTTGCCCATGAAATGCTGATGATCGATTCCACGATCACCAATATCCTGATGGTGCTGGTGACCAGTGTGGCAGGCGTGACGCTGCTGGCCATCGCCGCCGAGGGCTATCTATGGACGCGGGTTAACATGGCCATGAGACTGCTGTCTCTGGCGGGCGCGCTGATGCTGATCTTCCCGGGGCTCTGGACTGACCTGGCGGGTGCGGGTATCGCGGTGATGGTGTTCATGATCAACCGGGCGCTGGCGGCCCGGGAGAAAGCGGGGGCGTCAGGCACACCGGCCTGACGCACACGGATTCGGTCGGGTCGCTTAGCGTCGGCCCGACCGAAGATCGGCAAGAATCTCGTAGCTGCGCAGCCGGTCGGCGTGCTCATAAAAGTCCGAGTTGATCATTACCTCATCGGCGCCCGTGCGTTCGATAAAGGCTTCGAGCTCACGGCGAACGGTGTCCGGTCCACCCACGATGGAGGCGCCCAGGTTGTTGGCGATGGCGGCCTGCTCGTGCGGGCTCCAGTCCATTTCGCGTACCGGCGGCGCCAGCTGGATACGACGGCCGCGGATCAGCGACAAAAACTTCTGCTGCTGGGTCGTGGCCTGATACTGCGCCTCTTCATCGCTGTCTGCAGCAACCACCGGAATGCCGACCATGGCATAGGGGGCATCAAGCACGCTGGAGGGCTGGAAATTGGTGCGATACAGCCGCAGCGCCTCCATCATGTAGCCCGGCGCGAACTGCCCGGCAAAGGCAAACGGCAGTCCCAGGTGTGCGGCGAGCTGAGCGCTGTAGCCGCTGGAGCCCAGAAGCCAGAGCGGTACGTGGGTGCCCTGGCCCGGCCACGCACTGACGCGCTGACCGGCCTGCTCATCGCCCAGATAGCGGGAAAGCTCTGCCACCTGCTGCGGGAAATCGCTCACACCGCTTTGCGGATTGCGGCCCAGGGCGGCAATGGTGGCGCCATCGGTGCCGGGCGCGCGGCCCAGACCCAGATCGATACGGTCGGGGTAGAGGGTGGCCAGCGTACCGAACTGCTCGGCCACTATCAGCGGCGGATGATTGGGCAGCATGATGCCGCCGGAACCGACCCTGATGGTTGAGGTGGCGCCCGCCACATGACCGATCAGCACCGAGGTGGCGGCGCTGGCGATACCGGCTGCATTGTGGTGTTCAGCCAGCCAGAAACGGTGAAAGCCCAGCGACTCGGCATGACGCGCCAGCGTCACCGTATTATCGAACGTCTCGGCGATGGCGCCGCCCTGACGCACGGGCGCCAGATCCAGTACGGACAGGCGGGTATTGGCAAGTAGGGACATGGTGGCCTCTGAAAATCACGGGAAAGCACTGCCGCCAGCATATCATTAGCAGGCTCATTATGTAGGACATCGGGTCGTGTCAGCGGCAATTCAAGGGCGGCAGAGTGCGTCACGGGGCAGGGGCATCAAAAAAGCCGGCTGAGCCGGCTTTTTAAGTGACAAAACAGTGTCGATCAGCGCTTTTGAGCGTCGCGGCGAATCTCGTATTCACCTTCCAGCGTGGCGTGACCGTCAGACGCTGCGGTATGGCCCTGCCAGGTTTGGCCCTGCTGGCCTGCCTGTTTTTTCATGCGGTGGCGCACCAGCGGCATCATGGCCCAGCCCAGCAGAATAAAGAACAGGGCCAGTACGCTGCCAAGCATCAGGAGAATACCGAAGATCATCCACGCACCCAGCATTTTCAGGGCGCCGGGCTGGCGGGAGGGCTGTGCTCCTCGCGCGCGTGCCTTCATCTCTTCGGCCATGCGCCAGGCGGCGTTATAACTTTGATCTGCCATGTAAACACTCCTCACGGGTAGTGGCTGAATCAAAATGGCTGATAATAAGACAATAGCGTCCATGGCAGGTTCATGCCCGGATACGTGATTCAGCCTGATTTATGTCACAAGGGGTCTGACGGGGAGAGATGCTGGTCGTGCGGGGTCGGGCAGGGCAGCCCTGACGCCCGAAAGAAAGCCTTTCGGGCATACAGGAGCGCTGCAGTGTTCGAAATATCGGCTCGAACGAGGCCGTATGACACGGGCGAAGCGCGCCCGGGGTCTTACTCTGCGTTGTTGCGCGTACCGAAGTTGCCAAAGCGACGACGGAACTGTGCTGCACGACCTTCAGAGCTGGCCTGACGCTGCTGGCCGGTATAGAAGGGGTGCGATGCAGAGGAAATATCCAGACGTACCAGCGGATAGGTCTCGCCTTCAAATTCGATGGTCTCGCCAGTGCTTACTGTCGAACGAATCTTGAAGTGTGTATCGGCATTGGTGTCGTGAAAGATCACCGTGCGGTACTTGGGATGGATGCCTGCTTTCATGGCGCGCTCCGGAAAGATGTTGGTCAGCCAAATTTAATGGCCGGGTATGATGGGCCAGCGTCAATATTTTTTCAACCGTTTTCCGGTCTGACCGGCCCCGGTGTGCCGCTTTTTGGTCGCGACTGCCCTTGAGGGGCGTTTGTCGGGTGAAGGAAATGGCGGCGAACCGTGTTGTTGTCACCGCCATTGATGCCCGCCACTTGTGAGCCGGGCCCGACCAGGTCACGCTGCCTGCCGGTTGGATCGAAAGGACTATCAGGCAATGCAGGCGATAACAGGGCTTTGGCCGCTGACAGCCATGCGCCGACTGGGCGCAATATTCACACTGATGCTGATTTTGTTGGCGGCGGTGCCACAGGCCCATGGCTCGGCCGCCGAGCTTGCCGGACTGGGGTCCGGCAGCGGCGACGGTTCTGGCAGCAGCGAGCAGGCCTCTCCCGAACAGATTCGTGACTCGCTCGATCAACTGATCTCGACGCTTGAAAACAGTGAGCAGCGCGATTCGCTGTTGCAGGGGCTGCGGGATCTCAGGGAGGCAAGCCAGGCCCGTATCGACAGCGACGACGCGCAGGGACCGCCGGGCGCCACAGGGCGTGGCCTTCTGGGGGCGCTTGCAGCCACCTTCGAGGAGGTCACCGGCCAGGAGGGCGAGGGGCGAAGTCTGGTCCAGAGCTGGCAGCACAATGCCGACAGTGCGCTGGATGATCTGTCCGAGCGCTTTGGCGAGCACGGCAGTCGCTGGATACTGCTGCGCGACTTTTTGATCACGCTGGCAGTGCAATTGATTGCAGGGGTGCTGCTTTATGCGTTGATCCGCGCCGTGGGCAAGCACTATGGGGTGGCACTGCGCCTGCCCGAACAGCCCACCGCCGTGGTACTGATGCGCTACTGTCTGCGACGGCTTCTGCCCATGGGTGTCGCCTTTGCCGGTACGCTTGCGATCACCTTTCGCATGGGCCCCACACCCGGCATGACCCTGGCGACCACGCTTGGCTGGGCGGCGCTTTGTGGCATGGTGTTCGCCTCGGTCTGCGAGGTTGTTTTCTCGCTGTTCTCCTGGGGGCATCGCCGCACGGCGCTGCGCCTGCTGCGACAGCAGGCGGCGTGGCCGCTTTTCTATATCGGCAGCGTGGCCGCTTTGGGCGACGCCCTTAACGCAACCCTGCTCACCGAGGCGCTCGGCAGTGATCTGGCCGGCTTCAGTGCCGAGGTGGTCAACATCACGGCGGTCGTACTGACCGGCTTTTTCGTGGTGCGCTTTCGTCGCCCGATCCGACATCTGATCCGCAATCGGCCGCTGAGCCAGCGTCAGCAGGGGGGCGCGGTCAGTGATCTGATTCAGGTGCTGGGCAGGGTCTGGCATATCCCGGCGCTTTTGATCGTGGCCGCCTCGCTGCTGGCCATCCTGACCTACAGCGGCGATGTGCGCTCGGTGTTTGCCCGGGCGCTTTTGACGGCCGCGCTCATGATCGTGACGCTGATCGTGACCGGCCTTTTGCGACGCAGCAGCCAGCAGGTACGCCAGCGCCCGCGGCGGTCGCTTTATACCCGCCGTCTGACGCGATTTGGCTATGTGCTGGCGCATCTGGGGTGCTGGGTCATCTTCGCCGAATGCGCCGCACAGACCTGGGGCTTTTCGATATTGAACCTCGGGCGAACCGGCGGGGTGGGCGAGCGTATCGCGCAGCCTCTGTTCAGTATCGGCCTGACGGTGCTGGTCTGCTGGCTGGTCTGGATTCTTACCGATACGGCGATCCACCGCGCCATGACCTCAACGTCGCGCTCCCAGCGCGGGCGGGCGCGCCGGGCACGGGCCGAGACCATCACGCCGCTGATGCGCAACGTGGTGTTTGTCACCATCGTGGTGATCGGCTCGATCGTGGCGCTGGCCAATCTGGGTGTGAACGTGACACCGCTGCTGGCCGGTGCCGGTGTCATCGGTCTGGCAGTGGGTTTTGGTGCCCAGACGCTGGTGCAGGATCTGATTACCGGCATCTTCATTCTGGTGGAGGACACCCTGGCCATCGATGATTTCGTCGATGTGGGCGGCAACCTGGGCACGGTCGAAAAGCTTAGTCTGCGCACCATTCGCCTGCGCGATCTGGACGGCATCGTCCACTCGGTGCCCTTTAGTCAGATCAAGGCAGTGCAGAACTACTCGCGCGAGTTCGGCTACGCCATGTTCCGGGTGCGCGTGCCTCAGCGCATGACCATCGACCGGGCCATCGAGATGATCGAGGAGACCGCCGGCGGAATGCGCAATGATCCGCTGTTTCGCTTCAAGATCTGGTCGGCGCTCGAGATGCAGGGCGTGGAGAGCTTTACCGAAGGCTCGGCCATCGTGCGGGCCCGCTTTCGCACGGCACCGGTCATGCAGTGGGAAGTGGCCCGCGAGTTCAATCTGCGTCTCAAGCGGCGCATGGATGAGGAGGGTTTTGATCTGGCCGTGCCGCGCACCAGTATCCATCTGGAAAACATTGATGGCCTGCTGGAGCATCTGCGCGGGTCGGCCGCGCCCGTGTCGCGCGAGGACCCTGACGTGATGGCGGCACCACCCGAATCCCGTGATGAAGAAGACGCGCAGGCGCCACCGGACGCTGCGTCGGAGGGAGGCGATGCGCCGTCGCGGCCCTGAGTCGGGTCGTAGCGCTCAGGCGCGGTCGTCGGGCAGCTGAAGCCGGCTTCGCACGATCTGGCGGGTGCCCTGGCGGCTGCCGGCGTGCAGGGCATCCTCGACCAGATCCATGGCCTGGGTGGCCATGGTCACCAGGTCATGGCGAATCGAGGGGATGGCCACATCCAGCAGTTCGGCATGCCGAATGCCGTCGATACACAAAAGGCGTGGCCCGCCGGCGTGTTCGGGCAGCGCCAGCCGGGCCCGGCGATAGGCGGTCAGAATGCCCAGCGTGATCTGATTGTTGATGCCGATCAGGGCGTCAGGCAGCGAAGGCCGGTCGAGCCGCTCATCCAGAAAGCGCTCGGTGGGTGCCATGGAAAAACCGCCGTAGTGCACTTCAAGGCTGATGGCGCTGCCGGCCAGCGCTTCACGAATGCCCGATACCCGCCCGATCGTGATCATCGACTCCGACGGCCCAGACAGGATCAAAAGCCGCTCGACCGGCTGTTGGCGCATCCATAGCCCGGCCTGATAGCCGCAGTCGAGATTGTCGATATACACGCCGCCGTGATGGGGCGCCGTTACCTCGCGGTCCATCAGGATAACCGCAATGCCTGCCTTTTCCAGACGCTCGAAATAGCCTGGCCGGTAGCGCCTGTCAGCAGAGATGACGGTCAGGATGATGGCGTCCACACCGCAGGCAATCAGCCGGTCGACGGCCGCCGCTTCCTGAACCGATGAGTCGCGGGAGTCCATGATCAGCACATCCATTTGACGCGCCTGGCCAAGTTGCGCCAAAGCGCATGCCAGCTCATGGAAAAAGGGGTTGTCGAGCTGCGGATTGATAACGCCAATGACGCAGCGTCGGGGCCCGGCTGCGGGCTCAACGGGCTGGCGCGGGCGCGGTAAATAGCCCATGTCGCGGGCGGTTTCCAGCACATGCTGACGTGTCTGCGGATGCAGCTGGTGGGGCGCGCTAAAGGCACGCGAGACGGTAATCGGGCTGACGCCGGCGGCGATGGCGACATCCTTTAACCGCACCCTGCCAGTTGATATGGGCTTCGCCATGGCGTTGTCGGGTATCCGTTCAAAAGGGCCGTCGCAGGCACTGCGTTTTCGTGCGGCCGATACTGCTATCTATCATTTTTTGTCATTTTTGCCGCCTGAAAGTTGCCCCGGGTGGGGGAGACATTCGTCGGTCGATGGTGATGTTGTTTTTCTACCCAAGCCTATCAATTGGTCCATGTTTTTTTAATTGTTTGTTTTTGCTGGTTTATTTAAAAAGCGACCTGCTTGCCTGAAATGCATTACTGCTTAACGATGTGGCAATGATGCGAATGACACCAAATGACAATAAAGAACAGGTCGGTGTGTCGCAGTGAAGCGATTTTCCGCCACGGGAAATCCATCAATGACCAGGGTAGACATTACAATGAAAACGTCATGGATCATGCTGTTGGCAGGGCTTGGAAGCGTCGGGGTCGCCCACGCGCAGACCACCATTACGGTGGCCACAGTGAATAACCCCGACATGGTCACCATGCAGAAGATGACCAAAGCCTTTAACGAGGCGCATCCCGATATTCGGGTCAATTACGTCACGCTGGCCGAAAACGAGCTGCGCCAGAAGATCACCACCGACATTTCAAGCGGCGGCGGTCAGTATGACGTCATTACCGTGAGCAACTATGAAACGCCGATCTGGGCCAAAAACGGCTGGCTCAAGGCGATGGACCAGCTGCCGGAGAGTTATCAGGTCGACGATCTGATTCCCAGCGTGCGTCAGGGCCTCTCCTTTGACGACAAGCTCTACGCCCTGCCGTTTTATGCTGAATCCTCGATGACCTACTACCGCAAGGATCTGTTCGAGAAAGCCGACATCGAGATGCCCGATCACCCGACCTGGAGCCAGATGCAGGACTTCGCCCAGAAGATTCATGACCCCAAAAACGGCGTCTACGGTATCTGTCTGCGCGGTTTGCCCGGCTGGGGCGAAAACATGGCCCTTTTCAGCACCATGGTGAACAGTTTCGGCGGGCGCTGGTTCAACGAGCAGTGGGAGGCACAGCTGACCTCTCAGGAGTGGAAAAATGCCGCCAACGCCTACAAGACCCTGCTGACGCAGTACGGCCCGCCGGGCTCGACGTCCAACGGCTTTACCGAGTCCGAAACACTTTTTGCCAACGGTCAGTGCGGCATGTGGGTCGACTCGACGGTGGCCGCCGGCTACCTCTCCAACCCCGACAACTCGAAGGTACACGAGCACGTCGGTTTCGCTCAGGCACCGCATGAAACCACCGAGGCCGGCTCGAGCTGGCTGTATGCCTGGGCGCTGGCCGTGCCGGAGTCGGCGAACAATCCGGAGGCTGCCCAGACCTTCGTTGACTGGGCAACGTCTGCCGATTACATCCAGAGCGTGGCCGATGCCCACGGCTGGCTGTCCGTGCCGCCCGGCACGCGTGAATCGACCTACGAAAGCCAGGGCTATCAGGAGGTGGCGCCCTTCGCCGGTCTGGTCGAGGAAGCCATCGCCAGTGCCGATCCCGAAAATCCGACCGCCGAGCCGGTGCCCTATACCGGTATTCAGTTCATCAGCATCCCGCAGTTTCAGGCCATCGGTACGCGGGTCGGTCAGATCATGGCCGGTATCCTGAGCGGTCAGACCAGCGTGGATCAGGGGCTTGATCAGGCTCAGGCCTTTACCGAGCGGCTGATGCGTCGCGCCGAGGTGGCGAAGTAGTCGACGAATCAACGGTCATTGACCGTCGGTAACCAGTGCGACCACGCGGGGCTCTCCCGCGTGGTCACCTTCGCTGATGACTTCTGCCCTGTGAGGCCCGTGACATGAGTGCTCCCCCCACGAACGCGTCACCCAGGCGACGTGCGCCGACCAAGCGGCTGATGGCGCCATCCGTGCTGTTTCTGCTGGTCTGGATGATTGTCCCGCTGGCGATGACGCTGTACTACTCGTTTCAGGACTACAACCTGATGATGCCGGATATGCGCGGCTTCGCCGGGTTTTTAAGCTATGAACTGCTCTTTACCGACCCCGTGTTTTGGGATGCGCTGATCAATACATTGCTGCTGGTGGCGACCTGCCTGCTGGTGACGGTGGTCGCGGGGCTGGCGCTGGCGCTGTTGTTCAATCGCACCTTTGTGGGGCGTGGTATCGCGCGAACGCTGGCCATCTCGCCATTTTTTGTCATGCCGGTCGTCACCGGTCTGATCTGGAAATACATGCTGCTGGACCCGGTCTACGGGCTTTTTTCCTGGGTGATGCGCTCGGTGGGCCTTGAGCCGGTGCAGTGGCTGTCAAGCTATCCCCTGTTGTCGGTGGTGATGATGATCAGCTGGGAGTGGACGCCCTTTGCGCTGCTGATTCTGCTGACCGGACTGCAGTCGCTGCCGGAGGATCAGCTCGAGGCCGTGCGCCTGGACGGTGCCAATCGCTGGCAGGAGTTTCGCCACATCGTGCTGCCGCATCTGGGGCAGGTGCTCTATGTGGTGATCATGCTGGAGAG
This sequence comes from Kushneria sp. EE4, assembly GCF_977968315.1. The sequence continues at coordinate 76,733 of NZ_OZ386212.1, forward strand.
CATCTTCTTTCTGACCTCCTTTGCCGAGATCTATGCCACCACCAGCGGCGGCCCCGGCACGGCGACCACCAACCTGCCGTATTACATCTATTTGAGTGCCTTTTTCCAGTATGACATCGGGCTCTCCTCGGCGGCGGCCGTAGGGGCCGTCATTCTGGCCAACATCTTCGCCATATTCCTGATCCGGTTCGTGGCCGGTAACCTCAACGCGGGGAGCCAACGATGACGACCTCCAGGATTGATCAAACGCCCGGGCGCAAAAGCGGCGCCGGCGGCACGGCGCTGACGCTTTTGGCCTGGCTGGTCGGTATCACGATGTTTTTCCCCATCCTCTGGGTGGTGTTGACGGCGCTCAAGACCGAGCAGACCGCCTTCAGCATGACGCCGACCTTCATCTTTTCACCCACGCTGGACAGCTTTCGCAGTGCGCTGGCCCAGGGCAGCGGCTACTGGCACTACGCGCTGAACTCGGTGATCACCGCGCTGGGCTCGACGCTGGTGGGGCTGGCACTCGCCATTCCGGCGGCGTATGCCATGGCGTTTTACCCGTCAAAGCGGACCGACTTCACGCTGGTGTGGATGGTGTCGACCAAGTTCATCCCGGCGGTGGGCGTGCTGATCCCGGTCTTTCTGGTCTATCGCTCGCTGGGACTGCTGGATACCCGGCTGGGCCTGACGATGCTGTTTACCTCGATGAACCTGCCCATCATGGTGTGGATGGTGTACTCGTATTTTCGCGATATCCCGGTGGATATCGTCGAGGCGGCCAGCATTGATGGTGCCAGTACGGCGCAGACCATGTTTCGCGTGATTCTGCCGCTGGCGCTGCCGGGGCTGGCCTCGACGGGGCTTCTGGCGCTGATTCTGGCCTGGAACGAATCGTTCTGGAGTCTGACCATGACCGATTACCACGCCGCCACGCTTGCCGTGTACACGGCCTCGTTCAAAAGCGGTGAAGGGCTTTTCTGGGCACGACTGTCGGCCGCCTCGGTGCTGACCATTGCCCCCATCGTGGTACTGGGCTGGTTTGCCCAGCGCCAGATGGTACGCGGACTGACCTTTGGCGCCGTCAAATAGGCGCAGTGACTCGATCTGCGCAGCCGGATGGCTGTGCCTGAAAAAGGAAGAGCTTTCATGGCGATTGTAGAACTCAAGGGTGTGGCCAAGCGCTACGACAGCGTGCCGGGCAAGAAGGGCGGTGAGCACGCCAATGCGGTCGAGGATTTCAACCTGACCACAAGGGATGGCGAATTCGTGGTGCTGGTCGGGCCGTCGGGCTGCGGCAAGTCCACCACCATGCGCATGATCGCAGGGCTTGAGCACAATACCGCCGGCGAAATACGCATCAACGGTCAGGACGTCAGCGCCGTCGAGCCGCGTGACCGTGACATTGCCATGGTGTTCCAGAGCTACGCGCTTTACCCGCACATGAGCGTCTATCACAACATGGCCTTCGCACTCGAGCTCAAGAAAACGCCGAAGGACGAGGTTAAAAAACGCGTGCAGGAAGCGGCCAGAATCCTGGATATCGAGCATCTGCTGGATCGCAAGCCGCGAGCGCTCTCTGGTGGGCAGCGCCAGCGCGTGGCGCTGGGCCGAGCGCTGGTGCGTCAGCCGCAGGTCTTTTTGATGGATGAGCCGCTGTCCAACCTGGATGCGCGGCTGCGCGTCGAAATGCGCGCCGAAATCACGCGGCTGCACCGGCGGCTGGGCGTGACCACGTTTTACGTGACCCATGATCAGACCGAGGCCATGACCATGGGTCAGCGCATCGTGGTCATGCGTGATGGCCGAATTCAACAGGTGGACACGCCCTATAATCTCTACGAGCGGCCGGTCAATCGCTTCGTGGCGGGCTTTATCGGCACGCCGTCGATGAACTTCCTGCAGGCCGATTACCAGGGCGATACACTCCGGGGCGAGGGCTTTTCATGCCCGCTGGGGTCGCGTCAGCAGGCGGCACTGGGCGATGCCGGCCAGCGTCCGCGATGCTGGCTGGGGATTCGCCCCGAGCATCTGCATCAGGTCGAGGCCGCCAGCGGCAGCGGCCGGCTGGAAGGCGTGATCGAGGTCATCGAGCCGCTGGGGCCGGTCACCATGGCCCAGGTCCGGGTGGCCGAGACGCTTATCACGGCGCAGTTGGCAGCGCATCTCGATGTAGAGATCGGTGACACACTGGCACTGGCCTTTGATCCGGATCATGTCCATCTTTTTGATATCGACAGTGACGAGGCACTGGGGCTTGAGGCGGTCGCCACCGCGGCATCGTCTCAGGCAATGGCGCAATGACAGTACCGGGCCGCTCAAGCGGTCGACAACACGGGGAGTGAGGACATGACAGCGCTGAAGGCAGACAATCTCGATCAGCTGGGCGAGGCGGTGGCACGGCCTCGCTACAACCGTGACGATGTCAGCGTCGGCATCTTCCACTTCGGTGTCGGCGGCTTTCATCGCGCCCATCAGGCCATGTATCTCGATGAGCTGATGAATGAGGGCAAGGCACTGGATTTCGGCATCTGTGGGGTGGGTGTGATGCCCGGCGATCGCCGCATGCAGGAGGTGCTCAAGGCGCAGGACGGCCTCTACACCCTGGTGCTCAAGCATCCCGATGGGCAGTGGAAACCGCGGATGATCGGCTCGATCGTCGACTATCTCTACGCCCCGGATGACCCGGAAATGCTGATCGAGCGCCTGGCCGCCGAGACGACCCGCATTGTATCGCTGACCGTGACCGAAGGCGGCTACAACTTCCATCATGTCACCGGCGAGTTCAATTTCGACAACCCCGACGTGCGACATGACCTGGACGCCGATGCCACGCCGAAGACCTTCTTTGGTCTGATCGTCGAGGCGCTGGCGCGCCGACGTGAGAAGGGGCTGACACCCTTTACGATCATGTCGTGCGACAACATCCAGGGCAACGGCGATGTGGCAAAAGAGTCCTTTGTGGCCTTTGCCCGGCGTCGTGACCCCGAGCTGGGTGACTGGATCGAACAAGAGGTGCACTTTCCCAACTCGATGGTGGATCGCATCACGCCGGTCACCACCGACGAGGACCGCGCCGAGATCAAAAAGCGCTTTGGCATCGAGGATGGCTGGCCGGTGGTGTGCGAGCCCTTCACCCAGTGGGTGCTGGAGGATCATTTCAACATGGGCCGCCCGGCCTATGACGAGGTCGGCGTGCAGGTGGTTGATGACGTCATGCCCTATGAGCTGATGAAGCTGCGCCTTTTGAACGCCAGCCATCAGGCGCTGACCTATTTCGGCTATCTCGACGGCTACCGCTATGCCCACGAGGTCTGTCAGGACGAGCTGTATGCCGACTTTTTGCTCAACTACATGGTCGAGGAGGGCACGCCGACGCTCTCGCCCGTACCCGGGGTCGATCTCGACGACTATCGTCGTACCCTGATCGAGCGCTTTGCCAATCCCGAGATACGCGACACGCTGGCCAGACTCTGCGCTGAAAGCTCCGATCGCATTCCTAAGTGGCTGTTGCCGGTCATCCGCGAGCAGCTTGAGCGTGACGGCGAAATCAAGCGCTCGGCGGCCGTGGTGGCGAGCTGGGCCCGCTACGCCGAAGGCGCGGATGAACAGGGCGAGCCGATCGAGATCGTGGACCGCATGAAGGAGGAACTTCACGAGATCGCCCAGCACAATCGCGATAACCCGCTGGCCTTTATCGAAAACCGGGAAGTCTTCGGTGATCTGGTCGACAACGAGCGCTTTGTCGAGGCCTACACCGAAGCACTGGCGCGTCTGCACCGACAGGGCGCCCGGGCCACGGTAGAGTCGGTGCGTTAACGCACTGGCACGACAGCATTCTCGAAAGGAAGAGCCCATGTATATCGGCGTGGACTGCGGGACACAAAGTACCAAGGTGGTGGTGCTGGATGCGCAAAACGGCGTCATCATCGGCGAGGGGCAGCAGGCACACGAGCTGATCAGTCGTGAAAGCGGTCGCCGCGAGCAAAACCCCGAGTGGTGGATCAAGGCGTTTGAAGCGGCGTTTCAGCAGGCCATTGAGGCCGCCGGCATCGATGCCGGTGCGATTCGCGGCATCGGTATTTCCGGGCAGCAGCACGGCATGGTGGCCCTTGATGATCAGGGCGTACCGGTCTATCCGGGCAAGCTCTGGAACGATACCGAATCCTTTGCAGAAAATGCCGAGTACATCGAGGCGCTCGGCGGTGAGAAGGGCTGTCTGGACGCACTGGGGGTCGTGCCCCAGACCGGCTACACCGCCTCCAAGGTGATGTGGTTGCGCCGCCATCATCGCGACGCCTATGAGCGCATCGCCCATATTCTGCTGCCGCACGACTATCTCAATTTCTATCTCACCGGTGAGTACACGGCCGAATACGGTGACGCCTCGGGAACCGGCTGGTTTGATACTCGAAAACGCTGCTGGCATCTCGAAGCCTTTTCACACGTGGCGCCCGAGCTTGACCCGGAGCGCGTACTGCCGCGGCTGATCGAGCCGCATCAGCCGGCCGGCACCGTGCGCCGTGAGGTCGCACACCGCCTGGGTCTGGGCAGTAGCGTGATCGTCTCGGCCGGCGGCGGCGACAACATGATGGGGGCGATCGGCACCGGCAATATCCAGGCCGGTGCGGTCACCATGAGTCTGGGTACCTCAGGCACCATCTATGCCAGCGCCAGCCAGCCGGCGATTACCGATAACGGGCTGGTGGCGAATTTCTGCGCCAGTCACGGCGGCTGGCTGCCGCTGATCTGCACCATGAACGTGACCTCGGCCACCAGTCAGCTCGGTCGCGTGCTGGGCCATGACGTCAGATCCTTTAATGATGCCGTAGCGCGCGCGCCCATCGGCGCCGAGGGTGTTCGGGTGCTGCCGTTTTTCAACGGCGAACGTGTGCCGATGCTGCCGGAGGCGACCGGCAGCTTTATGGGGCTTTCGGCCCACAACTTTTCGGCAGACAACCTCTGTCGAGCGGTCATGGAAGGGGCCAGCTTCGGGCTGCGCTATGGGCTGGATCTGCTGGCGGCGTTCGATATCCGCCCCGATCAGCTGCGTCTGGTCGGCGGCGGCGCCAACAGCGGCGTCTGGCGACAGATGATTGCCGATATCATGAACGTGGAACTGGTCTGTCCGGTGGTTCGGGAAGCAGCCGCGCTGGGCGGTGCGCTGCAGGCACAGTGGTGCGATGAATACATGCAGGGGCGCAAGACGGCACTGAGTGATATCTGCCGTCATGCGGTTGATATTGACCGATCAACCCTCACATCTCCTGACAGGGATAACGTATCGCGCTATGCAGATGTCTATGCAGACTATGTCGAAATGCTAAAAAATCGCTATCCTGAAGCTCTGACACGGTAGAATTTTCGTCGCAGACGGTCACGAGCCGTCCCTGCATGAATATCGCGGTCAGTCGATGTCTTGTCCTCGGCTGGCCCCAATCGATTCGATGGAGTGATACATGGCAACTCAGCTTGAGTCCCTCAAGGCGATTTCCAAGGTCGTCGCCGATACCGGTGATCTGGAAGCGATCAAGAAATATCAGCCCCATGACTCCACTACCAATCCGTCGCTGCTGCTCAAGGCCTTCGATCTGGAGGGCTATCAGGAGCTGATCGACAAAACGCTTGCCGAGGTCAAAAAAGAGACCGAAGGCCAGAGCCGTGAAGAACGCCTCGAGCACGCCGTGGACCGCCTGTCCGTGGTCGTGGGCACCGAGATCACCAAGCTGGTGCCGGGCCTTGTCTCCACTGAGGTGGCGTCCAAGCTGTCGTTTGACCGCGAAGGCAGCGTCGAGAAGGCACGCAAGCTGGTTGATCTCTACAAAAAGGTCGGCGTGGATCGCGACCGCATCCTGATCAAGCTCGCCTCTACCTGGGAAGGCATTCGCGCCGCCGAGCAGCTTCAAAGCGAAGGCATCAACTGCAACCTCACACTCTTGTTCAGCGATGCGCAAGCGCGCGCCTGCTTTGAAGCCGGTGTGTTTCTGATCTCGCCCTTCGTGGGCCGTGTCACCGACTGGTACAAAAAGCGTGACGGCGTTGAAAGCTACAGCCCCGATGAAGACCCGGGCGTGAAGTTCGTGCGCGGCGTGTGCGATTACGCCAGCAACTATGGCTACGACACCGTGGTCATGGGTGCGAGTTTCCGTAATACCGATCAGGTGCTGGCACTGGCCGGCTGCAATCGCCTGACCATTTCGCCCGATCTGCTCGAAGAGCTGGCCAACACCGAAGGCGAGGCCGAACGCAAGGTGACCGATACCGGCGCCGGCGACAAGAAGGTCGAGAAAATGACCGAAGCCGAGTTCCGCTGGCAGCACAATCAGGATCCCATGGCCAACGAAAAGCTGGCTGAAGGCATCAGCAAGTTTGCCGACGATCAGGAAAAGCTGGAAGGTCTGATCGAAAAGCGTCTGTAAATAGCGCGCCTTTCGTTAAAGGGCCGGCCCCCGCGGGGGCCGGCCCTTTTTGTGTGGTGCAGGGTTTTAAAAGTGCTGACAAGGGTGTTGAAGAAAAGATGTCGTCTGAAAACGATATTGATGGTCTTTTGATCGATGAGGCAGTGGTTGCAGCGGCCCGGGCGCTGACTGCTGGTCGTTCCCGGGCACTGCTGGGGCTGGTGGGCGCGCCGGGGGCCGGCAAGTCCAGCGTCAGCGAGGCATTGATGCACCATCTGGGTGAGCAGATGCAGGTGGTACCGATGGATGGCTATCATCTCTCCAATCGCGAGCTGGCTCGTCTGGGCCGCGCCGAGCGCAAGGGCGCGCCGGATACCTTTGATGGGGACGGCTACGTCTCGCTACTGGCGCGGCTGCGTACGCCCAAAGAGGGCGAGACGGTCTATGCCCCCGGCTTTTATCGCGAGATCGAAGAGCCCATCGCGGCAAGCATCGCCGTCTCACCGCAGACGCCGCTGGTGGTGACCGAGGGCAACTATCTGCTGATGAACGACACGCCCTGGGATCGCGTCAGGTCACTGCTCGATGAAGTCTGGTATGTCGAGGTCGACACCGAGCTGCGCGAGCAGTGGCTGGTCGAGCGCCACATGCGCTTTGGGCGCAGTGAGCCTGAGGCCCGTGCCTGGGTAGCCAGCACCGACCGCCCCAACGCCGAGCGTATCGAGGCGACGCGGACGCGGGCGGATCGTCTCATCGGCTGGGACGGCGGGCGTATCCGGTTTTTATAGCGGCCTACATGAAGTGACACGATGTCACCATTTGCCTGCAGCATGACGGGCGGTGGAGGCTTCCATCAGCATGACTTCAGGTTACAATTCTACTCAGGCTCTGATGCTCGAACATCAGGGCATTTTTTTGCGTATTGCGCTGACACGATTCAGCCAGCTTCAGGAGGGTTCATGACGCATCATGCAGGACACGCCCCCAAGGGGCCTCGGGGCAGAACCCTGGTGGCACTGGTCTCCATCATTGCCGCGCTGGGCGGGCTGCTGTTCGGCTACGACACCGGCATTATCGGTGTCGCTCTGCTGGGGCTGGCACGCGATTTTGCGCTTGATGACACGCTCAAGCAGATCGTGACCGGCGCCATCATTCTCGGCGCGCTGGTGGGCTGTCTGGGCACCGGGCCCATCTCCGATCGTATCGGGCGGCGCTGGTCGATTGCGCTGGTCGGGCTGGTGTTCACGCTCGGGTCGATCCTGTCGGCGGCGGCGCCCAGCGTGGGCGTGCTGATTCTGGCGCGCTTTATTCTGGGCCTGTCTGCCGGCAGCGCCACGCAGATCATTCCGGTCTATATCGCCGAGGTCACACCACCGGCACACCGCGGCAAGCTGGTGGTGATGTTTCAGTTCATGGTGGTCTTTGGCATCCTGGTGGCCTATCTCACCGGCTACGCGCTGGGCCATCAGTGGCGCTGGATGTTTGCGCTCGGCATCATTCCCTCGGTCGTTTTGATGATCGGCATGCTGCTGTTGCCGGAAAGCCCGCGCTGGCTGCTGGGCAAAAACCGTGAGCAGGAGGCGCTGGGCATTCTGGAGCGCGTGCGCGGCGACAGACAGGGCGCACAGCAGGAGCTTGACGAGATCAAGGAGATCTCGGCGCAGCCGGAAGGGCAATGGAAGGATCTTTTCAGCCCGTGGGTGCGTCCGGCCCTGATTGCGGGTTTTGGCATCGCGATGTTTTCCCAGATCACCGGCAACAATGCCCTGATCTACTATGCCCCCACCATCCTGAGTGACGCAGGCTTTGGCGACAGCGCCTCGGTGCTGGCGGCCGTGGGCGGGGCGGTGCTGATCAATCTGGCCACCGTGCTGGGTATCTTTCTGGTTGACCGCATCGGTCGCAAGCGCTTTCTGCTGTGGATGGTGCCGGGTTCGGCCGTCGCGCTGATCGTCATGGGCGCGCTTTTTATCGGCGGCTCACCGGAAAGCACCGCGGCGCAGTGGACTCTGGTAGCGTGTCTGGCCATCTACATGGCGCTCAACTCAAGTTTTGGCGTCTGCCTGTGGCTGATCAATGCCGAGGTCTATCCGCTGTTTGTACGCGGCAAAGGGGCAAGTGTCGGGGCCTTCAGCCACTGGATATTTAATCTCTTGATGACGCTGACCACGCTGTCGCTGATCGGCGCGCTGGGTACCTCGGGCACCTTCTGGCTCTACGCGCTGATTACCATTGCGGCTTTGGTGTTCATCGTGCGCTACGTGCCGGAAACGAAGGGGCGCTCGCTCGAGGAGATCGAGGCGGATCTGCGCAATGGCACCTTCTTCCCGGCCAAACGCAAGAAGGCCGCAAAGTGAAGGGCAGTGCGGCACGGCCATGAGTCATGGCCGGGCTGGATAAAAAAGGGCGCCTTCGGGCGCCCTTTTTGCGGTCGGCATGCATCGGCCTAGTAAGAGGCGCGACGATACTGACGATAGCGCGGGCGCCAGAAGTTGGCGTCGATCGCCTGGCGAATGGTGTCGTCATCGGTTTCCAGTGCCACGCCGTCCTGCTGGGCACGCCGGGCCACGGCGATGGCGATCTTGCGGCTTACTTCCTGGATGTCCGACAGCGGTGGCAAAACGGCGCCCTTGCCTTCAATCGCCACCGGTGAGCAGTCCGCCAGTGCTCTGGAGGCGGCCATCAGCATGCCATCAGTGATGCGTGAGGCTTTTGCGGTGATGGCGCCCAGCCCGACACCCGGGAAGATATAGGAGTTGTTGCACTGGGCGATGGGAATCTTGCGATCGCCCAGACTGACCGGCTGGAAGGGGCTGCCGGTGGAGACCAGCGCTTCACCGTTGGTCCACTCGAGAATCTCGCGGGGCGTGGCCTCGATGCGAGAAGTCGGGTTGGACAGCGGCATGACCAGCGGCTCGCGGCAGTGCTCGTGCATGGTTCTGATGACGTTTTCGGTAAAGAGACCGCGCTGGCCGGAGACACCGATCAGGATGGTGGGTTTGGCATTGCGCACCACATCGATCAGCGCCAGGTCGCCGCTTCCGGTATCCCAGTCGCTGATGTCGGCGCGCTTTTGCACCAGTCGGCGCTGGAAGTTGACCAGGTTGCTCATGTCATCGGTCAAAAGGCCGTAGCGGTCGATCATGAAGATGCGCTGGCGCGCCTCGGCCTCACTGATTCCCTCTTCCTGCATGGCCAGCACGATATGTTCGGCGATGCCGCAGCCGGCCGAGCCGGCGCCGACGAAGGCCACGCGCTGTTCGGAGAGCTTTTCACCCTTGGCCTTGCAGGCCGAAAAAAGCGTGCCCAGCGCCACGGAGGCGGTGCCCTGGATGTCATCGTTGAAGCAGCAGATCTCGTCGCGATAGCGCTCCAGCAGCGGCATGGCGTTAGCCTGGGCGAAATCCTCGAACTGGATAATGGCGTTGGGCCAGCGGCGCTTGATGCCCTGAATGCACTGATCGACGAACTCGTAGTAGGCCTCGCCGGTCACGCGCTCGTGGCGCCAGCCCATGTACATGGGGTCGTCGAGCAGGTCCTGATTGTTGGTGCCGACATCCAGCACGATCGGCATGGTGTAGGCCGGGCTGATGCCGCCGCAGGCAGTGTAGAGCGAGAGCTTGCCGATCGGGATGCCCATCCCGCCGATGCCCTGATCGCCCAGCCCCAGAATGCGTTCGCTGTCGGTGATCACCACCACCTTGACGTTGTCCTTGGTGGCGCTGTGCAGGATGTCGGTGATGTAGTCGCGGTGATCATAGGAGATGAAAATGCCGCGGTGAGAGCGATAGATCTGCGAAAACGACTGGCACGCCTCGCCGACGGTGGGCGTATAGATGATCGGCAGCATCTCTTCGAGATGGTCTTCCAGCAGGCGAAAGAACAGCGTTTCGTTGCTGTCCTGAATCGAGCGCAGATAGATGTGACGATCCAGGTCGCTGGACTGCTGTTCGTACTGCTGATAGGCGCGCTCGGCCTGCTCCTCGATGGTTTCGATGTTCTGCGGCAAAAGACCCAGCAGGTTGAACTGGATGCGCTCTTCAAGCGAAAAGGCACTGTCCTTGTTGAGCAGCGGCGTTTCGAGCAGGGTGGGCCCCGAGTGCACGATATAAAGCGGGCGAGAAGGATTCTGGGACATCGTCATGACTCGCTGTAGACAGAAAGTGAAGGGATGCCCCGGCAGACACTGCGCAGGGCATCGGTTGGGTCATTCACCGCCGGCGGCGTTCCCACTATAGCCATCTCCCGGAACGCGACACAGCGCGACCATGGCCTGACGCTCGCGTCAGGCCGAATGGATCAGCCGTTCAGTGACATCAAAAGCAGTGGCAGCATCATGTAGAGCTCGGGATGGGACTCGCCGTTGACGCGAAGGTCCCGGCTGTCCATCCGGACATCCACACGGTAGCGCTCGCCGTCGCGGACCAGCAGCCCCTCCTGTTCGAGCCCGTCAAGCAGCGACGCCGGCCGGGCGTTCGGGTCGGACAGCGTGACCAGACGCTCAAGCAGCGTACGATCCGAGGCCATATCCAGCGTCAGGGCCGCACGAGCCAGTGCTGACGTGATGGGGGAGCGCTCGGTGCCATCGCCCGGTTCGAGGTTGATGGCCAGTTTGCCTTCCAGCGACCCGCGCGGTGTGTCCAGACCGGCCACCGTGGTTTCAAGCGTCGGCGTGCCCTGAAGAACCGCCATCAGATACTGGGTCATCATCTGCTGCACCTGGTTTGAGATCTGATCCTCGTCCAGGGAGTCGTCCAGATTGGACAGGCCGATCAGCAGGTGACGCGTGGCATCGCGGGGCAGCCCCTTGAGCACCAGGGTCTGGGTGGCATTGTTGATGACCAGCGGCTCGGTCAGTGACGGGTCCTGCAGCAGCATGTTGCTGAGCTGCCAGGAGCCGGTCATCGACAGGCCGTCATCGTCGTTGTCCTGCAGCTGACCCTGGCCATCCAGACCCAGCTTCAGGGCCACGCCCTCGGTGTCATCCTGAAAGTTGAGCTGACCCAGCGTGGTTCTAAAGCGGCCATCCCAGAAATGGTCCATGTTGGGCCACTCGGGGCCGCCGGCGCCGCTGCCTTCCATGCTGAGCGACCGGACGGCCAGGGTGGCGTCCTCGCTGTGGAAATCCAGCGACGGGATCGACAGGCGAGAGGCGGTGCGATCACCATCAAGGCGGTAGTGACCGTCCATGCCGCCCCAGGCCAGCCGCGCGCCCGGCACTTCGGGCACGTCGGTGTCGTCAAAGGCCGGCGATTGCCAGTCGATGTTGATGTCGTTGCCAAAGCCCACGGTGGTTGTGGCCTCAAGCGGAGGCTGATCGCCGAAATAGTGCGCCACGACGCGTTCGTGCTCGCCGAAATCGGGGGTGCTGTCGATGTGTGCCCAGCCAAATCCCCAGGGGCCGTGGGTAATATGGTGATGGATGTCGACCGGCCAGGCGCCGTCTTCGGTCTCGATCACGGCACGGGTCACGGCCTCGGACGTGCGCCAGCCCCGGTCGTACCGGGTCACTTCCATGGGAACGCTGGTAGAGACCTGCTCGACGCCCTGGCGAAACTCCTGCTCGATCCGCTTGCCGGTATACCAGGGCGCTGCAGCGCCTGCCACCACAATGATGACGGCTGCGGTACCGATGATGCCCGTTGTCTTGCGCATGAAAATTCCTGAACGTTCGTGTGATGTTGTTGAAATGTCAGCGTTCGGGGCCGGTCATCTGTCCACCCGGCGTATGCCATCGGCATCGATGGTGATCAGGCCCTGCTTGTAGAGCCCACCGATGGCCTTTTTGAAGTTGCCCTTGCTCACGCCGAAGGTGCGCTGGATCAGGGCCGGGTCGCTCCTGTCGCTGATGGCAAGCGTCCCGCCGGCCTTTTGCAGCCGCTCGAGAATCTGTTCGGCCAGCGGTTCTGCCAGCACTTCGCGACGGGGCTGCAGGCTCAGATCGATCTTGCCATCGTCACGTATCCGGTGAATGTAGCCCTTGACCCGGGTGCCCGTGCGCAGTGGTCGAATCGCTTCGCTTTTGTGCAAAAGCCCCCAGTGGCGATGGTTGATGATGGCATTGAAGCCCAGATCGGTCGGGCCGGTAATGATCAGGTCGACTTCTTCATCGCGGGCGTAGTCGGCCGGTACCTGATCCAGGTAGCGATCGAGTCGCATCGAGGCGGTGATGCGCCGGGTTCGATCATCGAGATAGGCGATGACCACGCAGCGATCGCCCTGACGCAGCGGCCGGCTGGTACGCTCTTCAAAATGCGGCAGCAGCAGGTCCTTGGGCAGTCCCCAGTTCAAAAAGATGCCGACCGGTGTGCGCTCGGCCACTTCCAGGGCGGCAAATTCGCCGACCTGGATCTTGGGGCGCTCGGTGGTGGCAATCGGGCGGTCTTCACTGTCGAGATAGAGAAATACCCGCATCGAGTCGCCGGGCTCGGTGGCCGTGCCCCGCGGTATCTGGCGCGTCGGCAGGAGAATATCGCCCAGCGCACCGCCATCGAGAAACAGCCCGATGGAGGACGTTCTGAGGATTTCAAGCGTATTGAAACGGCCCATTGCCGGCATGGTCACGCCCCGTGAACAGGATAAAAATGCCATGTTAACGCAAACGTATCGACAGCGGGCAGGGGAAGGGCGGTCGCAGGGCATGACTTGTCATGGGCAGGGGGGAGTGCAATGCTTTTTATCCGGAGATGGCATGCCTCCCGAAGCGCCCGCTTCAAACCATCACGTCCTGTTGCGACGTGGTTGATGATGCCTGCAGCGCACCCTGCCCGGGGTGCGAGCGCAGGCGCGTGTCGACATGGCGTTGTCGACCGCTGCCTCGACATTATCGAGATTCGAGGAGTGCCGCATGTGGTTTTCCATTCTTGCCATCGGTCTTGGCGCTGCGCTGGGTGCCAACCTGCGCTGGGCGCTGTCGCTGGCGCTCAATGCGCTGTTTCCCCCTTTGCCGCCCGGCACGCTGGTGGCCAATCTGCTGGGAGGCTGGCTGATCGGGGTGGCCTTTGCGCTGTTTAACCTTCTGCCGGAGCTGAGTCCGCACTGGAAGTTGTTTGTCGTGACCGGCTTTCTGGGCGCGTTGACGACCTTTTCGACCTTTTCACTGGAAATAACGGGGCAGCTGCAGGCCGGACGCTATCTGAGCGCATTTGCGGGTATCAGCGCCCATCTTGTGGGATCGCTTGTGATGACAGCGCTGGGAATGGCCTGCGTGGCGCTTGTGCAGCAGTGGCTGCGGTAGCGGTATGGACGATATATGACAGTGCTGCAATAAAACTGACATATTTGATTGCTAACCTGGCGTCGCATTGAGCAGCCGCGCTTTGATCGAGGCGGCATGATTACCATCAGGACGCTCGTTGCGTCCTGGCGCAAGGGAACGGAGCAATTCTGATGATCAAGCAAGTCGCTGCAGCCTTCATCGCTACCTCGCTGGCGGCCACCGCCTCGGCCGCTACCATCACCGGCGCCGGTGCGACCTTTCCCTACCCGGTCTATTCGCAGTGGGCCGATGGCTATCAGGATGAGACCGGCAACGGCCTCAACTATCAGGCCATCGGCTCCGGCGGCGGTATTCAGCAGATCACGGCCAGCACGGTCACCTTCGGGGCCAGTGACGCGCCGATGACGCCGGAAGAGCTTGAAGAGAACAATCTGGTCCAGTGGCCGCAGATCATGGGCGGTGTGGTACCGGTCGTGAACGTGCAGGGTGTCGACAACGGCGCGCTGCGTCTGGACGGACAGACACTGGCCGATATCTACCAGGGCAAGATCACGACCTGGAACGATGATGCCATTTCACAGCTCAATCCCGATGTCGATCTGCCCGATACGCAGATTACGCCGGTCTATCGCGCCGAGGGCTCCGGCACCAACTTTTTGTTCACGCACTATCTGGCCCAGGTCAGCGAAGAGTTCAAAAATGAGATCGGTGAAGGCAAGTCGGTGGCCTGGCCTGCCGGTGTCGGTGCCAAGGCCAATGCCGGCGTGGCAAGCCAGGTCAACGGCATCAACGGCGCCATCGGTTACGTGGAATCGGCCTACGCCGAGCAAAACGATCTGAACGTGGCGCAGATGGAAAATCAGGCCGGCAACTTTGTGACCGCCGACAGCGACTCCTTCCAGGCCGCGGCCGCCAATGCCGACTGGGAAAATGCCGAGGGCATGTACCTGGTGCTGACCAATCAGCCGGGCGATGAGAGCTGGCCGATCGTGGGGGCGTCGTTCATCCTCATGCACACCGAGGTCAAGGATGCCCAGGCCGCTCGTGATGCGCTCGCCTTCTTTGACTGGTCGTATGAAAACGGCGGCGACATGGCCACCGAGCTGGACTACATCCCGATGCCGGAGAACGTGGTCAGCATGATCAAGCAGGACGTCTGGTCGCAGATCAAGGACAGCAGCGGCAACGCCGTATGGCAGCAGTAACCCCTGCTGATTCGATGTTCGGGCCGGGGCCATGTGCCCCGGCCCTTGTCCACCTGACGAACCCACGACTGTTTATGCACAGGTATGATCCATGACGACCGGCAGCAGCGCCACACCACAGGCCGCAGAGGGCAATCGGATGCAGAAGCTGTCGGCAAGTGCCAACGAACGTGCCGCGCTCAGGCGCAATGGCATTGTGGACCGGATTTTCGAACTCACGACCCGGGGCTCGGCACTGGTGGTGCTGCTGCTGCTGGGCACCATTACCGGGTCGCTGGTGCTGGCGGGCTGGCCGGCCCTGTCGGAGCTGGGGCTTTCCTTTTTTACCGATGATCGCTGGGCGGCCAACGTCAACCGCTTCGGTGCACTGCCGGCCATCTACGGCACACTGGTCACCTCCCTGATTGCCATTGCCATCGCCATTCCGGTCTCGCTGGGCATTGCGATCTTTCTTACCGAAATCTGTCCGCCAAAGCTGCGCCGCACCATCGGCACCATGATCGAGCTGCTGGCGGGTGTGCCCTCCATCATTTACGGCATGTGGGGCATGGAAGTACTGGCGCCGTTTCTGCAGTCCCATTTCCCGACGGTATTCCCGGCCGGTACCGGACTGACGACCGCCGGGCTGATTCTGGCGATCATGATCATTCCCTTTATCACCGCCGTGACCCGCGATGTCATGAACACCGTGCCGCCGATCATGCGCGAGTCCGCCTACGGGCTGGGCTGTACCACCTGGGAGGTCGTACGTCACGTGATCTTCCCGTCGGTGAAGGCGGGAATACTGGGGGGCGTGATTCTCGGACTGGGTCGGGCACTGGGCGAAACCATGGCGGTGACCTTTGTGATCGGCAATAACCTGTTTTTGAACGCCACCGTCACCGGCCAGGGCACCTCGATTGCCGCCCTGATCGCCAATCAGTTTTCCGAGGCCGATGGCCTGCAGCGCTCGGCGCTTTTGCTGCTGGGACTTGTTCTGTTTCTGATTACCTTTGCGGTGCTGGCGCTGGCCCGCTTCATGCTTAATCGCATGAATCAACGGACACCGTCATGAAGGAGGCTGCCATGAATCCTGTCTATCGTCGCCGGCGGATGGTCAATCGCACCATCATGACGGCCTCCCTGTTGGCCTCGGCCTTCGGGGTCATCTGGCTGTTTCTGATCCTTTTGACGCTGGTCACCAAGGGTCTGCCGGCCCTGTCACTTGACGTGTTTACCGAGCGTACCCGCATGTCCGGCGGGGGGCTGGGCAATGCCATTCTGGGCTCGCTGATCATGACCGCGCTGGCCACGGTCGGGGGCACCATCATCGGCATTGCCGCCGGGACCTGGCTTGCCGAATATGGTGGACGCTCGCGGCTGGCCAATCTCATCCGCTTTATCAACGATGTGCTGCTCTCGGCGCCGTCAATCATCATCGGTTTGTATATCTACGCGGTCGTGGTATTGCCGATGGGGCACTTTTCGGGCTGGGCCGGGGTGGCCGCGCTCATGGTCATCATCATTCCGGTCGTGATTCGCTCGACCGAGGACATGCTGCTTTTGGTGCCCAACTCGCTGCGTGAAGCGGCAGCGGCGCTGGGGGCGCATCGCTGGCTGATCGTGCTCAGGGTCTGCTACAGCGGTGCCCGGGCGGGGATCACGACCGGTGTCCTGCTCGGGTGCGCGCGCATCAGCGGCGAGACGGCGCCGCTGCTCTTTACGGCGCTCAATACCAATCAGTGGAATTTTTTCAACATGGGCAACGAGATGCCCAACCTGCCGATGGTGCTTTACCAGAACATGACCATCAATTCGTTTATCCCCGATCTGGTGGCGCTTGCGTGGACGGGGGCACTGATACTGACCGCTGCGGTGCTGATTCTTAACATTCTGGCGCGCGTGAGTGCGGCGCGGTCGCAGAAGTAGGCATCAAGGGGCTTTTATTTCATGAACATGCGATCAGAGAATTTCACCATGGCGCCGAGGCAGACATCCAGAAACGCAACCGGCAGCACCCATGACGATGTCACCGCCAAGCTGTCGGTTCAGGACCTGAACTTTTACTACGGTAATTTTCAGGCCATCAAGGATGTGTCGATGGAGATTCCGGCCAACCAGGTAACGGCCTATATCGGCCCTTCCGGCTGCGGCAAGTCAACGCTTCTGCGCTGCTTCAACCGCATGCATGATCTCTATCCGGGTCTGAAAACCGAAGGCGGCATCCTGCTGGACGGTCACGATATTCATGCCTCCGGCGTGGACATCAATCTGCTGCGCGCCCGCATCGGCATGGTGTTTCAAAAGCCGACGCCGTTTCCGATGTCGGTTTATGACAACATCGCCTTCGGCGTGAAGCTCTACGAGCGTCTGTCGCGGCGCGACATGGACGAGCGTGTGGAGTGGGCGCTGAAAAAGGCAGCCCTGTGGAACGAGGTCAAGGACAAGCTCAAGACCAACGGACAGTCGCTGTCCGGCGGGCAGCAGCAGCGTCTATGTATTGCCCGTACCATTGCGGTCAAACCCGAGGTTATTTTGCTTGATGAGCCCACCTCGGCGCTGGATCCGATCTCGACCGGCTACATCGAGGATCTGATCCACGAATTGAAGGCGGACTACACGATCGTGATCGTCACGCACAACATGCAGCAGGCGGCGCGCGTGTCCGACATTACGGCGTTCATGTATCTGGGCGAGCTGATCGAGTGCGGGCAGACCGATCAGATATTTACCGACCCGGAGAAGAAGCAGACCGAGGACTATATAACGGGACGTTATGGATAGAGGCCGCTATTGCTGCCAGGATGTAATCGTCCTGCGGCGCAAGATAGACAAGGGGACACGGCTGTGTCCCCTTTTTTGTGCGCATCAAAACAGGCTGCAGGCAGTGCCGACAGGCGCCTTTCGACGGGCACGCTGATGCAACGACCGTCGGCTTCGGACATTTATGTGCATTGATCATAATGTTCTTGAACTAGTCTTTAATGACAATCCAACAATGACAGGGGATCGACGCACTCATGGCTATTGCTCCCAGACAGCGTGTCTTTGTCGCGTCCACGATGATCATCGTGGTGCTTGTGGCAATCGGTGCCATCTTTCCTGACCGGTTCAGTGCCGGCGCCAGTGCCGCCCTGACCGGGGTGACGCATCTTTTCGGATGGTTTTATCTGTTTTCGGTCTTCGGGTTCGTCATCTTTTTGCTGGTACTGGCCTTTAGCAAGTACGGCAAGATTCGTCTCGGCCCTCAGGAAAGCAAGCCGTCCTACGACTTCTTTTCCTGGATCAGCATGCTGCTGGCCGCCGGCTTCGGGGTAGGGCTGGTGTTTTACGGCATGGCCGAGCCGATGACCCATTTCATGAACACGCCCTTTAACGACATGGAAGGCGGCACGCCGGAAGCGGCGCGCTACGCCATCCAGTACTCGTTTTTCAACTGGGGCGTTCACCAGTGGGCCGCGTTTTCGGTGGTGGGTCTGATTATCGCCTACACCCAGTTTCGCAAGGGGCAGACCGGGCTGGTCTCAACGGTCATGTCGCCGCTGACGGCAAAGCTTGGCAAGGGACGCGTCTTTGCCGGCGGGCTTCTCAATACCTTTGCGGTCGTGGCGACCGTGATGGGTGTGGCGACCTCCATTGGCCTGGCGGTGCTGCAGATCAACGGTGGTCTGCATGCCGTTTTTGGCGTGGCCGAAGGGTTCATGTGGCAGGCCATTATTTTGTGCGCCATGTTCGTGTGCTACATGATGTCCACGGTCTCCGGGCTCGACAAGGGCATCAAGCGGTTGTCGAATCTGAACATGGTGCTGTGTCTGGGCCTGATGTTCTATGTGCTGGTAACCGGTCCGACGGTAGCCATTCTGGAAACCATTACGGTCGGCATGGGCGATTATCTGCAGAACTTTCTGGGCATGAGCCTGCGCATCAATCCCTTTACCGACAACGACTGGATCAGCAGCTGGACCGTGTTCTACTGGGCCTGGGTCATCGCCTGGTCACCGTTTGTCGGCACTTTTGTGGCGCGTGTCTCCCGCGGGCGTACCATCAAGGAGTATGTGTTCGGGGTGTTGATCGTGCCGCCGCTGCTGGCCTGTCTCTGGATCGGCGTTTTCGGCGGGGCCGCGCTGCACATGGATCTCTATCAGGATGCGGGTCTGGCCCAGGCGACCAGCGACAACATCACCTCGGCGCTTTTCGTGATGTTTGATCAGATGCCGTTTTCCTTCCCGCTGTCGATCGTGGCCATGATCCTGATCTTTATCTTTCTGGTGACCTCGGCGGATTCGGCGGCCTATATCGTGGGTCAGATGACCGACAAGGGCTCGCTCAACCCGCCGCTCTACAAGCGGGTGACCTGGGGGGTGCTGATTGCCGCGATCTGTCTGATCCTGATCTCGGCCGGTGGCGAAAGCGGTCTCAGCGGGCTGCAGTCGGCGGCTGTGGTCTCGGCGCTGCCGTTTACGCTGATCATCTATGGCATGGTCTATGTGCTGCTCAAGGAGCTGCGCGCCGATCGCAAGCAGATGCTGCTCAATCTCTATCGCCAGCACGGCGAGACGCCGGTCGGGGCGGATGCCTTCGAGGCCGACGAGATGTCTGATACCCACGATCGTCTTCGCCGGGTACCGGACGTCAAGAATCGCCGGATCAATCGGGGTCGCGGTACCGGGCAGATCGAGTCGGAGTAAACGCTGGCCCGTTGCCTTGATAGCGTCAGGCCGGGCTTCAGGCCCGGCTTGATTACATCTGACTATTTCGATGATCTGCAATGATGATTAGTCTGTTAACGGGCCATCCCTTAATCTTGATGACGATTCGAGCCGCCAGACTCGAATCGATTGCCTTCTGCCTCTTTGAGACAGGAGGCATTGCAACACCCCCTTCCATCCCGCATGTTCGCCATGCGGGATTTTTTTCGCTTTAGTGACCCGGAGGGGACGTGCGCTACGTCGTATTGATCATCCTGTTGATACCGGTGGTGGTAGCCGCAGGCCTCTGGCAGCAGTGGCCGGGCAGCGAG
This sequence comes from Kushneria sp. EE4, assembly GCF_977968315.1. The sequence goes on from NZ_OZ386212.1 coordinate 96,539, forward strand.
CGCGTGCCATCAAAATACAATCCCTTTGCACCGTTTAACGTGGATGATCCGTTAAACCCGATTACGCGTTTCAAGCTCAAGGCGCTCGATCAGGACCCGCAGCGCTGCCTGGCGGCGCTGGCCCGGGCGCGCGAGCAGGGGGCCATCGATTATGTCGAAGTGGGCAGCCCCGAGATCGGGGCGTGTCAGCTCGATCATGCCGTACGGGTGCGTTCCACCTCCGTGCAGTTCAGTGCCAGCTTTCTGGCCAGCTGCCCGCTGGCACTTTCCTGGGTCGTGTTTGAACGACAGCGCCTTCACCCGGTGGCGCGCGAGGTCTTCGGTCAGGACGTTGCCCGGGTAGATCACGTGGGCAGCTTCGCCTGTCGCAACGTCTACCACCGTGACAGCGGTCGACGCAGTGAACATGCCACGGCCGAGGCGTTCGATGTGACCGGGTTTCGCATGGAGGATGGTACCCGGGCAACGGTGGCCGGTCACTGGCAGGACGAAGGGCCGCGGGGCCAGCTTTTGAGGCGCGCCTTCGAGGGCAGCTGTGACATCTTCGGCAACTCGCTGGGGCCTGAATACAACGCGGCCCATCGCGATCATTTTCATCTCGGAATGCGGGGTTATGGGCTCTGCCGATAGGCATGCCATCCAGGCGGGTCGTACGCATCGTCACAAAAAGGCTGGTGTGACTGCCCTGAAGGCTGACTATGGTAGGAGAACATCGGCTGCGAAAGCTTACTCCCCGCCAACCATTTCGAGGAGCTCTGCTGCATGATCATTGCCCGTCGGCCAGCAAGTCCGTGTTGTCCTTTTTCGTGTCGTCCTTCAGCGCTGCCTTTCAGCGTCCCGGCCATTTGCAGGGGAGACGTCTAGCGCCATGTTTACCCATATTCAGCTTGGTGCGCGTGACCTGCCGCGTCTGGCCGCCTTTTATGACCATGTGCTGGAACCGCTCGGACTGGTCCGCCTTTTTGAGGAGCGTGATGGCGGGCCGCCCGATGCCATCTGGCATTACCCGGGCAGACACTGGCCACTGTTTGTCATTCAGTATCCCTTCAACGGCCTGCCGGCCACCTGGGGCAACGGGGCTCAGGTCAGTTTCATGTCGCCGTGCCGGCAAAGTGTTGATGATGTCTGGCATCGGGTCATGGCCTGCGGTGGGGGCAGTGAAGGGCCGCCGGGCGTGCGCGACTGCTACGGACCGGATTTTTACGCCGCCTACTGTCGCGATATCGAGGGCAACAAGCTCTGTTTTGTGCATGCCGCCACGATGCAGGCGTTTTTCACATGAAAGAGGTGAGCGCAGCGGCCATTGCCGACACACTGATGGCGCTGGCCCATCACCGCGGACATGACAAGAGCTTTTGTCCGTCGGAGGTCGCCCGTGAGCTGTTTGACGAGGCGCACTGGCGCGATCACATGGACGATGTTCGCCGGGTGGCCGCCGAGCTTGCGCGACAGGGCCGACTGGAGATGCTGGCCCGCGGGGCGCGATTGTCGCCGGATGTGGCGCATCGTGGGCCGATACGTCTACGGTTGTGTTAAATCCTGCAAACGGTGTGTGTTCATGGGTGAACGCATGCCGGGCAGAGCAGACCTTCAGGGAGTGACCGCGTGAGCGATTTTGTTCTTTATGGTTTCGATGGCAGCACCTATGTGCGCACGGTGCGCATGCTCTTTCTGGAAAAGGGCGTGACCTACGACCAGGTGGCGGTCGATGTGCTCAAGGGCGAAACCCATACCCCCGAGCACCTGCGCCGTCATCCCTTTGGCAAGGTGCCGGCACTGGAAACCGGCGGGCGTATTTTGTACGAAACCGACGCTATCGCCGAGTTTCTGGAAGGGCATTTTCCGGCGCCGGCGCTGGTGCCGCGCCAGCTCGATGACCGGGTCGACATGCGCCAGTGGGCGGCGGTGATCAACAACTACTACTACCAGGCCATGATCATGGAGCTTGCATGGCAGCGCGTCATCAATCCGCTGCTGCAGCGCCCGGTAGACGAGACGGTGATTGCCGCGGCCCTGCCGAAGGTGCGCCACCAGTTTTCGCTGCTGGAGCAGTCACTGGCCACGCGCACCTGGCTGATCGCCGGCCCCGTCTCCTATGTGGATTTCCTGCTGGCCCCGATCATGGCCTATGTGGTCATGACGCCCGAAGGCCGCGAGATCATGGCCGATTTCCCGGGCGTGCAGCGCTGGTGGGACAACATCCAAAAGCGCGAAAGCTTTGAGCGCACCATCCCCGAGCGCTTTCGCCACATCGATTGAGCATGGTCCCGGGCGGCGCCGACCATCCCCTGCCATAACGGGCTGACGGGTGCCGTGGCTTTCCCCCCTTTACCCGAGCGGGTATCCTGCACGGTTTTCCAACATGACGCAGCGACGCGACCACCGCGGGCGCTGCTCTGTTCCTTGTCGAATGTTCATTGCCGAAAGGGGAGTGCCGATGCAGCCGCGTGTGGGAGTGATCATGGGATCGAAGTCGGACTGGCCGGTCATGGAGCATGCCGTCAACATGCTGACGCGCCTTGGCGTGGCGTATGAAACGCGCGTGGTGTCGGCGCACCGAACGCCGGATCTGATGTTTGAATATGCAAAAACCGCGGCCGAGCGAGGCATCGAGGTGATCATTGCCGGCGCCGGTGGTGCGGCGCATCTGCCCGGCATGGTGGCTTCCCAGACACCGGTGCCTGTTCTTGGCGTGCCGGTGGAGTCCAAGGCGCTCAAGGGCATGGATTCATTGCTCTCGATTGCCCAGATGCCGGGCGGCGTTGCCGTGGGAACGCTGGCGATCGGCAAGGCCGGAGCGACCAATGCCGGTCTTCTGGCCGCCCAGATCATCGGCACGCACGACAGCGAGGTTCGTCGCGCCGTCGAGGCCTTCCGGACCGAACAGACGCAAAACGTGCTGGATAACCCCGACCCGAGCGCCGAATAGCACTGTTGAAAAGGAGTACGGTTAAAAACCGTACTGGCGCAGGGTTTTCTCATTTCCTCCAATCAGCGAGACATGGCAATGCAGATCGGCATTCTGGGAGCGGGACAGCTCGGACGCATGATGGCACTGGCCGGCCTGCCGCTGGGCCAGCGTTTTACGCTTCTGGACCCGGGCGGCGCGCCCAGCGCCGGGATCGGTGAGATTCTCACCGGCAGTGATGACACAACGCTTGAGGACTTCATTGCCCGCGTGGACGTGGTCACCTATGAGTTTGAACACTTGCCGGTGGCGCTTTTGGAGCGCATCGAGCAGGTGAAACCGGTGTATCCCTCGAGTCGCGCCATTGCGGTGTGTCAGCACCGGGCCCGTGAGAAGGCGCTCTTTTCGAAGCTGGATATCCCCACGCCCGAATATCGGCTGGTCGACAGCGCCGAGGCGCTTGAGTCGGCGGCACGCAAGCTGGGCTGTCCGGTGGTGGCCAAATCCACGACCGAGGGTTATGACGGCAAGGGCCAGGCCGTGTTGCGTGCGCCCGAGCAGGCACATGATGCCTGGCAGAGCATCAATCATGATCAGCTGGTGGTCGAGGCGTTCGTGGACTTTGTGCGCGAAGTCTCATTGATTGCCGTGCGCGGACGAGACGGCGCCGTGCGTACGTACCCGATCACGGAAAACCAGCATGAAGAGGGCATTTTGCGCTATTCGGTGGCGCCGCTGCCGGATGTCGATGCCGAGCTGCAGACCACGGCGGATGGCTATATCCAGAAGCTGCTTGATGAGCTGGACTATGTCGGCGTGCTGTCGCTGGAGCTTTTCCAGACCCGCGATGGCCGGCTTCTGGCCAATGAGATGGCCCCGCGGGTCCATAACTCCGGCCACTGGACCATGAATGGGGCCCTCACCAGCCAGTTCGAGAATCATCTGCGCGCCATCGCCGGGCTGCCGCTGGGCGATACGAGCGCCCGCGGTCTGACCTGCATGGTCAACGTGATTGGTGAAGAGGGTGACTGCGCTGCGCTGCTGGCCCTTGAGGGCGTGCATCTGCATCGCTATGGCAAGGCGCCGCGGGCCGGGCGCAAGCTGGCCCACATCAATGTGGTGGCCGATGACTATGCAACGCTTTTGCAGCGCGCGCGCGCTGTTACCGCGCTGCTGCCCGGCGCGTTCGAGATCACCATGCACCAGGACAGCGTCTGACCCACCCGTTATAGCCTGCAGGGGCGGCTGTCGCGCCTGCAGGCAGTCTGTCATCTCCTCCTTCGTTTTCTTCGGTGTCCGGGGCCTTCGCTCCGGTGTCCAGCGCTGCCTTGATCAGACACTTCTGAAGTGTGGCTTGCCGACCTTTTCAAGCCATGGGCATACTAAAACGTCCGTTTTGGTGCGCCCGCGCCCTGGCGCTTCAACCTGTCCTGTGTCATCTCAAGGAGATGGTGATGTCCTATACCGTGCCCGATATCGAGCCTCTGGAATCCATTCTGCCCGATGAGCCGCTGCTCATGATGGGCGCGGGCCCTGTGCCCATTCCGGCCCGGGTGGCGGCGGCCAACGGCATCGTCATCAATCATCTGGGCGAGACCATGGCGCGCATCATCGAGCAGGTGAAGGCGATGTCGCGCTACGTTTTTCAGACCGAATCGCGCCACATCCTGGGCGTGGCAGGGCCCGGTTCGGCGGCAATGGAGATGGCCGTCATCAACCTGGTCGACCCCGGCACCCGGGTGTTGACGATCAACAACGGCTTTTTCAGCAGCCGGCTGGGCGAAATGGCCCGGCGCGCCGGCGGCGAGGTCATCGAGATGGATGCCGGCGTGTTGCATGCCGCCGATGAGGCCGCGGTCATCGAGGCGATCCGTACGCATCGCCCGCGCGTGTTGACCATCGTGCAGGGGGAGACCTCCAGCACCGTGTTCAACCATACCCTGCCGGCGATCTGTCGAGCGGCATCAAAGGCCGATTGTCTGGTGATCTGCGATGCGGTCTGCACGCTGAGCACCATGCCGCTGGAGATGGATGACTGGGGCGTGGACGTGGTGATCACCGGCGGCCAGAAGGGGCTGAGCTCGATCCCCGGCGTGTCGCTGATCGCCTTCTCCGACCGCGCCTGGGCGGTCATCGAGGCGCGCGAGCGTCCCCTGACCCACTGGTGCCTGGACGCTCGCCTGGCGCATCAGTTCTGGTACAACAAGTCCTATCACTACACGGCGCCGGTCTCCGGCATTCTGGCGCTGCACGAGGCGCTGCGGCTGGTGTGTCAGGAGACCCTGCCCAAACGATTCGATCGCCACCTGCGCTGTTCCCGGGCGCTGCAGGCCGGTATCGAAGGGCTGGGCCTGGAGCTTTATATCGAGGCACCGTCGCGTCTGAACTCGGTGGTCGGCATTCAGCTGCCCGATGGGCTGGCCCAGGCCGACCTGATGGCGCATATCTCACATCATCACGGCGTGGAGATATCCGGGGCCTTTGGCGCCAATATCGTGCGGATCGGCCAGATGGGTGAGCAGTGTCGCACGCACCATCTGTTTCGCACCCTGCACGCGCTGGGCGCGAGCATCAGGACACTGGGGTATCCGGTCGATGTGCCCGCCGGCGTGGCCGCCCTTGAAAAGGCGCTGGAGCGCTACACGCCGGTGCATGCCTGACACGCCCTGATCCTTCGTCCCTGCTGCAGGCCTTAATGCTGGCAGGGGCGACAGTCCGCGCCTGGCAAGGCGTGATAACTTTTTTTCAAAAAAGTGCATCCAGAACGGCAGCTCGCGTGTATCCCCTGTACAGCCGCACCGATCGAGGCGGCTGACAACAACTCTCAGGGAGACTGAAATGACTATTCGACATCTCACGCGTGCCGGCCTTGCCACCGCTCTGATCGCCTCCTTCAGTCATGCGGCGCTGGCCGACACCCCGGACGACGTCCAGGTGCCGGACGGCAACACCGTCGCCCTTGAAACCGTCGGCGTCGGCGCGATCAAGTATATGTGCGAAACCAATGATGCCGGTGACGTGGCCTGGGTTTTCAAGGGCCCGAGCGCGGCACTCAACGACAGCGACGGCGACCAGGTCGGCAGCTACTACGGCCCGCCCGCCACCTGGGAGGCGCTGGACGGCTCGAAAGTGACCGGCACCCAGGTGGGCACCGCCGATAACGGCGATGACAACATCCCGCTTCAACTGGTCGAAGCCAATCCGGCCGAGGGTGAAGGCGCCATGACTGGTGTCAGCTACATTCAGCGTCTCAACACCGAAGGCGGTGTGGCCCCGGGCACGGCGTGTGATGCCGACCACGAAGGCGCCACGGCCATCGTGACCTATCAGGCCGACTACATCTTCTGGACCGCGGAATAAGCTCACGCCCTGCCGGCCAACCGGCGGGGCGTTGTCGGTCACGTTTGAATCAGGGGCTCGTGTCACGGGCCCTTGCTCGTTATGCTACCCGGGCGCACAGGGTTAAGTCGTCGCGTCACGAGGGAGTAAAACGGTGCTGGATAAAAACAACGAATTCAGTCACACCGACGCACTAGCGTGCTGCGCTCGGGGGGATCATGACGCCCTTCACGGCCTCTATCGTCTGGAAGGGGCGCGAATGCTCGGCGTGGTGCAGCGTATCGTCAAGGACCGCGGTATGGCGGAGGACATCGTTCATGACGCCTTCCTCGCGATCTGGCAGCGTGCCGACACCTTCGACCCTGAAAAGGGAGCTGCCCGCACCTGGATATTCAGCATTGCCCGCCATCTGGCGCTGAACGCGATCCGCCAGCGCGACAGGCTGATGGTCGGCGAGTTCGACGCGGACGCCTTCGAGCACCAGGACACCTCGCGCCCGGAGAGCCAGACTCTTGATGCCTTCGACTGGCAAACCGGCCAGCGTATGGATGACTGTTTGAAAACGCTTGAGGTTGAGCGACGCAACTGCGTGCTTCAGGCGTATGTAGAGGGGTTAAGCCATGCAGAAATCGCCGCCCATACGGGCGCGCCGCTGGGCACGGTCAAGGCCTGGATCAAGCGAAGCCTGGTGCGTTTACGGGAGTGTCTGGCATGACCGGGCCCCATGAGAGTGACGACGCGCAAAGTGATGACAGCCACGACCTGGCCGGCGAATACGTGCTGGGGACGCTGCCCTTTGACGAGCGCCAGGCGTTTGAAGCACGCCTGGAGCGCGAACCCGCGCTGCGCCGGGCGGTGACCGAGTGGGAGGAGCGCTTTTTCCCCTACAACGCGCTTACCGAACCGCAGACGCCGAGCGACTTTCTATGGCCGCGCATTCAGCGAAGCCTAAAGGCACGTCATGTGTCCCCGGACGCCCCTGTAGTGCCCGGCCTCTGGCAGCGCCTTGCCCTCTGGCGCGCCGCGGCAGGGCTGGGCGTGGCCGCTGCCCTGGTGATGGCGGCGCTTTTATGGCAAGTGCCTGCAGGCCCGGTGACGCCGGCGTACATGGTGGTGCTGCTGGCCCCTCAGGGCCAGTCCGCCGGCTGGGTGGTCCAGGCCGCCAACCGCCGGCAGATCGAGCTGATTCCGCTGGGGACTTTCAGGGTGCCCGAGGGCAAGGCGCTCGAGTTCTGGACCAGGGGCGACGACTGGCAGGCGCCGGTATCACTGGGTCTGGTCGAGCCGGGTGCGCCCGTACGCCTGAATCTGGACGCGCTGCCGCCGCTTGAGGACAACCAGCTTTTCGAGCTGACTCTGGAAGATGCCAGCGGTTCGCCCACGGGCCTGCCTACCGGGCCGATCGAGTACATTGGCCGCGCGGTGGCCATCTGATCGTTTCAAAACCTGCGTCAGTGGCGCCCTTGTTCGAACAAAAAAATGCCCCGCATGAGCGGGGCATTGTCATAAGGTGCGGTCGGGATCAGGCGTTGTTTTGCTCGATGCCCTGGATGTACCAGGGGGACTGGTCGCGAACTTCACGAACCAGATGCCAGGTCTCGTTGAACTCGTTGTCCTGACCGTCCTCTTTCATGATGCCGTGAAACAGCACCGTGGCTTCGGCCTGCTTGCCGTGTTCGCGCACATCGCCCAGCTCGGCAAACAACCGCACGACCTCGGTCTGGTTGTTGGCGCTTTGTTCGGCGCGCTCCTTGCGCAGCAGGTTATAGAGCTCGGGCGTGACGAACTCCTGAATTTTCTCGAAGTCGTTGTTGTCCCAGGCGCGCTGCAGGTTCATGAAGTGCTCCTTGGCACCGGACAAAAACTGCTCGCGGTCGAACCATTCAGGCTCGCTGCCGGCCATGGCCGCACCGCCCATGGCGCCACCGGCAGCCCCACTGGACGTGCCGCCCATGTCATGCGCCTGACGCTGCTGAGGCTGATGCTGCTCGCCGTGAGCGCCGGTGTTGGTCGCTCGACGCCGCGCCGCCAGCACCTTCCAGGCCACAAAGCCGAGAAGCGCGATCAGCAGGATATCCATGAAGCGAATCCCGTTGAAGGCGCCGCCGAAAAACAGCGAGGCCAGCAGACCGCCTGCCATGATGCCGGCCAGCGGGCCCATGAAGCGCGACATGCCACCACCGGCGGCGCGTGTGCCCTGCTGGGCCTGACGCGGCGGTGTGCTGGCCTGGCTGCTGCTCGGGCTTGACGAACGGGAGTAGCTGCCAAAGCTCTTGCCGCCGCCGAAACGCTTGGCGTCGGCATGCTCGACGGCCAGGCCAAAGCTCATCAGACCGATGAGCAGGGTGATCAGTAGATGACGCATGAGAGATCCTCCCGATAAATGCATCATTGAGTGGTGGTCAATTGACCATCGTTGCGATTACTGCGCGTCGCGGGTAAATACCCAGCTGTTCTGGTCCGACAGGTCGGCATTGAAGCGATAGCCGCCCCTGTCGAAGGCCTTTAGATCGTCACGTTTCTCGAGTCTTTGCTGCACCATCCAGGCGCTCATCATGCCGCGCGCCTTCTTGGCATAAAAGCTGATGACCTTGTACTGCCCGTTTTTGGCGTCCTTGAACACCGGTGTGATGACATCGCAGCCGAGATGCTTGCGGTCAATGGCGCCAAAGTATTCGTTGGAGGCCAGATTGATCAACACCGGGTCACCGCTGCTTTCCTTCACCGCCTGATCCAGATCGCGTGTCAGACGCTCTCGCCAGAAGGCATAAAGATCACGCCCGGCCGGGTTTTCAAGCTTCGTACCCATCTCAAGGCGGTAGGGCTGCATCAGATCCAGCGGTCGGAGCATGCCGTAAAGCCCTGACAGAATGCGCAGATGCGACTGCGCCCATTCAAGGTCATTTTCCTGCCAGCGCGCCGCTTCAAGCCCGGTGTAAACGTCGCCCTGAAAGGCCAGTATGGCCTGTTTGGCGTTGTTCGTATCAAACGGTGTCTGCCACTGCTCGAAACGCGCCACGTTGAGACCGGCCAGTTTGTCGCTGATGCCCATCAGCTGCGACAGATCCTGTGGCGAATACTCGCGCAGGATATCGATGAGCTGACGGCTCTGGTCCAGATAGTCCGGCTGCGTGGCCATGGTCGTCGAGGAAGGCGTTTCAAAATCCAGCGTCTTGGCTGGGGACAGCACGCTCAGCATGCAGATTCTCCGCTCATGTTGTCACGATTATAACCCCTCCGGCCCCGGCATCAGACTGCATTAAGCCAGTGCCAGGCCAGAGGGAGGACGTATGGTGTCCGGGCCCCGGAAAGGAGAGGGTCAGGGGCAGGGGTTGGGCAGACGCTTGTGGACGCCTTCAATGGCCTCGATAACCTCATCGGAAAGCGTCAGCGGCTCGCTTGCGATGTTGTGATCGAGCTGCTCAAGCGTGGTGGCACCGATGATGTTGCTGGTCACGAAGGGCCGGGTGTTGACCCAGGCCAGCGCCATCTGGGCCGGATTGAGATCAAAGCGCCGGGCGATATCGACATAGGCCCAGGTGGCTTCCTCGGCCAGCGTCGAATTGTAGCGCTGAAAGCGTTCAAACAGGGTAAGGCGCGCCCCCTCCGGTTTCATGCCGCCCAGATATTTGCCGCTCAATACCCCAAAGGCGAGCGGCGAGTAGGCCAGAAGCCCCACATTCTCGCGATGGCTGATCTCGGCCATGCCGATTTCATAGCTGCGATTGAGCAGGTTGTAGGGGTTTTGCACCGATACCACGCGCGGCAGATCCATGGTCTCGGCCAGGCGCAGACAGGACATCGTGCCCCAGGGCGTTTCGTTGGACAGGCCGATGGTGCGGATCTTGCCGGCATCCACGGCTTCCTTGAGCGCCGACAGGGTCTCCTCCAGCGGCGTGGCGTCCGGGGCCTCTTCGTGCTGGTAGTCCAGCTTGCCGAAGTAGTTGGCGGGGCGGTCCGGCCAGTGCAGCTGATAGAGATCGAGATAGTCGGTGTTTAAACGCTTGAGACTGTCATCGAGGGCCTGATGGATCTGCTGGCGTGACAGCTTCGGCCCGCCACGCAGATACTCCATGCCGCGGCCGGCACCGGCTACCTTGCTGGCCAGCACGATATCGTCACGTCGGCCGCGCGCCTTCAGCCAGCTGCCGATATAGGCTTCGGTGCGGCCCTGCGTCTCGCCGTTCGGCGGTACCGGATACATTTCAGCGGTGTCGATGAAGTCGATACCCGCAGCCAGAGCGCGATCGAGCTGCTCGTGCGCTTCGGCCTCACTGTTTTGTTCGCCAAAGGTCATGGTGCCAAGACAAAGCCGGCTGACCGTTATGCCACTGTCACCGAGAGGACGTCTTTCCATGGGGTTTCCAGAGCCTTATAAAGCGGGTGAATGCCCATGTTAGACGGGCGGTGAGGTGCGGGCAAACACGGGGCTTGAGTCACTTCCTGCACAGGCGTATATTGCCGGCCTCGCCACGTGGGGGCGCCAGCTCTCGCTGCGGTGACAACGGGGCTGCCCTTTCTGGTTTTTTACTCTGCAGGTGATGAGTCACCTTCACGGCAACAGTGGTTCGCATCAACGCCCGATCCCTGCCACGCTACGTGCAGACAGGGCATGTATCGAATGCTGGAACTTACAAGGTTGGTTGTTATGCTGCGGTCTGCTCAAGTATTCACCCGGTTTGAATATCGTCTGGCATCGCGTTTGATGCAGGCCCCCTGGCTGGAAGGCTCTGCGCACAAGCGTCGTCTGACCATGCACCTGTTTCGACGCTGTGCCAACGCCGGGCACGTTGATGCACTGTCCACCTATGGCGTCATGCTGTTTCGTCGTGGTCATACGGCGCGTGACAAGGCCCGGGGGGTACGCTGCGTCGTCAAGGCGGCCGAGGCCGGCCACCCCGAGGCGCAGTATCAGGTGGGGCACATGTACGAACACGGCTGCACCCAGTTTGCGCGCCGGGAAGACCGCGCCGTGACCTGGTATGCTCGCGCGGCCGAGGCCGGCCATAACGGTGCCGCCCAGCGGCTGGCTCGCGCCTTCGATCACGGTGAGCTGGGCCTGCCGGTGGACCCCGAGCGTTCACGGCACTGGCAGCTGGCAGATGACGACACCGCCATTGCCGCGCGGCCGATGACCTCGATGCCCGGGAGCGCGCCGGCGCTTCAGTAGAGCCAGCGCTTGAGCCGGTCGAGACATTAAAAAGCCCGAATCCACTGGATTCGGGCTTTTTCGCGTCCGGGGGCTGATTGACGTTCAGGCCACCGGGTCAGGCACCGGAGACGCCCATCAACACCTTGCCGGTGCTGGTGTTCTCTTCCAGAAAGCGCATGGCGTCGTCGGCTTCCTGAATGGAGAAGGTGCGATCGATCAGCGGCTTGACCCGGCCGGACTCCAGCAGCGGCCAGACGTGGGCATGGAGAGCGTCCATGACGCTGCCCTTGCCAGCCGGTGAGCGCGAGCGCAGTGTCGAGCCGATCAGGCGCTGACGCTTCATCAGCATGCGTGCCAGATCCACGTTCGTTTCACGACCGCCCATGAAGCCGATCAGGATGATGCGGCCATCGAGGTTGAGCACCTGCTGGTTCCATTCGATGTACTCTCCGGCCACCGGGTCGAGGACCACATCGACCCCGCCCCAGTTCTGCACCGCCTCGACGAAGCTGCCGTCGTGGCGGTTCCAGCCGCCCTCGGCGCCCAGCGCCCTGCAGGCATCGATCTTGTCCTGACTGCCCACGGTGACAAAGCAGGGGTTGTTGAAGGCGTGACACAGCTGAATGGCGGCCGTGCCGACACCGCTGGCCCCGGCATGCAACAGCACCCGCTCGCCGTCGCGCAGATCCGCTTCCATGAAGAGATTGAGCCAGGCCGTGGCAAATACCTCCGGCAGGGCGGCGGCATCGCGCAGGGTCATGCCCTCGGGGATGCGCAGGGCCTGCGCTTCGTTGACGAGGACCTGCTCGGCGTAGCCGCCGCCGGCAAGCAGCGCGCAGACCTGATCCCCGACGCGAAAGCGCTCCACGGCCGGCCCGACGCTTGCCACCACGCCGCTGACTTCCAGCCCGAGGATTTCGGAGGCGCCACTGGGGGGTGGATAGCCCCCGTCACGCTGTAAAACATCGGCGCGATTCATGCCTGCCCAGGCCACATCGATCAGGATGTCGCTGCCGCCGGGGGAGGGCAGATCATCGTGTTCGCACCATTGAAGGTGGGAATCCTTGACGGCAATGGCGTACATGCGCTGCTACTCCTGAAAGGTTGCGATTTAGTCGAACAGCGCGTCCAGCAGATCATCCGATGTGTCGGCACTGATCAGGGTCGCGCGCGTCTCGGCGTTGAGAAATCCCGCTTCGACCGTGTTGTCCAGAAACTGTAGCAGGGGATCAAAGAAACCGGTGTGATTGAGCAGTCCTATGGGCTTGCGATGCAGGCTCAGATAGCGCCAGGTCCAGGTTTCGAAAAACTCCTCGAAGGTGCCGATGCCGCCGGGCAGGGTGACAAAGGCGTCGCTGTGGGCCGCCATCTGCGCCTTGCGGGTATGCATGTCCGGTACCGTGATCAGTTCGGTCAGTCTCGTATGCGCCACTTCGCGTTCGACGAGGTGAGCCGGTATCACACCGATGACCTCACCGCCGGCGGCCAGCGCGGCGCTGGCGCAGGCGCCCATGAGACCGGTATTGCCGCCGCCGTAGACCAAACGCCCGCCACGGCGGGCGATGCCCTCGCCGACGGCTTCGGCGAGCTGCTGCCAGTGGGGGGCATGGCCGCTGCGAGAGCCCATGTAAACGCAGACGCTGCGGCCCTCAAGGGGTCGGATATGGCTTTTCATGGTGATTCCTGCTGCTAATGGATCAGACGGGTCGTGCTGTCCGGCGCTCAGTCAACGCTTGCGGCCACCTGTGGATAGTGTTCATCGATCCAGGCGCCGATGGCGTTATGGTCGCTAACATGATGGGCATACTGCGTATGCAGACAGCGCACCTGCTGCCAGTTGGTAATGCCACCCACGCCGCGCTCGGTCAGGGCTTTCGTAAAACCCAGCCGCTCGATCTCGTCGCGCTCGTGCTCGCTGATCCACGACCAGCGCTTTTGGACGTAGGCCTCGTGGCTTTGACGGTAGGCCTCGCGCAGCGCTTCGTTGTCCTGAAGGTGGGCTTCAAGACGCTTGATGACGCCATCGGCTTCAAGGTGCGACAGGGCAATGGTCAGCTCGCGGCTGCACAGCCAGTAAAGCGTCGGGAAGGGCTTGCCTTCCACCAGCGGGGCCACGCGCAGCGCCAGCGGCGTGCCGCGGCTGTCTTCGGCGCTGACGGCCTGAAGCCCGCGCGGCGTACGTCCCAGCTGCTGCGTGATGATGTCGAGCTGGGCGTCACTGGGGGCGTGGTCGGTACGAATAATCATGGTCGGATAGGCAGTTCGACGTGGGCAAAGAGCGCACGATCGTGAAAGGAAACGGGCGGACGCCGCTTGTGTAAAAACGGACAGGCATCATAGACATGCCCCTGGCCGGCGGCAAGGCGTGTGCCACCATCTTATACTGACCGTCAGCCTGTCGCGATTTTGTCCCTGCCACCCGTTACGGAGACGCCATGTCACAAGGCGATGCCCCCACGGAAAACCGCTGCGCGCTCTGTGCGCGTCAGGGCGTGTCATTGACGCGCCACCATCTGATTCCGCGTGCCCTCCATGGGCGCAAGCGGTTTCGAAAGCGCTTTAGTCGCGATGAGATGAAAGGCGACATTTTAATGATCTGTCGGCCCTGTCATAACCATATTCATCGCGTGCTCAGCGAACGCGAGATGGCCGAGCATTACCACACGCGCGAGGCGCTGCTGGCACAGCCCGAGATTGCCGAATTCGCCCGCTGGCTTTCCGCTCGCCCGCCCGGTTTCAAGCCCAAGTCGCCCATCAAGCGCCAGCGCTGAGCCCGGGCCGGCGCGTCAGAGAAGGCGCTGGGCGCTGTGATCCTGCCAGGCTCTGGCAAGGCGCTCGTCGAGTGCCGGGGCAAGCCAGTGCGGCAGGGCGCTGCGGGCCTGATCAAGGCTCTCCCAGCGGCGCAGGCGTACCCATGCCCACGCCCAGCCGTCACACTGCGACGGCGTCTGCGGCATCGGATGGGCCGGCATCTGGGACAGTAGAAACAATGCGCTGCGCGCCGCCCAGCCCGGCGGACGATCGGCTTTTGATGCCGGCGCGGCCCAGCGTCTGAGCGTGTCGCCATCCGGGTCGCGTTCCGGGTCGCCCAGACTGGCGATCCGGGCCGTATCGGCCAGAATGATGCCCAGTTTCTCGGGCGTGGTATCGCCGATTTCGAGCCAGCGTTCGATCAGGGAAGGCAGGCCGGCCATGGCGCTGGTATAAAAGTCGCTGTCGGTCATGACGTGTCTACCTGGATAGGGTCGGCTCACAAAAGGGTAACGATGCCGCTTTTATTACGACATCATCTGTTCAATCACGCTTCGGTCAGGGTCTGACCGAACCTGCATTTCGGGGAGTCTGCATGTCGCACGACAGTGCCGCCTTTGATTTTACGACACCGCTGGATCGGCGCGTGTACCCTACCACCAAATGGCAGCTCTATGACGAGGACGTGCTGCCACTGTGGGTGGCGGACATGGATTTTGCCGTGGCACCGGCCATTCAAAACGCGCTGGCCGAGCGCCTGGCGCATCCGGTCTTTGGCTACACCCACGCCGACCGTGACCTGAAACAGGCGCTGTGTCAGTGGAGCCTGGCGCGCTATGGCTGGGAGATCGAGGCCGACTGGCAGCACTGGCTGCCCGGCGTGGTGCCGGCGCTTCATGTGGCAAGCCTTGCCCTGACCGAGCCCGGCGACGGCGTGCTGACCGTCACGCCCATCTACCCGCCCTTTCTGAAGGTCGCGGACAACACCGGGCGTACCGCCCAGACAGCCCCCATGCGTGCGCCAACGGAGGATGACCCGCTGTGGCGGCTGGATTTCGACGCCATGGAAGCGGCCGTCACGCCCCGCACCCGGCTGCTGCTCTGGTGTCATCCGCACAATCCGACCGGGCGCGTCTTTGATGAAAAAGAGCTGTCCCGGCTGGCCGATTTCATCGAGCGTCACGATCTGATTGTCTGCTCCGATGAGCTGCACTGTGACCTGATTCTCGATGGCAGCGCCCATCGCCCGCTGGCACACGCCGAGCCGCGTCTGGCTGCGCGGACCATTACGCTGTGGGCGGCGTCCAAGACCTTCAACGTGGCCGGGCTGACCAGCGCCTGCGCCGTGATCAGTGATGACAACCTGCGCGCGCGGTTCAAGCGGGGCTGTCTGGGGCTGATGCCCTCGGAAAACATCATGGGTGAAACGGCCGCCAGAGCGGCCTTTACCGATGGCGAGCCGTGGCGTCAGGCGCTGCTGGCACGGCTTCGTGACAATCTGGCGCTGATCGAGTCTTTTGTTGAGCGCTGGCCGGGCGTGAAGATGAGTGTGCCTCAGGCGACCTTTCTGGCCTGGCTGGATTTGCGTGAGGCGGGGCTCGGCGAGGCGCCCCAGAAGGCGGTGCTCAAGCAGGCGAGGGTGGCGCTTAATAACGGCGCTGATTTTGGCTGGCCCGGCTTTGCCAGACTCAATTTCGGCACCGAGCGGGCCCTGCTGGAAAAGGCGCTGACGCGCATGGACGTGCTGCTGGCAGCGCCCTCATCGTAGCCACAAAAACGCCCGGTCCCAAAAGGGCCGGGCGTTCAAGCGTGACGGGCGTGGATCAGTAGAGCAGCGTGAACATCCGGCGACGATAGGTCACGGTCAGCGGATGGTCACCGCCCAGGGCGTCAAAGACACGCAGCAGCGTCTTGCGCGCGGCGTCCTCACCGTAGGCGCGATCACGCTTCATCAGCTCGAGCAGCCCTTCAAGGCCGCGCTCGTAGTCGCCATCGGCCACGGCGCGCAGGGCACGCTGGAACTGTGCGTCGCTGTCATCGCGGTCTGACATCGCCTCGATCTCTTCCGGCGACAGCGCCTCCCGGGCGAAATCGACACGGGCGCGCACGCCGCGCGCCTTCACGCCGTCACGGTATTCCGGCGGCAGAGCGTCGATGATGCTCAGCGCGTCATCAAAGTGGCCTTCGCGGGTCATGACGCCTGCCATGTCGATGCGATAGTCATGATCGTTGGGGTTTTCGCTGATCAGCTGTTCATACAGGCTGCGGGCCGTGGCCGTGTCGCCGGCTTCCAGTGCCTGCTGGGCCTGCTCCTCAAGGCTCTGACTGCCGCCTTCAGGGGCGGTGATGTGCTTGGCAAGCCAGTCGCGCATCTGGCGCTCCGGCAGGGCCTCATGGAGCTGGTCATGGAGCTGGCCCTGGATGATCAGTTTGACGTCGGGCACCGAGCGAATGCCCAGCTGAGCGGCAATCTGCTGCTGCTCATCGATATTGAGTCTGGCCAGTATCAGAGTGCCCTGATACTCATGGGCCAGCTTCTCCAGCGCCGACATCAGGGTCCGGCAGGCCTCGCTCGAAGGCGACCAGCTCTGCAGTACCACCGGGATATGCATGGAGCCTTCCAGTACCACCTGCTGGAAGTTGGACATGTCCACATCGACAATAAACTGCGAGGCGTCGGTATGGCCGCCGGCACTCTGGCCGGGCTGTGGCGACGGCGCGCCCATGGGTTCACCGGTTTTGGGATCAACGATCTGCATGATGGCAAACTCTCGCTAAAAGGGATTCACGATACGTTCGGATATAGGGTTGTTTATGGCGCTGGCCGACGGCGAATTCAAGATGCCCGGCCCAACAGGACAGGTGAGACATGCATGACAACAGTAACGCAGCACCGAACAACGTCGTGACGCTGTCAGGGCGTGGGTCATGATTTTGATCAAATGGCTGACAGGCATCGTGGCACTTGTTGCGCTGCTGCTGGCAGGGCCTGCCATCGTGTGGTGGCTGGGTGGTATCGATACACGCACCGGCTGGGCCAGTGCCGGGCGGGAATCCGTTGGCCTGGCGCCCCGGGCCGGGGCGTTCGAGGGTGCCGTGGTTCAGCTCTACGGGGCGCGTGCCTATAACTGGCGCGGTGCCTTCGCCATGCACACCTGGATTGCCGTCAAGCCGGAAGGCGCGCAGGACTATACCACCTATGAGGTGCAGGGCTGGCGCCAGCCCACCGTTCGTACACGCTACGGCGCGCCGGATCGGGAATGGTTCGGGCAGCGTCCGCATCTGCTGGCGGATCTGCGCGGCGAGCAGGCGGCGCGCGCCATTGTCGGTATCGAGCGCTCGGTGAATGCGTATCCCTGGCCGCAGCGCTATCGCGTTTTCCCTGGCCCCAACAGCAATACGTTTATTGCCTGGCTGATACGCCAGGTGCCCGAGCTGGATGTGGAAATGCCTTCGCTGGCACTGGGCAAGGACTATCTGATCGATGACACAAGGGCGCTGGGGCATTTTTTCGGTCCGGCGCCCAGCAATACGGGCTATCAGGTGTCCCTGTACGGCCTGCTGGGCATAATGGTGGCGCGCGATGAGGGGCTCGAGTTCAACGTGCTGGGGCTGGTGTTCGGTATCGACCCGCTGGACCTGGCCATCAAGCTGCCCGGCATCGGCCGCATCGCGCCGGCACCGCTTTATCAGTCGCAGTACGAATGATTCGCCGCGCGGGTCAATCATCGGGCAGGGCATTCAAACGCCGGCCCAGGAACCGGTCATGGAGTCGTCGAGGCACCGATGTTGAAACCAGCAGAGAACCGATGACTCGGGCTATCAACGGCGTTTGATGCGCTGCCGAGCGACAGACGTCAAGAAGCCGGCCCGCAGGTCGGCCTGATACAAACTGTTGGTCGAGGGTAGCGGGGGCTGCCGGTGTTGAAATGAACGGGGGACCGACGACCCGGGCTATCAGCGATGTTTGATGTGCTCCCGAACGACAGACGTAAAAAAGCCGACCCGGAGGTCGGCTTGATACAAACTGTTTGTCGATGGTAGCGAGGACCGCCGATGTTGAAATGAACAGGGAACCGATGACCCGGGCTATCAGCGATGTTTGATGCGCTCCCGAACGACAGACGTAAAAAAGCCGACCCGGAGGTCGGCTTAATACAAACTGTTTGTCGATGGTAGCGGGGGCCGGATTTGAACCGACGACCTTCGGGTTATGAGCCCGACGAGCTACCAGGCTGCTCCACCCCGCATCGACGTGCTGTGCATATTACGCGATTTTTCTGTGGTGTCAATCGTTTGTGTCAACTTCCTGCAACATTGCCATGAGTGAGGCCAGTCGAGGGGCAAGACGCTGCCAGTCCTGCTCATCGATCGGGCCGCTGGCGAGCAGTCGATACTGCAGCTGTTCGAGCTCTTCCATGGGGCCGGGCATATTGCCCATGGCATCGTTGAGCCGGGCCACCTGCACATCCAGGCGGCGTGAGGAGTCCTCGCTGCCCAGCGGGGCATCCACCAGCACGGAAAGATGCACGCGAAGATGCTCGAGCCATTCCCGGGCCTTGGCCTGCTCGCCGGTGGCGCGACGCTCGTTGCGCAAGCGATGCGCCTCCAGCGCCTGGGAGGAGAGGGGAAGTGGCGTGTCGACGCTGTCGGCGGGCTCGCCGGCCAGCGCCCGGCTGTCAGCGGCCACATGCGCCTCGAGCAGCGGCTGCCACTGCTGCCAGCGCTCGGCCAGCGTGCCCAGCGCCAGACGATCGAGCCGCTCGCGGCGATCGCGAAGAATGCCTTCCCAGCGCTTGAGCATGCCACCGGTGCGGGGGCCGTTGGGCAGGGGCATCAGGCCCTCGGCCTCTCTTTCGGCGTCATCGAGGATGGCTTGATCTGCCGCGCTTTCGGGCAGCCATTGATCCAGTCGATCGATCAGCGCCTGCATCTGATCGAGCCGGCTGTCGCGTTGCTGCCGCTGCTGGGTGCGCTGCGCATTGCGCCGTTCGAAGATAGCATCGCAATGCTGGCGAAAGGCGCGCCACAACGTCTGCTCTTCGCCTCTCGGTGCGCGGCCGAGCTCGCGCCAGCGCGTCTGCAATGCCTTGGCCGTGTCGGCACGACGCTCGTCATCGATGTCGGCGGTTTCAAGCTCGCGAATTTCATCGACCAGCGCCTGTTTGGCCTGAGCCACGGCGCGGGCCTGCTGATCGATCAGAGTCTGCAGGGCGCGCAGGGATTTCGTGAAGCGCTGGCGCAGCTCGTTTTCCCGGTCGCGCGGCACGGGGGACCACTGACGCCAGGCCTCTCTGGCGCGATCGCGGATAGTGCGCAGGCTGTCGGGGTCGGAGGTGGCCGCCGTGTGGTTGATCAGCGTTTCCAGCTGTTCACACAGCCTTTCCCGCTCGGCCATGTTTTGTTCGCGCTGCTGATCCCGACGTTGATAAAAGTCGGCCAGCTGTTCGCGTACCCGGTCGGAGGCCTGACGAAAGCGCGTGGAGCGCTCGCGCGAGGCGGCGGCGTCGCCGAGTGCCTTCCAGTCACGCACCAGGCGGCGGTGCTGCTGGTCACGGGCGGGCTCATCCATGTCCGCAGCCGCAAGGCCTTCCATGCCCTCAATCAGCTGTTCACGCTTGGGCGCGGCGGCAAAGTTGCGCCAGTCGCGCAGCTCATGGGTGCGCTGACCGAGCTGGTTGAGTCGGGTCTGCAGGCCCTCGCGCCTGTCCGCCGGCAGACGCTGACGGCGCTGCATCAGGCTGTCCAGCAGCCGCGTGGCTTCCTGGAGCTCGCCGCGATCAAGCTGGTTTTCCAGCTGATCAAGGGATTGCTGGAACTGATCCGGGTCAAGTGTGTTGCGTGACGATGCGGCGCTGTCAGCCGGCGATACGGGCTCGGGCAGATGCGTCAGCAGGGTCGGGCAGGGGAAACCTTCAGGCCAGGCAATAGTGCGCCTTGATTGCTCGATGACCTGAAAGTCGCGGCGGTCGACGCCGTCCTGGAGTGTCTGCTGCTGCTGTTCAAAGCGCTGCCAGGCAGCGGTCAGTTCGCTGGCGCTTTGAACCAGGGCTTCAAAGCGTTGCTGGTCTTCCTGACCCGGTGCGATGCGGTCGGTGAGATCACGCCACTGCTCGGCCTGCAGCCTGAAGTGGGCCTGCAGCTGGGCCACATCCTGGCCGTCGAGTGTGGCGCGATGCGCCAGGTCCTTCAGGGCCTGCTCCAGGGAGTTGATAATGCGCTGGCTGTCGCGACGGGCCATGTCCATGGCCTGTTCACGCGCCTGCTCTTCACGTTGGGCATTGTCGTGCTCGATCACGCGGGTACTGGTGACCTGCTCGACCTGATGAAACTTCTCGCGCTGCGTGTCGTCGGCATCATCGGCCAGCGAGCGCCACTCGCGCACCAGATGGCGATAGCGCGCCGGCAGCATGGGTTCCCACTGCTGTTGTGACAGTCGGGTCATGGCCTGGATCAGGTCATCGCGGCGCTGCTGTCGAGCGCTTTGTTCGCGTCGTTCGTCCCGGCGCCGATTGAGCCGGTCGCGGGCACCGCGCATGATCTGCTTGTCACGGCGCGCTTCGCGGGCGAGGCGCTCGAGCCCCTCATCGCTGTCGATGCGCCCGGCTGCGGCCTGGCGTACGCCGGCAATCGAATTCTGACAGGCCTGCTCGATCAGGGCGCTCTCGTCATGGATGTGCCCCAGAGCCGTCATTCGAAGCTGCTGGTTGTCGGCATGCGTGGCGACGTGGGTCAGCAGATCAGGGTCATCAATCGTTTCCACGACCTGCTGGCGCTGTTCCAGCGACAGCAGGGCGCGCTCCCTGCCGGTGAGCGTGTCGAGCAGCGTGCGATGCAAAGGGGTGCCTGCCGCAACGGTGGTCAGCAGGGTCTGGTAGCGCTCTGGCGTGGCCAGGCGGGCGAGCGCGGCATGACGAACTTCAACGTTGTCGTCATGAAGCAGGGTCTCGAGTTTTTCGCGATCGCGCTCGACGCTCAGGCCGGCAATGGCTTCCTGACGGATACGAGGATCGGCGTGACGCCAGCGTGGCGCAAACAGACGTTGTAGAAATCCGGGCATGAGATCGATGTCTTTCCAGGCAACTGGCGGTGGCTGAATACCGGGCGATACAGGCGTTATGACGTCAGGGCGATGATAACAGGCCCGGAGATATGTAGCAGGGTCCCTCTAAAGGCGTCGGCAACTGGCGACACCTGACAGACGCCGGTACACACCGTATGATCATGACCCGGAAACACTATCATCGCTCAGGGCGTTCATTCATTATCCGACAGGAAACCGGGCATGAGTCTCAAGGTGGATCAGACGGCCACTGCCTTTACGTTCAAGGGCGGCATGCTGCCCATGACGGTCATGGAGCTTAACAGCCCGGACCCCGAACGTATCAGTGCGCAACTGGCAGGCAAGCTTAGCCAGTCACCGGCCTTTTTTCAGCATACGCCAGTGGTATTGAG
Source organism: Kushneria sp. EE4 (assembly GCF_977968315.1). The sequence goes on from NZ_OZ386212.1 coordinate 118,144, forward strand.
TGTTGAAAAACTCGATGATACCTCACTGGCGCTGGAGCGTCTTTGCGCCGTATGTCGTTCGCACAAGCTGCTGCCGGTTGCGGTCAGGGGCGGAAGCGAAGGCATCAAGCAGTCGGCATGGGCGCTTGGACTGGGCTGGTTTCCACCTCAGGAGTCGCGGGAGTCGCGTACGCTGGCGTCGGTGACGCCGCCACCTTCGCCATCCCCCGTGGCGCAGGAAGTCGGCCATGGCGGTCGTATCTTTCGTGGTACGGTACGCTCGGGCCAGCAGATCAGCGCCGCCGAGGGTGACCTGGTCGTCGTGGGTGCCGTCAACGCCGGTGCCGAGGTGCTGGCCGCCGGCAGCATCCACGTGTATGGACCGCTGCGCGGTCGTGCGCTGGCAGGCATTCACGGTGATCGTGACTGCGGTATCTTCTGTCACGAGCTGCATGCCGAGCTTTTGTCAGTGGCCGGCAACTACAAGCGCCTTGAGGATATCGACCCGTCGCTGCTCGATACGACAGTTCAGGTCAGACTGAGAGACGATCAGTTATCCATAGAAGCACTCGTCTGACCACGAAGCCCCTTACAACGCAACAGTTACAGGAAGCGCATTTTGGCCAGGATCATCGTCGTTACATCAGGAAAGGGCGGGGTCGGCAAGACCACCAGCGCGGCAGCCATCGCTACCGGTCTGGCCTTGAGAGGCAACAAGACCGTCGTCATCGATTTTGATGTGGGCCTTCGAAATCTCGATCTGATCATGGGCTGCGAGCGTCGTGTGGTCTACGACCTGGTCAACGTCATTCAGGGCGAGGCGGGTCTTAATCAGGCCATGATCCGTGACAAGCGCTCCGACAATCTCTATATCCTGCCGGCCTCGCAGACCCGCGACAAGGATGCCCTGACGCTCGAGGGCGTCGAGCAGGTGCTTGAAAAGCTGTCGGAAGATTTCGACTATATCGTCTGCGACTCGCCGGCTGGTATCGAGCGCGGCGCCCAGCTGGCGATGTATTTTGCCGATGAGGCGATCGTGGTCACCAATCCGGAAGTCTCCTCGGTGCGTGACTCCGACCGCATCCTGGGGCTTCTGGCGTCCAAGACGCGGCGCGCCGAGCAGGCGCAGGACCCGGTGATCGAGCGGCTTTTGATTACCCGCTATGATCCCAATCGGGTCGACAGCGGTGACATGCTGAATCTGGAAGACATTCAGGAAATTCTGGCGATCAAGCTGATCGGTCTGATTCCGGAATCCGAGGCCGTGCTGCGCGCCTCCAACTCCGGGGTGCCGGTAACGCATGATCAGGACAGCGACGCCGGTCAGGCCTATAGTGATACCGTGGCCAGGCTTTTGGGAGATGAAAAGCCGCTACGCTTCCACCAGCTACAAAAGAAAAGTTTTCTGAGTCGGATCTTCGGCGGGGGGCGTCGGTGAAATTACTGGAGTTTCTAAAACGTGAGCGCAAGAAGTCTGCCTCGGTCGCCAAGGAGCGGCTGCAGATTATCGTGGCCCACCAGCGCGGCCAGCGGGGGCAGCCCGATTACATGCCCATGCTGGAGCGTGAGCTGCTGGAGGTCATCCGTCGCTATGTCGAAGTCGATCAGGATGCCATCAACATCAGTCTGGACAGCGAAGACAACTGTTCGGTACTGGAGCTCAACGTGACCCTGCCCAACCGCGACTGAGCCGCCGCTCGCATGCGCCTCTTTCGATGGCTTTGGTCATCGGAAGAGGCGTTATCGATGATATCTCCTGCCCCGTGATCCTTGTCTGGAGCCACTGCCTTGTCGGTCAGCTTTCTTTTTCACGACTACGAGACCTTCGGCGCCGACCCGCGCCGCGATCGTCCTTCCCAGTTTGCCGCCATTCGAACCGATGCGCAGTTCAATGAGATCGGTGAGCCCGAAGTCATCTACTGTCGTCAAAGTGATGACTATCTGCCTCAGCCGGTGGCGTGCCTGCTGACCGGGATTACGCCCCAGCAGGCCTCGCGCCGTGGCGTGCCGGAAACCGAATTTGCCGGGCGCATTCTGGAGATGATGCAGCAGGGCAATACCTGCACGCTGGGGTATAACTCGCTGCGCTTTGACGATGAAGTCACGCGCCATCTGTTCTATCGCAACTTCATCGACCCCTACGCCCGCGAGTGGCAAAACGGCAATTCGCGCTGGGATCTGATCGATGCCGTGCGCGCTTTCTACGCACTGCGACCGGAAGGCATCGAATGGCCCACGCGGGAGGACGGCAGCCCCAGCTTCAAGCTGGACAAGCTCAGCGTTGCCAACGGTATCGAGCACGGCGACGCTCACGATGCGCTGGCCGACGTGCGGGCGACCATCGAGCTTGCAAAACTTTTGCGCGCGCGCAATGAAAAGCTCTTTGACTATCTGCTGGGGCTGCGCGACAAGCGCCGGGTGGCCTCGCTTCTGGATATCAATACCCGAAAGCCCATGCTGCATATCTCGCGGCGCTATCCGGCCAGTCGCGGCTGCAGCGCCCTGATTGCCCCGCTGGCCATGCACCCGACCAATCCCAACGGGGTGATCGTGGTGGATCTGGCCATGGACCCGGCGCCGCTTTTCGAGCTCAGTCCCGAGGCCATTGCCGAGCGTGTCTTTGCCAGCGCCGATGAGCTGGCGGAGGGCACATCGCGCATTCCGCTCAAGGTGATTCATCTCAATCGCAGCCCGGTGTTGATGCCGATCAAGGCCGTGGACGACACCGTGGCCGAACGTCTCGGCATCGACCGTGAGGCCGCCGAGCGGCACTGGCAGCAGCTTGCCGGCAGTGCCGACATCGCTACCCGTGTGGCACAGGCGTTTGGCGGGGCACCGCCGGCGCCGCCGGCCGACCCCGATCTGATGCTTTATTCGGGCGGGTTTTTCTCCAGCAGCGACAAGCGCGAGATGGGCCGTATCCGGCAGACACCGGCCGAGGCGCTCGAGGCGTTGCGCCCTGCCTTTCAGGACCCTCGTCTCGAGGAGATGTTCTTTCGTTACAAGGCACGCAACTACCCGGAAGTGCTCACTTCAGAGGAGCGCGTGCGCTGGGAAAGCGATCGATGGGAGCGTTTGAACGATCCGAAGGTGGCGGCCATGACGCTTGCCGGCTTCGCTCGCGAAATCGAGCGCCTCAACGGGGAGCTCTCTAGCATGAGCGATCGCGATCGTCAGTGCATCGAGGAGCTGGTGATGCACGTCGAGGCGATGATGCCGCCGCAGGCCTTTGCCTAGGCCTGCGACGCCGTGTTGCAGGAAATTAAGGTGCGGGGGTCAGAAAAGGCTGCCAGGGAGTCTTTTGGATGTTGGCCGGTACGCCATCATCGGCGCCGGCCATTAGTACCGGGCGCGCGCGAAGCGTCTGCCAGGCCAGGCGAATATCGTCAGGCCGTTGTCGGTTGACCGCCTCTGCCAGCTGCTCACGGCGGTCGAAGTCAGTCCAGCCGTGTGCCAGCTCCTGCCACAGACGGGAGGCTCTCTGCCCCAGCCGCTGTTCGCGCTCGACAAGCCGCTCGGCAACCGCCTGCTGGTAGGCCTCGATGCCTGGCTCTCCCATGCCCGCGACGATGTCGTCAAATCCTGTCAGAAATTGATCGATACGCGCTTGCAGCGTGGTGGTGTCGTGATCGGGTGACTGTACCAGCAGGGCCAGCCCGGGCGATTCGAGCAGCGGCTGATAGCGCGCCGAGACGATATAGCCCAGTTGCTGCTCGGTTCTGAGCTGATTGAAAAAGGGCGCACTGATCATCTGTCCCAGAATGGCCAGACGGGCCTGATCCTGCAGCGTGCGGCCTTCGTCCTGCAGATAGATCAAAACGCCTGAATCGCCGCGCCGGCTGTTCGGGCGCAGCATCGGGGGCGTGGCGTGCACCGACAGCACGGCAAGCGCTGGAATGGCGTCCAGTGATACCCGGGGCGACAGCATCGACTCAAGAGTTTCACCCAGCGCTCGGGCGTCATCGGCACGGGTGTCGCCGGTCGCCAGTGCCTGAACATGCAGCTCGGTCAGCCACTGACGACGAAAGTCTCGCAGCGCCTCGGGCGTGATCTCTTCCAGCGCCGCCAGGCGTGTCTCGCTGGTCCAGCCCGGCGTAATCAGACTTTGCACCATGGCCCTGTTGAGCTGCTCATGAAGGGCCGAGCCGGGTTCATCCTGCCAGCGGCGTTCAAGGCTGCGACGGACACGTTGAAGATGGCGATCCTCCATTTCAGCGTGCAAAAGCTGCTCGAGCACCTGCGTTATCACCAGTGTCTGACGATCGCGCCAGCCCGAAAACGACAGGGTCATGCCGCGTGCGTGCGCGTGGGCGCTCATCCCCTGGCCGGCCAGCCGGGCCGGGTACAGCGCATCGGACAGGCTGTCTTCCAGCCAGCGCGCCAGCAGCTCGGTCATGACCGATTGCTGGACGCTTTGGCCCGCCTCCGGGCTCTGCAGGCTGATCCGCCACTCCACACGTGGTGCGTCAAACTCTCCCGTGGCGTGCAGCCACAGATCCAGCCCCGGTGTGTCGATGATGCATTGGGTCCCGTCGGCGTCATCGTTGATCATGTCCAGGTCGCGGGCGATGAAGTCGTTGGCTTGTGGCAGGGCCAGTTCTTCGATGGCGGTCGTGATCGGCGCCTGGTTGACCGGGCGGTAGTCCCAGGGCGTGTCAAACCAGGGCGAGCGCTGCTCGCCGGTAACCTCGGGGCCGGTATAAAGACGCAGCAGCCGGTCACTTGTCAGGGCGTCCAGATAGTCATGGATACGAGGGCCATCAAACCCCTCCATCAGAAACCCTGCCCGACGCACTTCCTGGATGGGATAGCGGGCCATCGCCATCGACAGCGTCGTGGCCTGCTGGGCAGGCGACTGGCGCTGCTGGAAGCGAAACTGCTGTTCGACGAGGCGGGCCTGCTCGTCGTAGCGCCACGACTCGACGCCCTGGTCGCGAATCAGCTCGATCCATTCCAGCAGCGCGGCCTGAATCTCCTTCAGATGTTCGCTGCCCTGCGGCGTGAGCTCGATGTTGACCATCAATAGAGCGCGTCGGCCGTCGGCGCGAACGCTGCCGGCAGACAGAGCGTCCGCCCAGCCCTGCTGGCGAAGACGGGCCAGCAGGCTGCCGGGCGCTTCATGGCCGATCATGTGGGACAAAAACGAGACCGGCTTGAGGCGATAGTCCCGGTCAGGGTCGGGGATGGGGAAGAGAAAGCGGACCTGGCGGCGCTGGTCCAGCGACTGCACGGCCATGGCCGCGGGCAACTGATCATCAGCTGTCAGCGGCTGGTCGATGGTGCGTCGGATCAGGCCCCGGTCGGGCACCTCGGTGAAATGCTCCCGGGCCAGGGCAGATAACTCTTCCAGCGACTGTGGGCCGGTCAGCACCAGCGACATGGTATTGGCGTCGTAGTGCGTTTCATGAAAGGCCACAAGTGCATCGCGCAGGCTTTGCTGCGGATAGTCCTTCAGCGTGTCGAGGTTGCCGATACTGAAATGGTTATAAGGGTGCTCGGGGTTGAGCGCCTGGCTCAGGGCATCCTCGATGCGTCGACCATCATCCTGCAGTCGAGCCTGATATTCGGCGTTGACGGCATGGCGTTCGCGCTCGACGTAGGCGTCATCCAGGGTCGGGGCGATAAAAAAGCGACTAAAACGTGCCAGTGCCGGAGCAAACGCCTCCGGGGCAATGTCAAAGAAGTAGTTGGTATCGCGAGGGGCGGTAAAGGCGTTGTGATGGCCGCCATGTTCGCTGAGAAACTGCTGATAGTCGTTGGGGTCGGGGTAGTGGTCGGTGCCCAGAAACAGCATGTGTTCAAGGAAATGGGCCAGCCCCGGGAAGCGTGCAGGATTGAAGGCGCTACCGGTGGCCACGTTCATTGCCGCGCCGGCGCGTTCGGCTCTTGTGTCATGCACCAGAAGGATCTGCAGGCCGTTATCGAGCGTCAGCGCCTGATAGTCGGCGCTGTCGCCCGGGGCCGGAATGATGCGGCTGTCCTGTCCACTGTTGGCAAAAACGCTTGTCGTCATGGTCATGGATATCAATATCGCTCGCGTGGTCAGGATCAGATGGCGTCCTGAGCACTGAAGGTGTCTTTGGGTCCGGCTAGTGCCCGGTGGCATGAATGGCGCCGCGCGTGGCGGTCATCATGTGACCGGTGGGACGGGCACAGTGCCAGTTCTGATTGGCCGGGTCATTGACCAGGCGCTCGACCGGAAAGGCGCCCAGCAGGGCAGGTGGCGCCGGTGAGAGCAGCTCGCGTGCTCGCGTCGTGGGGGTGTCGGGTGACAGCCAGGCCATCGCCTGATCGGCGCCGATGACGGCGGGAAAGCGGTCGGTCAGGGGCGTGAGCGGGGCATCAACCTCCACCGTGATCAGCGCCATGGAGTCAAAGGCCGTTCGAATATCACTCATGTAGCGACACCAGATGCCTGCCAGCATGAAGGGGGCACGATCGACCCGGGTGACCAGAAAGGGCTGTTTCTGTCGCGGCATCTGTTTCCAGATATAGACCCCGGAGACCGGGATCAGACAGCGTCGGGCACTGAAGGCCTCGCGAAACATGCGCCTGTCATCAAGGGACTCGGCCCGCGCGCAGTGCGGAGCATGGTCAAGCACCTTGAGCCAGGAGGGCGTCATGCCCCAGAAGGCGCGACCCAGATGTATCTGCCCCTGCTCGAGACGCAGCATCGACAGCCAGTGCCTGGGCGCGAGATTGGGACTGGCCATCACGGGCTTGTCGATCACGATGTCGTCCAGAAGCCGTGCGGTGTTCAGCGCTTCAATATATAGACGCCCTGCCATGGCAGCCCCTCCTGACGACTTGAAAAGAGTGGCAGAGCGCGCCGCCTCATTAAGGAAAACTTTGAAATGTCATGTATCCATGTATAAAGACTGTTCACGATACTTGTGTTTTACGTATCCGCAATATCCCTTGCTTTTAAAGACAGGCTGGATATGCTGTATGAAAACAGTGTTCGATCACAAAACATAACAGGCAGGAATCTTATGGCGCGCCCAAGACAGCATTCACCGGAGGAGCTGCATGCCAGTGTCATGGCGGCATGCGACAGCTGGCTCAAGGAGCACCCCATACATGCCCTGTCCCTGCGCTCCATTGCACGCGACGTTGGCTGTGCACCCAGTACGCTGCTCAAGCTCTATGGCAGCTTCAACAATCTGCTTCAGTACGTCAACCTTGAAACGCTCGACAGCCTCAAGGGACAGATCGATACCTTCCAGGCCGGCACACCCGATGAGCGCCTGAGCGCACTGGCCAGAGCCTACTGGAATTTCGCTCACCGCTATCCTCATCGCTGGCAGCTGCTGTTTGACTATCCGCTGGCCGAAGAGGGGGAGCTTGATACCCGTCAGGGGCGCATGATCGAGGCGCTGTTTTTGCGGGTCGAGGCCACGCTCAAGGAAGTACAGCCCAACATGGCAGACCTCGAAGCCAGCCGGCTGGCGCGTACCCTGTGGGGCAGCGTGCACGGCCTTGTGCAGCTGGGGCTCAATGAGCGTCTGGGTTATGGTCAGGGGCAGGCCCTTGAGGTTACCGAGCTGCTCGACCAGCTGCTGCACACCATTTTGTCAGGACTGCGCGCCGGGGGGACGGGCCGTTGAGAAATGTCCTGAGCCTGATGCGCAGTCGCTTTTTTGCGCCCTTTTTCTGGACTCAGGCGCTGGGCGCCTTTAACGATAACGTTTTCAAAAACGTATTGTTGCTGCTGGTGACCTTTGTGGCCGTGCCCCGGCTGGGCTGGGATGCGGGGTTGATCAATAACCTGGCAGCCGCCCTTTTCATCCTGCCCTATCTACTGTTTTCCGCCTGGGGCGGGCAGCTTGCCGATTACCGGGACAAGCGTGCGCTGATCATTGCACTCAAGTGGCTGGAGCTTGCCACCATGGTGTGCGCAGCACTTGCCATCTGGTTTGAAGCCTACGCCCTGCTGCTGGGGCTTTTGTTCATGATGGGGACCCAGTCGGCGCTTTTCGGACCAGTCAAGTACGCCATTCTGCCCCAGCACGTGCAGCGCACGGAGCTGGTTCAGGCCAATGCCTGGGTCGAGATGGGGACCTTTCTGGCCATTTTGCTCGGTACGCTTGGCGCCGGCATCCTCATGGCCGTCGGCGGCAGTCAGGCGCACGTGCTGATTGGCGCCACGCTGGTGATTGTTTCCCTGTGTGGTCTGGGCGCAGCGTTTTTTGTACCGCCCGCTCCGGCCCAGTCGCGAGGGCAGCTGAAATGGCAGCCCTTGCGAGGCTCCTGGCAGGTACTATCCGCCGCCTGGCATACACCTCGCATCTTTCGCGCCCTGATCGGCATCAGCATGTTCTGGTTTCTGGGCGCCTGCTATCTGACGCAGCTGCCGCTGTGGACAAGTCATGTGGTACGTGGCCAGGCCGGTGCGGTGACCGTGCTGCTGGCGGCCTTTGCCGTGGGCGTCGGGCTCGGGTCACTGGTCTGTGCCCGTCTATCGGCCGGTCGGCTGGAGGTGGGACTGGTGCCCATCGGTGCCTTTGTACTGGCGCTGGCGGGCTTTGACTTTGCGGCACACCCGATGCTGGGCACGGGCATCAATACGCTGGCAGAGCTCATGGCCATGCCGCGATTCTGGTGGATGCTGCTGGATCTGATTCTGATCGGGGTCGGCGGGGGGCTCTACATCATCCCGCTGTATACGCTGGTGCAGATTTACAGCCGTGACGAGAACCGGGCGCGCATGATCGCCGCCAACAATATTCTCAATGCGCTGTTCATGGTGCTGTCGGCGGCCTTTGGTGCCGTATTGATCGGCGTTTTGAGTGTTTCCCTGCACACCTTCTTTGCCTCTCTCGCGGCCATTTCCCTTTTGACGGCGCTGGTCTGCGCCCTGTTGCAGGCACGTCCCATGATGCGCATCAGCATCTTTGTGCTGGTACACCTGTGGTATCGACTGCGCATCAGGGGAATCGAGAATATTCCCGATGAGGGACCGGCGATCGTGGTGTGCAACCATGTCAGCTTCATGGATGCGCTGGTCATGGGCGGCGCAAGCCCCCGGCCACTGCGTTTTCTGATGGACAAGCCCATCTACGAATCGCCCTGGCTCAACTGGTTCTTCCGCATGGCCGGGGCCATCCCGGTAGCCTCCGAACGCCGTGATCCCAAGGGCATGCGTCGCGCGCTGGATCTGGTCAGCAAGGCGCTGCAAAACGGGGAAGTGGTCATGCTGTTTCCCGAGGGGCGCCTGACACGGGATGGCCAGATGAACGAGTTTCGTCGCGGTATCGACCTGATCCTCAAGCGTGACCCGGTGCCGGTGGTACCGGCAGCACTGTCCGGTCTGTGGGGCTCCTGGTCGTCGCGCTATGAGGGCGTGCCGTTTCAGGGCATGCCGAAGCGCTTTCGCGCCCGGGTCTGTTTGAGCTTTGGCGCGCCGGTCGCTTCACAGACCGTGACGCGTGAATCGCTTCAGGCAAGCGTTGCCGCGCTCAAGACCAGCATCGACACCTATGCCAGCAACAAGCCCGTGCGTGCACCGGCTGCGCTGACAGAGCAGGACGATGTTGCCGGGTAAAAGCCGCGCCAGGCCGCGCGGTGACGGGTAGGTGGTTCAGCCCGGCAGGGGCGCGGGCAGTTCCACGGTGACGGCCAGCCCGCCCAGATTGCTGGCGCCCAGATGAATCTCTCCGCCGTGATGATGGACAATCTGCTCCACGATGCCCAGCCCGAGACCGTGGCCGGTAACCTGTTCATCCAGGCGCGTGCCGCGCCCCATCACCCGGCTTCGCTGGTCCGGCGGTATGCCCGGGCCATCATCCTCGACCAGCATCACGAACCGGCCCTTCTGGTAGGACATGGTCAGGCGGGCGAGACCGTGCGCCCATTTGCCGGCGTTGTCCAGCAGGTTGCCCAGAATCTCCAGCAGTTCATCGCGGTCCCAGGGCAGGGGCGATAGCAGCGCGCTGTCATTGATGAACGTCACGTTGGCATGAATCTCGCGCAGCGTGTCCAGCAGGGGCTGAATGTCGCTGTCCGGCTGAAAGCGGGCCGCGGCAGACACTTCGCCGGTATCCAGTCGGGCGCGCTGCAGCTCTTTTTCCACCAGACGATGGATGTCATCCAGCCGGGCATGCAGCGATTGACGAAGGTCGGGGAACTGCTCGAGTTCCGGGCGGGCCAGCTGCGTTTCCATCACCGACAGCGGTGTCTTGAGGGCGTGCCCCAGATTGGCAATGCCGTCGCGTGAGCGGTTGAGCACGCGCTCGATGCGCTCCAGCTGGTGATTGAGTTCCTCGACGAAGGGGGCAATTTCGTCCGGGACCCGGGTTTCCAGCGCCATTCGCTTGCCTTCGTGCAGCTGGGCCAGTTCGCGTTGCAGCTTCTCCAGCGGCATGAGCCCCAGACGAATGACCCGACGCTGAATGAACACCAGCAAAATGGCCATGACGCCGCCCAGTCCCCAGATGCACAGACGCAGCCAGTCCAGACGCCGGGTCACGGTGCTGTAATCCAGCGCCGTGGTGATGGTAAAGTGATGTCGTCCGCGATGATATTGACCGGTCCAGGCCAGCAGGGACTGGTTTTCCGGCCCCTGGCGAATCTGCGCGGTATCGCCGGCCACGGGCTTGAGGCGATGATCCCACAAAGAGCGCGAGCGCAGGTGGATGGTGTCATCAATGTCGATGACAAAATACTGGCCCGAGTAGACCTGATTGAAAGAGGCGCGCAGGCGTAGCGGATCAATGCGGACCTGGTCGTCACGATCCACCGGCAGCGTGGCCAGGCTTTCGGCATCCTCGCGCAGCCGTTCGGTCAGGTAGTCGCGCAGGACGTAGTCAAAGAGCACCACGCTGCCGTGAGCCAGCAGCAGCATGACCACCAGCACCGAAGCCAGCAGTCCCAGATCGAGGCGGCGGGTCAGCGACATCAGGCGGCGACGCTGTCACCGCCGAAACGATAGCCCTGGCCCCGCTGGGTGATGATCACGCCACGGCCAAGCTTCTGGCGCAGGTGGTTGATGTGCACCTCGACCACGTTGGGATTGCGGTCATGCTCGCTGTCGTAGAGGTGATCGAGAAGGCGATCCTTGGCGATGACATGTTCCGGGTGCAGCATCAGATAGCGCAGGATCGCAAACTCGGCGCGGGTCAGGTTGACCGGTGTGTCGTTGGAGGTGCGCCATGCGCTCTGGCCGTTTTCGTCCAGCACGACACCGGCCACCGAAATGGTCGGCGACGGGCGCTGGCCGTGGCGGCGCCGCACCAGTGCCTGAAGGCGCAGGATCAGCTCATCGGGATGAAAGGGCTTGGGCAGATAGTCATCGGCGCCGGCGCGCAGGCCGGTAATGCGCTCGCTCCAGCTGGAGCGGGCCGTGAGAATCAAAATGGGCGTGTCCAGTCCGTCGGCGCGCCACTGCTCCAGCAGCGTCAGGCCAGGGCGACCGGGCAGGCCCAGATCGAGGATAATGATATCGAAGGGTTCGCTGGTTGCCATGACAGCGGCATCGCGGCCATCCGTGCACCAGTCAACGGCGTAGCCGTGCTGGGTAAACAGGGCAGTCAGTTCGTCCGCAAGCGGGACATTGTCTTCAATCAATAGCAGCCGCATGGTTACCTTTACCCCTCTAATCTTCTTCCAGGCCCAGATGTCTGCCGGTAACGGCATCGAATCGAAGTGCCCTGATCTGTCCATCATGATCGAGCATGTCGATTTCGTAAACATAACGTTGGTTGACACAGTCGAGCTTGGCTTCGAGCAGCTTGCCGCTGCGATACTCACGGGCCTTTTCAAGAATCACGGGAAAAGGCTCGATATGGCCGTTTTCGGTCATCTGCAGCACTTCATCCTGAGAGACGTCGCGACCTTCTTCAGGGCAGGCCCGGGCCGTTGCAATCATGACCGGAAGCATCATCAGGCAGAAAAGAAGAGGCAAGCGCAGCCGAAGGCTATCCATGAACATCATGTTGACCTGTTGCACGCAAGTCGTGCGAAAAATTGAGCGATAACATCATGCGTCCCCGGGGCGACCATCATGGATACCGCGCAACTTACCAAAACAGGCTTAATTCAATCTCAAAAGCGGCCCTTGCGATATGCCGATCCCGGCTCACTGGCGGGCATCGCTTGCACGCGTGGTGCGCTTTTGGGTCTGCCAGCAGCGTGTGGAGGTGATCAGGTTCTCCCTGATCTCGAGAATCTCGAGCCGGATGGGGCCGATCTCCAGACTGGCCGGAGCGTCGGGAAAGGATTCCAGATATTCGAGAATCAATCCGTTGAGCGTCTTGGGGCCACTGGTCGGCAGCTGCCAGGCCAGGACCTTGTTGATCTCGCGAATGTTGGCGGTGCCATCGATGATGTAGCTGCCGTCGTCCTGCTGATGAATCTCCTGATGCGTATCGGCAATATCGGTGGTGAACTCGCCCACGATCTCTTCAAGGATGTCCTCGAGCGTGACCAGCCCCTGAACATCGCCGTACTCATCGACCACGATGCCGATGCGGCGCTTTTGCTGCTGGAAATTGAGCAGCTGGGTATGAAGCGGCGTGGACTCGGGCACGAAGTAGGGCTCGCGCGCTTCCTGCACAATCGAGGCCTTGCTGACGTTGGGCTGAGACATGATGCGTGCGGCATTGCGCAGGTGCAAAATGCCGATGATGCTGTTGATGTCGCCCTTGTAGACCGGCACTCGCGTGTGCTGACTGGTGCGAATCTCGGAGAGCAAAACGTCCAGATCATCCTCGAGGTTAAGTCCAACCACCTCGTGGCGCGGCACCATGATGTCGTTGACCGTGACGTTTTCCAGATCAAGGATCGACAGCAGCATGGTCTGGTGGCGACGCGGAATCATGGTGCCCGCTTCATGCACGACCGTTCGCAGCTCGTCACGAGTCAGATGCGCCGCGCCTCCATCGATTTCGCGAACGCCGACCAGGCGCAGCAGACCGTTGGAGATGCCATTGACCAGCCAGACCAGCGGATAAAGCACGCGCAGCAGAGGGTCGAGAATCAGCGAGGCGGGAAAGGCAATCTTTTCGGGGCGCAGGGCGGCCATGGTCTTGGGCGTGACTTCGGCAAAGATCAAAACGACCAGGGTCAAAATGGCCGTGGAGATGGCCGGCCCGGAGACTTCGCCAAAAAAGTGGATGGCAATGATGGTGCCGATCGAGGCGGCAAGGTTATTGACGAAGTTGTTGCCGATCAGGATGACACCGATCAGCCGGTCAGGCCGCGACAGCATGCGCAGTACGCGTTTGGCGGACTTGTGACCCGTGTTGGCCTGATGCTTCAACCGGTAGCGGTTGATGGACATCATGCCGGTTTCCGAGCTCGAGAAAAAAGCAGACAGGATAATGAGCAGCACGAGCAGGGCAAACATCAGCCCCAGGGGAGTGTCATCGCTCAAGGTCGGTGGATCCTCGGAATCAGTGATCGGTCGTTTTTAGAAACTTGTGTCATGGGTGTCAAGGCGGCATTGGCAGGGGGCGGTCTCCCCGCGGCATGGCTCAGCCATGCAGCAGCTGGATGATCAGCCTGGTGCCGAAATAGGCCAGTATCAACACGACCACGGCCCCCAGCGTCCAGCGAATGGCCCACGGCCCGCGCCAGCCGCGCTGATAGCGGCCCCATAAAAGGATGGAAAAGAGCACCCACGCCAGCAGTGACAACACGGTCTTGTGCGCCAGATGCTGAGCAAAAAGATCGTTGATGAACAAAAAGCCGCTGATGATCGAGGCGGTCAAAAAGACCATGCCACAGATGATCAGCTCGAACATCAGCCGTTCCATGGTCGTCAGCGGTGGCAGAACCTGGATGATGCCGCGAAGGTGGTTGTGCTTGAGCGCGCGGGTCTGAACGGCCAGCAATACGGCCTGGCCGGCGGCCATGATCAAAAAGGCATAGGCCAGCACCGAGGTGGCAATATGTGCCAGCATGCCGGGGGTAAAACCGTATTCAATACTGGACTCGGGGAAACCGACGGCGCCTATCACGCTCAGCGCGGCCAGCGGATAAAGACCCACCGCGGCCGGCATCACCGGTTTTTTGATGCTGGCCAGCAACAGCAAAGCGGCAATCAGGAAAAATACCAGCGAGATGGTTTCAGAGATGCCCAGATTAAGGCCGTCATGGGCGCGCAGTGTGGTATAGACCACGATGCCATGGCCCACCACCGCCATGGCGCCGGCGGCACTGACCAGCCCCTGACGCACGGGCAGTCGCCGGGTCAGGGACAGCATCTGGCGACAGGCGGCGGTGCAGTAAAACACGACTGCCACAAGGGCAGAAAAAAGCGTGAGCATCGTTATGTGACTATCCGTATGGAAATCGCGAACCGGGCGTGCGCGTCGTGATGCAGATCACGGGGTTTGACTACTATACCGGGAGCCACCCTCGATCGAAACCGGGCATCAATGGGATGTGCTCATGCAGCCACTGGTGAAGTGCCATGGCCCGGTTCGGCACGAATCGTTGTCAGGCTGGTGCATGGCGCCGTCCTGAACCGTTATAATGCGTGCCAACATTTTCCGGTCTCGGCATGGGCGCTCTCACGTTTCTGCCGCCGCCGCTGCACCATCGGAGAAGCTCATGTTTGATAACCTGACAGATCGTCTCTCCCACACGCTCAGATCCGTGACCGGACAGGCACGACTGACCGAGGAGAACATCAAGGACACCCTGCGCGAAGTCCGGCGCGCGCTTCTGGAAGCCGACGTTTCGCTGGCGGTGGTCAAGGACTTCGTCGAGCGCGTTCGCGTGCGCGCCGTGGGTCAGGAAGTGTCCAAAAGCCTGTCGCCCGGCCAGCAGTTCGTCAAGATCGTCCAGCAGGAGCTGGAAGCCACCATGGGCGAGGGCAATGTGCCCCTTGAGCTCAAGCAGACCCCGTCGGTCATTCTGATGGCCGGTCTGCAGGGGGCGGGCAAGACCACCTCGGTGGCCAAGCTCGCCCGCTTTTTGCGCGAGCGTGAAAAGAAAAAGGTCCTGGTGGTCTCGGCCGACGTCTATCGCCCGGCGGCGATCGACCAGCTTGAAACGCTGGCTCATGAAGTGGGCGTCGAGTTCTTCCCCTCGACCAGCGAGCAGCAGCCGACAGCGATTGCCGAAGCGGCCATTCGCCATGCCCGCATTCAGTTCTTTGACGTGGTGCTGGTCGATACGGCCGGTCGTTTGCATATCGACGACACCATGATGGGCGAGATCCGCGACCTTCATCGCGCCATCTCCCCGCAGGAAACGCTTTTCGTTGTTGATGCCATGACGGGTCAGGACGCCGCCAATACGGCACAGGCCTTCCATGAAGCTCTGCCGCTGACCGGTGTGATCCTGACCAAGGCCGACGGTGACTCCCGTGGCGGCGCCGCGCTGTCGGTACGTCATATCACCGGCAAGCCGATCAAGTTCATGGGTATGGGGGAGAAAACCGATGCCCTGGAGCCTTTCTATCCTGACCGTATCGCCTCGCGCATTCTGGGCATGGGAGACGTGCTCAGCCTGATCGAGGAGGCCGAGCGCAAGGTCGACCGCGACAAGGCCGACCAGCTCTCCAAAAAGATCAAAAAGGGCGAAAGCTTCGATCTCGAGGACTTTCGCGATCAGCTCCAGCAGCTCAAGAGCATGGGCGGCATGGGCAGCCTGCTTGAAAAGCTGCCCGGCATGGGGCAGATGGCCGAAATGGCCCAGGGGCAGGCCAGCGAGAAGGAGTTCGGCAAGCTTGAGTCGATGATCAACTCCATGACGCCGAAGGAGCGCCGCAAGCCCGATCTCATCAACGGCTCGCGCAAGCGTCGCATCTGCGCCGGTTCCGGGACGACCGTGCCGGATCTTAATCGTCTGCTCAAGCAGCACAAGCAGATGCAGAAAATGATGAAGAAGATGGGCAAAAAGGGCGGCATGCAGAAAATGATGCGCGGCATGAGCTCCATGATGGGCGGCGGCGGTGGCATGGGCGGCCCCGGCGGCGGCATGGGTGGTCCCGGCGGTATGGGTGGCATGGGCGGCCCTGGCGGTCCCGGTGGTCTGCCGCGTCGTTGAGCGTCGCCCGATTTTGCTTGCAGGGGAACTGCATTCATGCAGTTCCCAAGCCTTGAAATTTCCCGTAGAATACCGCGTCTTCGAGAAGCCGCGCGCCTGCGCATGGCGTTTTCCGGGGTGATTTTTCCGGAGCGTCAGTGATCAGGGCGATGCGCGCAACATGTTTATGGCCTCGTCGCGCTGTTTGCGACGCTATTCCAACTGAAGGACTTTAAATGGTTACCATTCGTCTGGCACGTGGTGGCGCCAAGAAGCGTCCCTTTTATCACCTGCATGTGACCGATTCGCGCGTCAAGCGTGACGGCCGCTACCTGGAGCAGGTGGGCTTTTTCAACCCGATCGCCCGCGGTCAGCAGGAACGTCTGCGTATCGACCTCGAGCGCATCGAGCACTGGCAGGCCCAGGGCGCGCAGCTCTCTGATCGCGTCGCCGAGCTGGTGCGCTTTGCGCGCAAGCAGCAAGCCGCTTCCGCCTGATAGATTCTGGAATCGGTATGACGCAGTCGCCTGAGCAGTACGTCGTCATGGGCAAGCTGACCAGCCCCTATGGCGTGAAAGGGTGGCTTCGCGTGTATTCGTGGACCAGCCCCATGGAGGGTATCCTCGCTTACGATACATGGCTGGTTGAGCAGGATGGTCGGCGTACGCCCATGACCCTGCTCAATGGTCAGCGTCACGGCAAGGGCCTGGTGGTTCGCCTTGACGGTGTGGATTCGCGGGAAGCCGCCGAGCGCATGGCAGGGGCCACCATCTGGTTCAAGGCCGACGAGCTGCCCGCGCTGGCAGACGATGAGTACTACTGGTATCAGCTGGAAGGGCTCAACGTTTGTACGGTCAACGGTGTCGCACTGGGACGCGTTCAGTATCTTTTCGAGACCGGTGCCAACGACGTTCTGGTGGTCCGCGGTGAAGACCGTGAACGCCTGATTCCGTTTCTGCCGGATGATGTGATTCAAAGGGTGGATCTTGAAGGCGGTACCATGACCGTCGACTGGGATCCCGATTTTTGAATGCTGTCTTCCCTGTCAGGTGAGTAACGGATCGTGTGGATTGGAGTGGTATCGCTTTTTCCGGAAATGCTGGATGCCGTAACACGACATGGTGTTACCGGGCGCGCCGTCGAGCGCGGCCTGATGCGCATCGACTGCTGGAATCCGCGCGACTACGCCTTCGATCGCCATCGCAGCGTGGACGATCGCCCCTACGGGGGTGGCCCCGGCATGCTGATGAAGGTGGATACGCTGCGGCGTGCCATTGCCGAAGCCCGACACCACGGTGAGCAGCAAAGCGAAAGCGATGACGGTGAACCGGTTCGGGTGATCTACCTTTCTCCGCAGGGCAGAAGGCTGGATCAGGAAGGCGTCAGGCAACTGGCCTCGTACAAGCGGCTGGTGCTGGTAGCCGGTCGGTACGAAGGCATCGATGAGCGCGTCATCGATCTGGATATCGATGAAGAGTGGTCCATCGGTGACTATGTGCTCAGCGGCGGCGAGCTGCCGGCCATGGTACTGTGCGACGCCATGGCGCGACTGGTGCCGGGTGTGCTGGGTCACCAGGCCTCTGCCGAGGAGGACTCCTTCAGCGACGGTCTGCTGGACTGCCCGCACTATACGCGTCCGGAAGAGGTAGACGGACGACGAGTACCGCAGGTGCTGCTGGGTGGGCATCACGGCGAGATTCGCCGGTGGCGGCTCAAGCAGTCTCTGGGTCGGACCTGGCTGCGTCGTCCGGAGCTTTTGCAGGAGATGACACTCGACCGCGAACAGCGTCAGCTGCTGGATGAGTTCATCGAGGAACACGCATCGGGCCATGCCGATGCGGCGGTGCGGAATCAAGGGGCAGCGCCCTGATGATATCGCGTCACCCACGAATCGACCCCGCGCATGTCGCCGGGATCAAGGACGCCGGTGCTGCAGACACTGCTACCGGGTCCAGTCACATTGGAGAAATGTCATGAGCAGCAAAAACCTGATTATCCAGGCGCTTGAAAACGAGCAGCTGGACAGGGAAATCCCGAATTTCGGTCCCGGCGACACTGTCGTGGTCAACGTCAAGGTCGTGGAAGGCACTCGTGAGCGTGTCCAGGCCTTTGAAGGCGTCGTGATCGGCAAGCGTAATCGCGGCCTGAACTCCGCCTTCACCGTGCGCAAGATTTCTCACGGTGTGGGCGTTGAGCGTACCTTCCAGACCTACAGCCGTCAGGTCGACAGCATCGAAGTGCGTCGTCGCGGTGATGTTCGCCAGGCCAAGCTCTACTATCTGCGCGAGCGCAGCGGCAAGTCCGCACGCATCAAGGAAAAGCTCGCCAAGAAGTCCTGAGCCTTTCCGATACTGCCCGAAACTGACGGGCAGTTTCCCAAAGACCCCGCACCATGCATCATGGGCGGGGTTTTTGTCTGTCCGGGCCCGGGCCGGGCGCCTGTTCGTGGCGTGGGTTGTCCGGGGTAGCCTGTTTTCACGAGAGACTGTCATGTCCAGTCAGCTGATTGATGCCTTTCTTGATGCGCTGTGGCTCGAGCGTGGCGCCAGCATGCACACGCTGGATGCCTATCGAAGTGATCTGATGCACTGGCAGCGTTACCTGATACGCCATGACATGGGTCTTCTGGCCCCGGACAGCCGGACCTACCAGGGGCTTATCGAGGAGCGCCGTCGCGATGGCTATCAGGCGCGCTCCGATGCCCGGCTGACCTCCAGCCTGCGCCGTTTTTATCGCTGGGCACTGGTCACGGGCCAGATCGACAACGACCCTTTGGCCGATATCGTGGCGCCGCGGGCCAGAGCGGACCTGCCGGGCACGCTGGAGGAGGAAGAGGTCGAGCGTTTACTGGAAGCACCCGATGTGACCACCGCGCTGGGGCTGCGCGACCGAGCCATGCTGGAGGTGCTCTATAGCTGCGGTCTGCGTGTCTCCGAGCTGGTCGGGCTGCGGGTCGACAGCATCAATCTGCGTCAGGGCGTGGTACGGGTACTGGGCAAGGGGGATGCCGAGCGGCTGGTGCCGATGGGGGAGCCGGCCATCGAGTGGCTCGAGCGCTATCTGCGTGAAGGCCGCGGCGAGCTGATGGGCGATATCACCCGGGCACCGCTCTTTCCCGGCCGCAGCGACGGTTTCATGATGCGACAGACCTTCTGGTATCGCATCAAGCACCACGCCACGCGAGCCGGTATCGACGCGCCGCTGTCGCCGCATACCCTGCGCCATGCCTTTGCCACCCATCTGCTCAATCACGGCGCCAATCTGCGTGTGCTGCAGGAACTTCTCGGCCATCGCGACCTCTCTACCACACAGATTTACACACGAGTGGCTCAGGCGCGCCTTGAGGCCATTCACGCCAAACATCATCCACGGGGCTGATTGATCCATGTCCATGTCTTTTGCTTTTCCCTTTCGTTTGGCACTGACCGGTGCCTTGATGGTCGGCGCCCTGATGGCGCAGAGCGCACAGGCCGATGACACTGATGTGCCAAAGGACCTGACTGACCGTCTGGTCGTCAACGGCCAATCGATGCCGGTTCGTGCAGTAGAACCGTCGCCTGTGCAGGGCCTTTACGAGGTACAGCTGGAAAGTGGTCAGACCCTGTACAGCGACGCTGAAGGGAAATATCTGCTGGTGGGCGATCTCTATCGCAACGATGACGGTCAGATGGTCAACCTGACCGAGCAGAAACAGCAGCAGCATCGCGTTGAACTGCTCAAGCAGGTGGACGATGAAGACGTGGTCGTCTTCCGTCCTGCCGGTGAAGTCAAGGCCGTTATCAACGTCTTTACCGACACCACCTGCCCCTACTGCCGCAAGTTTCATGAAGAGGTGCCCGAGCTCAACAAGCATGGCATCGAGGTGCGCTATCTGGCCTTCCCGCGCAGTGGCATGAATGGCGAAGGCGCACGGGAGCTCAGCCAGGTCTGGTGCAGCGACAATCGCAGTGAAGCGATGACCCGGGCCAAGCAGGGCAAAAAGCTCAAGGGCACGGCCAGCTGTGACACGCCCATCGCCTCGCAGTTTGCGCTGGGCAAGCAGATGGCCATCCAGGGCACACCCGCGCTGATCCTGCCCGATGGGCGCATGATCCCGGGTTATGTACCGGTGGAACGGCTGGTCGGCATGCTGGGCCTGGAGAATTGATGCCGGGGCATTCATGGAAGTCCCGCAGGGCGTTACACTGCTTCTCCGCCCGGTGTCGCACGACACCGGGTAAAACAGTCATGCAGCGTTGAGATCAGTAGACCAGGGGGCAAGACGGTGGAACCGGTAAAGGTAGGCATTTGCGGACTGGGGACCGTGGGCAGCGGCACGTTCAACGTACTGGTGCGTAACGCCCAGGATATCGAGCGTCGCGCCGGGCGCGCCATTGTAGTGAAGCAGATCGGCGCGCGGCGCGACATGCCACATCTCGACCTGACCGGTATCGACGTCACCCGGGACGTGTTCGAGGTCGCCCGCAACCCCGATATCGACGTCATGGTCGAGCTGATCGGTGGTTACGACGTGGCCCGGGAGCTGGTGCTGGAGGCCATCCGTCACGGCAAGCATGTGGTCACCGCCAACAAGGCCCTGATCGCGGTGCACGGCAACGAAATCTTTCGCGCCGCAGCCGAGCAAGGGGTCATCGTTGCCTTCGAGGCCGCCGTGGCCGGTGGTATTCCGGTGATCAAGTCCCTGCGTGAAGGGCTGGGCGCCAACCGCATTCAGTGGGTGGCCGGCATCATCAACGGCACCGGCAACTACATCCTGACCCACATGCGCGATGAAGGGCGGGCGTTCGAGGACGTGCTGGCCGAAGCGCAGGCGCTGGGCTATGCCGAAGCCGATCCGACCTTTGATGTCGAAGGCATCGATGCTGCCCACAAGCTGACCATTCTGGCCTCGATCGCCTACGGCGTGCCGCTGCAGTTCGAGCGGGCCTATACCGAAGGCATTTCGCGGATCACTTTCGACGACGTGAAACAGGCCGATGCGCTGGGCTACATCATCAAGCATCTGGGCATTTCCAAGCGCACCGAGGACGGCATTGAGCTGCGTGTGCATCCGGCGCTGGTGCCCAAAGAGCAACTGCTGGCCAACGTGCATGGCGTCAAGAATGCCATCGAAGTGATGGGCGACGCCGTGGGCCCGACGCTTTACTACGGCGCCGGTGCCGGTGCCGAACCGACGGCTTCGGCGGTGGTGGCCGATCTGCTGGACGTGGCACGCGACATGGCCACCCATCATGACTATCGCACGCCCTATCTGGCCTTCAGCGGCATCGTGGAAGGCGACGAAAGCCTGCCGATCCTGCCGATGGAGAACATCGTCACGGCCTACTACCTGCGTTTGCTGGCCGTGGACCGTCCGGGCGTACTGGCCCGCGTGGCGACCATTCTGGCCGAGCAGGGCGTGAGCATCGAGGCCCTGATCCAGAAGGAAGCCACCGAAGGCGAGCTGGTGCCGATCATCATCACCACGCACCGCACCCGCGAGGCCAACATGAACGAAGCGATCCGACAGCTTGAAGCGCTGGCCGATATCGCCGGGCCGTTGACCCGCATCCGCATCGAACACCTCGACGAAAACGTCTGATCAGGGGCGCACAGACCATGCGTTACATCAGCACGCGCGGGAACGCTCCCGCGCTGAATTTTGAAGAAGCGGTCCTGACCGGACTGGCCCCGGACGGCGGCCTGTACGTGCCGGAGACGCTGCCGCAGTTTTCCCGTGACGAGATTGCGGCCATGGCCGGCCAGCCCTATACCGAGATCGCGTTTCGGGTCATGAAGCCCTTTGTCGGCGGCGAGATCGATGATGACACCCTGCGTGGACTCATCAACGACAGCTACGCTACCTTCAAGCATGACGCCGTGGCCCCGCTCAAGCAGCTCTCGCACAATCACTGGTTGATGGAGCTCTTTCACGGTCCGACGCTGGCGTTCAAGGACATTGCGCTGCAGCTGCTGGGTCGCCTGCTGGATCACTTTCTCAAAAAGCGCGGCGAGAAGGCGGTCATCATGGGCGCCACCTCCGGCGATACCGGCTCGGCGGCCATCGAGGGCTGTCGCCACTGCGACAACCTCGACATCTTTATCCTGCACCCCTATCAGCGCGTCTCCGGTGTGCAGCGTCGCCAGATGACCACGGTGCTGGCCGACAACGTCCACAACATCGCCATCGAAGGCAACTTCGATGACGCCCAGGCGATCGTCAAAACCAGCTTCGCCGATCAGAGCTTTCTCAACGGTACCCGGCTGATCGCAGTCAACTCGATCAACTGGGCGCGCATCATGGCGCAGATCGTCTACTACTTCGCCTCGGCCGTGGCACTCGGCGCACCACATCGTGAGGTGAGCTTCACGGTGCCGTCGGCCAATTTCGGCAATCTGTTTGCCGGCTATACCGCCAGCCGCATGGGGCTGCCGGTGAAGCAGTTCGTGATTGCCACCAATGCCAACGATATCCTGCACCGCACGCTGGCCGACAACGACTTCTCCAAACGGGAGCTGGCCGCCACGCTGGCGCCGTCGATGGATATCGTTGTGTCGTCGAACTTCGAGCGTCTGCTCTTTGATGCCTACGATCGTGACGGCGACCGGGTCCGTGCGCTGCTGGAGTGCTTTCAGCAGGAGCCCACGGCACTGGCCGATGCGCCGCTGGCGACCCTGCGTGAAAAGTTCGCCAGTCACCGGGTCGATGATGACACCATCCTCGAGGTCATTCGCGAGGCCTTTGGCCGGACCGGTGAGCTGCTCGACCCGCACACCGCGACCGGCTATCGCGCCGCTGAAGCCGCACGCAGCGATGACACCACGCCGATGATCACGCTGGCCACGGCCCATCCGGCCAAGTTCGAGGACGCGGTGGTCAGGGCGGGCTTTGAAGGCGCGGCGCTGCCGGAGTCCATGAGCGATCTGATGGATATCGAGGAACGCTACGATGTGCTGCCGGCCAGCGCCCGCGATGTCCAGCGCTTTGTCGCCGAGCATCGGGTGGCCAGCAGCTGAGTGACCAGTCAGCGTTCGACGAGGAGGTGACATGTTGAAGGTATGGGGCCGGGCCAACTCGACCAACGTTAGAAAGGTGCTCTGGTGCGCCGATGAGCTGGGCCTGGACGTCGAGCGCCTCGACGCCGGCGGCGAGTTCGGTGTGGTCAATGATTCTGACTACCGCGCGCTCAATCCCAACGGTCTGATTCCGTGTCTGCAGGACGGGGCGCTGGTGCTGTGGGAGTCCAACGCTATCGTGCGCTATCTGATGGCGCAGTACGGCGCCGAGCCGCTGGCCGCCCATGATCCGGCTCGGCGCGCCGAGGCAGACAAGTGGATGGACTGGGCCACCTCGATGCTGACGGCGCCGTTTCGCGACGTCTTTTTGAATGCGGTCCGACTGCCGCCAGCGCAGCGTGACGCCGATCTCAGGGAGCAGGGCATTGCCGAGTGCGCCACGCTGCTCGCCCGCGTCGACGCCGTGCTGGCCGACCAGCCCTGGCTTTCCGGCCACTCGATGGGCATGGGTGATATCCCGCTGGGCTGCATGGCCTATGCCTGGTTTGAAATGCCCATCGAGCGCCCGCAGCTCAAACACCTCGAGCGCTGGTATCAGCGTCTGTCCGAACGCAACGCCTATCAGCGACAGGTCATGACCTCTCTGACCTGATGGTGTAACAAGCGATTCTTCCAACAGGGCTGCGCCGGCATGATCGATGCCGGCGCAGCCTTTGAGTATTCGGAGCCCCCGTGGACAACGCGCGTGATCCCCTGAAAGCGTCACTCAATAAAAAAATCCTGCAGCGCCCCTGTCATGAAGGGCTCTATCAGGAGGCACGTGATGCCGGCCTGACCGAACTGCAGGCGCGCATTCTGGCCGGGCGTCTGAAGGATCCGCGCGCGCCGGTCTCGGCGCTGGTCACCCCGGCCCTGCGCTATATCGAGCATCCCGAAAAGCTGTGTGACGCCACCCGCGGCGCCGAGCGTATCGCCCGCGCCGTCATCGATGGCGAACATATCGGCATCATCACCGACTATGACGTGGACGGCATTACCTCGCATGTGGTGATTCTGCGAACGCTGGCCGAGCTGTTTGGCGTGCCGCGCGAAAAGCTTCACAGCCTGATCGGCCATCGCATCAACGATGGCTACGGGATCAGCGCGGCCCTGGTGGATAAAACGCTGGCGCTGACGCCGCGCCCGTCGCTGATTATCAGTGCCGACTGCGGCTCCAGCGATGAGCCGCGCCTGGCGCGGTTGAAAGCGGCCGGCATCGATGTGGTGGTCACCGACCACCACGCTCTGCCTGTCGAAGGACCGCCGGCCTCGGCTTATGCCGTCGTCAATCCGTCACGCGCCGACTGCGACTACCCGGATGCCACCATCGCCGGCTGCATGGTGTGCTGGCTTTTGATGTCGCTGACTCGCTCGCACCTGATCGATGCCGGCCGGCTGTCTGCTGACACGCCCAAGCTCTCGCCCTGGCTGGCCTACGTGGCACTCGGCACGGTCGCTGACTGCGTCTCGCTGGGGGACAGTGCCATCAATCGCGCGGTGGTCACGCTCGGGCTCAAGCTGATCAACCGCATGGAAGCGCCCTGCTGGCGGATGATGGCCGAGCGGCTGGGCCCGGACAGCACCCCCTTTGATGCCGAGACGCTCGCCTTTCAGATGGGCCCGCGTATTAACGCCCGCTCGCGCCTTGATGACCCCTATGCGGCGCTGCATTTCATGCTGGCCGAGGATGACGCCAGCGCGCGGTGCTATCTCAACGTGCTCGATGACGATAACCAGTCGCGCAAGGCCATTGAAGCCGACATGGCCGAACAGGCGCGTGCCATGGCCCATGCGCAGCTGGAGCAGGGCGCGCGCGTGCTGGTGGTGCATCTGCCCGACGGTCATCCCGGAGTTCAGGGCATTGTGGCCTCGCGGCTGGTGCAGGCCTTTGGCCGCCCGACGGTGGTACTCACCCAGGCGCCTGATCCTGCCATGCTGACCGGCTCCGGACGGTCGGTGGAGGGCGTGCATCTGCGCGACGCGCTTCAGCGCGCCTTTGAGCTCTCGCCAGACGCTCTGCCACGCTTTGGCGGCCACAGCGGCGCGGCCGGTGTCGGCGTGCCACACGCCGAGCTCGAGGCGTTTCGCCGCGCGTTGGCCACGGCCATCGACGAGCAGCTGGACGGTCGCGAGCTTTATCCGCTGATTCTCAGCGACGGCACCCTGGCGCCCGATCAACTGGCGCTGCCGATCCTTGATGAGCTCGAGGCGCTGGCGCCCTATGGCCGCGAATTCGAGGCGCCGCTGTTTGAGGGACATTTCGTGGTGGATCAGGCGCGACTGGTGGGCAGTGAGGGCAATCATCTGATGATGACGCTGGATGCCGGCCGCCAGATGGTTCGCGCGATCTGGTTTCGCGCCGTCACGCCCGGCGAGAACATGCCGGTCACCGTCGGGGAGGAGATTCGCTGCGCCTTTCGCCTGTCGCGCAATCGCTACCGCGGACGGGAAAGCCTGCAGCTGATGATCGAGCACGCCGAGCACAGCGCCACATAAACGCCGGGTGGCTGCTCGACGCCTGCCCCGGTGCTGTCGATAATACCTTCAGGTGCCACAAGCACCGTGCCCCATGCACTGCCTATCCGGCGGTCATACAACAACAAGGATATTATCGATGGATGCATCAGCGACTCGACATCGCCTGCATGAAGACGTCATGGCCATCATGCTCGGCTCGGCCTGTGCCGCACTCGGGATCGGGCTCTACGAGCACGCCCAGATTCTGATCGGCAGCACCGCCGGCATCGCACTTTTGATTACCTACGTCACCGGCTGGAACTTCGGTCCGGTCTTTTTTGTCGTGAACCTGCCGTTTTACTGGCTCGCTTGGCAGCGGGTCGGCCACCAGTTCGCGCTCAAGACGTTTGCTGCCATCGCGCTGCTGTCCTGGATTACCTGGCAGATGCCGCGCTGGATCGATATCGGCGAGGTCTCCCCGCTGTTTGCCGCGCTCATGGGCGGCAGTCTGATCGGGCTGGGGGCGCTGGCACTCTTTCGCCACCGCGGCAGCCTGGGCGGCTTCAACATTCTGGCGCTGTATCTGCAGGACCGCCGCGGCTGGAGTGCGGGCAAGGTGCAGCTCACCCTGGATGGGCTGGTCATGCTGCTGGCCTTTTTCGTGCTGCCCCCGGCCAACGTGGGCTACTCCATTCTGGGTGCGGCCGTGCTCGGCGTGATTTTGACCCTCAACCACCGGCCCGGCCGCTACACCGGCACCAGCAGTAACTAGGCACCAGCAATCAGGCCATCAGCAGTAACTAGGCACCAGCAATCAGGCCATCAGCAGTGACCGCGCACCGGCCGGCAAGGGCCTAGTAGTTGGGCCACAGTCCCGGCGTGACCAGCTCCAGCAGATGGCCGTCCGGGTCGCGAAAGTAAAGGCTTTCGCCGCCCGGCGGCCAGTGCGTGCGCCCTTCGATCGCCACATCATGGGCTGCAAGATGTGCTTCCCAGGCCGTGAGGGCGTCCCTGCCGATGGCCAGCGCCACATGCTGGCGCCCGCCGCCGTCATGGGGCGGGATGGTGCCCATGTCATCGGGTAGATGGACGGTGTCATCGGTCTGCCCCTGCTGAAAGACGAGCAGCATCGAGTATCCCGCCGGGTAGGCGGTAAAGCGCTCATCGGCGTTGTGCGGTGACAGCCCCAGTACGGTCTCAAAAAAGTCTCGCGCCCGGGCCATGTCGGCGGTGTAGAGCACGGTTTCAATCACGCCATGAATGGCGGGCGCCTGCTGTGCGGACATCGGGGAACACTCCCTGTGGGTTGGCCTCAAATGCCAGTGTGGGTCAGCCGGGCCGGTGTGTCATGCCTTGCCCTGGCCGCCCAGAAACCACCAGATGATCAAGACGATGGCGGCGATGCCCAGGGCGTTAATCAAAAGCGTCATGCGCTGGCCTCCGTGTTTGATGTCGGGGTGTCGTGGCCCTCGGGCATGACACGCTCCGGGGTGAAGCGGCGCAGCCGGTTGGCGTTGGTCACCACCGTGACGGACGATGCCGCCATGGCCAGTGCCGCGACCATGGGCGAGAGCAGGGTGCCGGTCAGCGGATAGAGCACGCCGGCGGCAATCGGAATGCCCAGGGTGTTGTAGGCAAAGGCGCCCCACAGGTTCTGCTTGATGTTGGCGATCGTGGCGCGGCTCAGGTCAATGGCGTCGCTGATGCCGTGCAGCGAATCGCGCATCAGCGCTGCACCGGCCGATTCGATCGCCACATCGCTGCCGGCACCCATGGCAAAGCCGACATCCGCCGCGGCCAGCGCCGGGGCATCGTTGATGCCGTCGCCGGCCATGCCGACCACATGCCCCTCACCGCGCAACCGTTCGATATGGCGCTGCTTGTCCTCGGGCTTGAGACCGGCATGGACCTCGTCAATGCCGGCCTGTCGGGCGATGGCACGTGCGGTCGGCTCGGCGTCGCCGGTCAGCATTACCACGCGCAGCTGGCGGGCATGAAGGCGCACAATGGCCTCGAACGCGTCCTCACGCAGCGGGTCCTGCACGGCCAGCAGAGTGACTAGTCGGCCATCGATGGCGAAATGCAGCACGCTGCGCGCCTGATCCTCCCAGGCGCTGACGGTATCGAACGCTTCTTCAAGGGGGACGCCGTGCTCTTCCATCAGCGCCGCATTGCCCAGGGCCAGACGCTCGCCGTCTGGACCGGTGGCCGTAACGCCGCGCCCGGAGAGGGCCTCAAAGTGTTGAACCTCAACCGGCGCGGCCTGCTGCTCGCGGCAATAGTCCAGCACGGCCCCCGCCAGCGGATGCTCCGAGCCGCGCTCAAGGCCTGCCAGCAGCGCCAGCGCCGTTGTGTGGTCATCGTCCTGCCAGATGCTGTCGGTGACCCGCGGCTTGCCCTCGGTCAGAGTGCCGGTCTTGTCGACCACCAGCGCGGTCAGCTCGCCGATGCGCTGCAGCGATTCGCCGTGGCGGATCAGGATGCCGGCACTGGCGGCGCGGCCCACACCGATCATGGTCGAAATGGGCGTGGCCAGCCCCAGCGCGCAGGGGCAGGCGATGATCAGCACCGAAGTCGCGGTGATCAGCATATGGGTCACGCGTGGTTCGGGACCGACGTTGAACCAGATCAGCGCCGTGATGACGGCAGCCACCATGACCGCCGGCACAAAAAGACTGGCGACCCGGTCGGCCAGCCGGCTGATGGGCGGTCGCGAGCCCTGGGCCTGACGCACCTGCTCGATAACGCGCGACAGGCTGGTCTCGCTGCCGACCCGGGTGGCGCGCAGGGTGAGCGTGCCCTTCGTGTTGAGCGTGCCGGCCGAGACCCGGTCGCCGACGTCACGCGCCACCGGCAGCGGCTCGCCGGTCAGCATCGACTCGTCGATATGGCTGCGCCCCTCGATGACCTCGCCATCCACCGGCACCCGCTCGCCGGGTCGCAGGCGCAACAGATCGCCCTGGACCACCTCGTCGATCGCCACGTCGATATCCTGGCCATCGCGAATTGCTCGGGCAGTACTGGCGCGCAGCGATACCAGCTGCGACAGCGCCTTCGAGGTGCGCCCGCGGGAGCGGGTCTCGATCGCCTGGCCGAGGCTGACCAGCCCGATGATCATCAGTGGCGCTTCCAGATAGAGCGCGCGCGCCGCCTCCGGCACGGTGGCGGGGAACAGCGCGACAAACATGGAGTAGAGCCAGGCCGTGGCGGTACCGATCGCGATCAGCAGATCCATGTTGGCGATGCGGTGACGTACGGCCTTGAGGGCGGCGTCATAAAAGCCGCGTCCGGCCACCATCATGATGCCCAGCACGGCCAGGCCGATGGCGACCCACACCCAGCGCTCACCGCCTTCAAGCTGTGGGTGATGAAAGAACATGGAAGCCATCAGTGCCCCACCCGGTATCAGCGCCAGCCAGGTGTCGCGGATTCGCCGGCGATAGCTCTGCTGCTCCAGCTCGCCGCGGCGGGCTTCGCCCTGTTCGAGACTCTCGATCACCTCGGCGCCATAGCCGGCACGCTCGACCGCCTGGATCAGGGTGTCGGTGTCGACATCGCCGCGTATCCGGGCGCTGCGCGTGGCGAAGTTGACCTGGGCTTCATCAACGCCGTCGACGTGATCCAGCGCGTTTTGAATGGTGCGCACGCAGCCGGCACAGGTAATGCCGGTCAGCTGCAGCTCGATGGCATCGCCTCGTGGCTCGGTCGGGCTCGCTGGTGTGTCGGCCTCGACCGGTGCGCCGGCATCGTCAGTATCGGCCCCTGGCGTGGCACCGGGCTCTGGCGCTGAGCCGGGCGCCGCGCCGGCGGGCACGGCGCGATAGCCGGCTGTCTCGACGGCGCGGATCACCGCATCAAGCGAATGATCGGTTGTGATCGACAGGTGCTCGGTATCGAGCTCGATCTGCGCCTGCGGGTCGAGCGCTTCCAGCTCGCCCCGGGTGCGTTTGACGCAGCCCCCACAGTGCAGCCCTTCGAGGGTCAGCTGATGGTGATCGCGGCCGTCTTCGGCTGGCGTGGCCTGAAAGCCGGCGCTTTCTACCGTTTTGATGACTTCATCACGAGCCCGCTCGGTAGTGATGGCAAGACGCTCTACCTCGATGTCGATGCGGGCCTTCGGGTCGAGAGTCTCCAGTGCGGTGCGGGTCCGTTTGACGCAGCCACCACAGTGCAGACCCGCAAGTGTCAGGTGCCAGGTTCGCTGGTTACTCATCGATCCTCCCATGAGTCGGCGCGTCCGGTTCGTTCCAGTGCTCGATCAGCTGACACAGCGTATGGCCATCCGGTGCGCCATCGGGCATGTCGGACCAGGCGGTCAGCGCCTGTTCCATGCGATCGGCCATTGCCTCGAGCGCCTGAATCTGTGCGCGAATTCGCGGCAGCCGGGCGCTGAGCAGATCGCGCACCATGGGGCAGGGGGAGTCACCGTGATCGGTATGGGCAAAGATCTCGGCGATTTCGCGCAGGCTAAAGCCCAGCGTTCGGGCACGTTGAATGAAGCGCACGCGGCGCAGCGCTTTTTCGTCAAAGTGCTGATAGCCGTTATTCGGGTCGCGCCCGGCATGGATCAGCCCTTGATGAACATAGTGGCGGATCGTCTCGTGGGTCACATCGCCCTGTCGGGCCAGCTCACCAATTTTCATGACATCCTCGACTCGATGCGTGACAGGCCTGCAGCATAAAACCCTGGGGTTGCCCCACGGTCAAGGCAGACAGCGACATCAATGCCGGAGATAAAAAAGGCCCTGCAGCGAGTGCTGCAGGGCCGAAGCGTCGTTAGCCAATCGTCAGGGATGTGCGAGCATCACGAGGTGATCAGTAGTTAAAGCGCACCAGCAGCTGGGTGACGTTATTGCGGCGATCGCGGCCGTCAGCGTTTTTACTGTCATCGAGCAACTGCTCCAGCGCCACGATCCAGTCGCTGTAGAACCACGCCGTGCCGAGGGTGTAGTAGCTCAGGCGGGCGCTTGAGTCCTTTTCCCACAGGCGGTTCTGGCCGCCGTAGACCTGGAGGGTATCGGTCCAGGCGAAGGGATTTTGAAAGCTGTAGATGCCGATGGCCTCATAGCCACGTGCGCTGGGAGACAGGCCGTCTCCGCCGTTGCCCAGGCTGCCATCCGTGATGGCATTGCGGTACTGACCGCCGGTGACGGCGAAGTACCAGTCGCCCGGGGTCCAGCGCGCGCCGCCCAGCCAGGCGTTCACGTTGGTGGCGGTGCGATCACCGTTTTCCTGGTCATCAAAGCCGGAGTGGGAATAAGCCGCCGAAAAGGCCAGCTCATCGTTGGCGGCCCATTCGAGCGCGGCCTGGGTGGTGTATTTGCGCTTGTAACCGGACGGGGCACTGAAGCCGTTAAAGCTGTCGTTTTCGTTGAACTGTGCGCGTCCGCCGCTGTTGGTGCTGTCGTCACGGGTCTGATACATCAAGCCCAGCGTCCACTCATCCCAGCTGTTTTTGTAGTAGATCGAGTTGTCGGCACGGCCCAGGCCCTCGACACCGCCATCGCTTCTGCCGCTGCGGCCGTTATAGGAGCCGGTGGCCGAGGCACCCGACATCAGAAACTGGTCGGTCCAGGCCGCGACCATGTCGGTCCAGGGCGAGACCTGTTTACCGATAGTGATTGAGCCATACTCTTCATGCTGAAACCCGCCGAAGAGCAGCCGCTTGAAGTGGTCGTCATCGCCATTGACAAAGAAGGGGTCAAAGCCCCACTCGGTGCGGGCAATCCCTGTCCAGCCATCGGAAAAGTGGCGCTGATAGACGAGGTTGATACGCGAACCGGAGTTGGCGTTTCGATAGCTTTGACCGTTTTCCCAGATGCTTCGGTTGGCAATACGGCCACCGATGCTGAAAAGATCATCAGCGGTTTCATAAATGGTGACGGCGCCGGCGGGGTGGGAAAGCGCTGCCAGCGCAACCGCCAGAGACAGTGGCGCAATACGATGCCTGACCATAGGTTTGTTTCCTTGCATTTATTTATTGGTGTTGTGACGCAAGTGTTCCCGGACACGGATATCAACGCATGTCCTGATGAGCACCCTGAAATCTTGCCTTACTGGTAATAACGCGCGAGGTCTTCAAGCGTTAAACGACCGCTGGCACTGTCGCTACTGCTGCGCAGGATGGCAGAAAGCTCCGGGTCTTCCGTGATCTGCTGTACATCAACGTAGCCTTCATTGCGCGAATCGAGCTGGCGAAAGCGTTGAAGAACATCGCCGGGAATCTGGCTGGTATCCACATCACTTCTGGCCGTTTCAGCGCGTGAGAAGCTGCCTCGGCCATCACCGAAAGGCTCATAATTCTGGCAGGCTGTCAGACCAAATATCGAAAGTGCGCCAACCGCTACAAGGGTTTTTATTGTCATGATGGGGTTCCGTTGAGGTGTTATCGTTAAAGCGATGCAGCGTTCATTGTCATGGCTCTACGGCCATTTTCAGGCTGATTAACGTCAGCGACACAGGGGGTAATCAAGCCTTAATTTTTTTGTATCACAGACCGGTTTGATAAATAAACTTTAATTTAATATCTATTGGTCCAATACATGAAAGGTTTCAAATCGGGGGGCAGTTCATTTTATGGCTTCGAAAAAATAACTGTTCAGAACTGACTGTTTAGAAGGCGATGTCGGCAGAAATTAAAGATGGAAAAAGGTTTCTCGGCGCAAAGTGGCTGTCGTTCAGGGTGGATTAAAAATTGGCCGTGATCGAAGGGTTCGTTTTTATCATGGGCTCAATCGATGATGAACGAATTCAGAAAAACCGGCCCTTCAGATGAGGGCCATTATTCATTTTGCTGTCAGGCAACGTTTTCCATGTCACGCAAAAAGGCCGCTTTCAAAAGCGCTTTTGTGTATTCCTGCTGCGGCGTACGGAAAATGGTCTCGGCGCTGCCCTGTTCGACCACCTGACCTTCCTTCATGACCAGCACGGTATCGGACAGCGCCCGAACCACGGCCAGATCGTGGCTGATGAACACATAGGTCAGGTTGTATTTCTGCTGCAGGTGGCGCAAAAGCTCGATGACCGTTATCTGGACCGAGCGGTCCAGTGCCGAGGTCGGTTCATCAAGCAGCAGGAAGTCAGGCTTGAGCACCAGGGCGCGCGCAATGGCAATGCGCTGGCGCTGGCCACCGGAAAACTCGTGCGGGTAGCGCTTGCGCATCGACGGGTCCAGCGATACTTCTTCAAGCGATTCGATCACACGCCGTTCGCGCTCGCGCCGGTCGAGTTCCGGAAAGTGCACCCTGAGTCCTTCACTGATAATTTCGCCGACGGTCATGCGTGGCGAGAGCGAGCCAAACGGGTCCTGAAAGACCACCTGCATGCGCGCACGCAGAGGCCGCATGTGCGACTTGTCAAAACCGCTGATGTCGGTGTCTTCAAAGCGAAGCTGTCCCTGGCTTTTCAACAGCCGAAGCAGGGCGCGCCCCAGCGTTGATTTTCCCGAGCCCGACTCGCCCACGATCCCGACGGTCTGCCCGCGGCGTACGGTCAGATCAATGCCGCGTACCGCTTCAAAATGCTCGTCGCGTCCGAACAGACGTTTTTTGGTGGTAAAGCGCACGCGCACGTCCCGGCCGCTGAGCAGCACCGGTGCATCGTCGGCCACGGCCGGTTTGCTGCCGCGCGGTTCGGCGTCGAGCAGCATGCGGGTGTAGTCGTGCTGCGGCTCATTGAAGACTTTCGCGGTCTCACCGGCCTCGACCAGCTCGCCGTAGCGCATCACGCAGACCCGCTCGGCAAAGCGACGCACCAGACTCAGATCGTGGGTGATAAACAATATCGCCATGCCGTAGCGCTGTTGCAGGTCCCGGAGCAGATCGAGAATCTGGGCCTGTACGGTGACATCAAGCGCCGTGGTGGGCTCATCGGCGATGAGAAGGCGCGGTTCGCAGGCCAGCGCCATGGCGATCATGACGCGCTGGCGCTGGCCGCCGGAGAGTTCGTGAGGGTAGCTTGAAATGCGTCGTTCGGGATCGGGGATGCCGACCTGGTGGAGCAGTTCCAGCACTCGAGCGCGTGCCTTGCTGCCGGAGAGCCCGCGATGGCGATGAAGCACTTCGGCAATCTGGCGGCCGATGCGATGCAGCGGATTGAGCGAGGTCATCGGCTCCTGAAAGATCATCGAGAACTCGTTGCCGCGCAGCCGACGCATCCGCGCGGCGCTGGCCTGTGTCAGATCCTCGCCGTCCAGCCGAATGGCGCCGGAGATACTGGCCATCTCGGGCAGCAGGCGCATCAGCGCGGTGGAGGTGACCGACTTGCCGGAGCCGGACTCGCCCACCAGCGCTAGGGTCTCGCCCTGGTTGATATGAAAGCTGACGCCCTTGACGGCCGAGACAGTGCCGGTGGGCAGTTCAAAGTCCACCCTGAGATTGTCGATCTCGAGCAGGGGTGTCGACATGGTGGACTCCTTAGCGGGTACGCGGGTCGAGGGCATCACGCAGCCCGTCGCCCAAAAAGTTGAGACAAAAAAGCGTTACGGCCAGAAAGGTGGCCGGCACGATCAGCATCCAGGGCGCGCCCTGCATGTTGGCGGTGCCCTCGCTGATCAGTACGCCCCAGCTGGTCAGCGGCTCCTGTACGCCCAGCCCCAGAAAGGAGAGAAAGCTCTCCAACAGGATCACCTTGGGTACCGTCAGCGTCACATAGATGATGACCGGGCCGATCGAGTTGGGAATCAGGTGGCGGGTAATGATCTTTGAATCCCGAACGCCCAGGGCGTGGGCGGCCTCGATGAATTCGCGCCGTTTGAGCGACAGGGTCTGGCCGCGCACGATACGGGCCATGTCAAGCCACTCCACCGCACCGATGGCGGCGTAGATCAAAAAGATGTTACGCCCGAAGACCACCATCAGCAGGATGACCAGAAACATGAAGGGCAGGGAGTACATGATGTCGACAAAGCGCATCATCAGATTGTCAGTGCGCCCGCCGACGTAGCCGGAAATGGCGCCGTAGAGCACGCCGATGACCAGGCTCACCAGCGTGGCCACCAGCGCCACCGACAGCGACACGCGCCCGCCATAGAGCGTACGGGTCAGAAGATCCCGGCCGTTGGCGTCCGTGCCCAGCCAGTGCTGGTTGGCAAGCGTCGGGCCGGTGCCGAAATTTTCCCAGTCCACCTCGGCCAGATCCCAGGGCAGCAGCCAGGGGCCGGCAATACAAACCACTGCCATCGCCACCAG
Source organism: Kushneria sp. EE4 (assembly GCF_977968315.1). The sequence continues at coordinate 152,778 of NZ_OZ386212.1, forward strand.
CAAAATGAGACTCGCCATGGCCGCCCGGTTGTGGCGCAGCCGCCGCCAGGCCTCGCGGGCGAGACTCTCGCCGGGCTGAGCGACCGGCGCCTCGGGCGGATTGGGGCTGCCACCGCCCTGGAGGTGATCACCGTCGCCCGGGGTCGTGCCGGACGCGGCGTGGGTGTCATGAGCACCGTGGGAAGAGGTCATGATGCGCTCCGGTCAGTCGTCATAGCGAATTTGCGGGTCGAACAGCGAATAGAGCAGATCGACAATCAGGTTCATCAGCACGATCAGGATCCCGTAGAACACCACCGTGCCCATCACCAGCGTGTAGTCGCGGTTGAGCGCGCCCTGCACGAAATAGCGCCCGATGCCCGGCAGCCCGAAGATCTGCTCGATGACCACCGAACCCGTGATGATGCCGGCGATGGCCGGACCGAGATAGGAGAGCACCGGCAGCATCGCCGGGCGCAGGGCGTGGCGCCAGATCACCTGACGCTCGTTGAGCCCCTTGGCGCGGGCGGTGCGAATGAAATGGCTGCCCAGCACCTCGATCATCGAGGCGCGCATCATGCGGGCAATGTAGGCGATCTGTTGAATGGCCAGCGCCACCACCGGCAGCACCAGATTGGGCAGGGCGCCGCCGTTCCAGCCGCCCACCGGCAGCCAGCCCAGGATCACGCCGAAAAACAGCGCCATCAGCGGGGCGATCACGAAGTTGGGCACGGCAATGCCGCCCAGCGCCGTGCCCATCAGCAGATAGTCCACCGTTGAGTTGCGTCTGAGCGCCGCCATGACCCCCATGGGAATGCCGAAAAGCAGCGCCAGCGCAATCGCCAGTCCTCCGAGTTCCAGACTGACCGGAAAGCCCTGGGCGATCAGGTCGGTGACCGAGAAGTCCTTGTACTTGAACGACGGTCCGAAATCGCCCTGGAGGAGGTTGCCCATGTAGCGCAGATACTGCATGGGCAGCGGCTCATCCAGATGATAGGCCGCCATCAGATTGGCCTCGATCTCCGGCGGCAGCTGGCGCTCGCCGTCAAAGGGGCCGCCCGGGGCGACCCGCATCAGAAAAAACGAGGCCGTAATCACGATTAACAGGGTGGGGATGGCCATGGCCAGGCGTTTGGCGATATAGCTCAGCACGGCGTCTTACCTCGGCGTGGGTGGTGGCGATACAACAAAACCGGTGTCCCGGCACCGACAGGGCGTCAGGGCCGCCATCGCCTGGTCCCGCGACGGGATGGAAGGCTTGCGAGCGCCCGGTCAGGCCGGCTGTCGGTTACGTTATTATGCTCACACCGGACCGGCATCGCGTCCGGCCCGGTGTGAGGGCTACGGGTTGATGCTGATCCAGCGCGACAGATGGCGATTGATGGCGTTGTCTTCCCAGCCGGTCATGTCCGGATTGACCAGATTGCGCGCGGCATCGGCATAGATCGGCGCCAGAGCGTAGTCTCCCAGCGCCTGGCGCTCGGCCTGCTCGAGCAGCTCGCGGCGCTTGTCCGGGTCGGCCTGCGCAGTGGCCTGCGCCAGAAGGTCATCGAATTCGGCGCTTTGGTAGCCGCTGTAGTTCTTGGTATTGCCGGAGGCGAGAATGCTCAGGAAATTGCTGGCATCGTCAAAATCCGCCACCCAGCTGGCGCGGGCAATATCGAAGTCGCCGCGCGCGATCTCGGCGTAGTGAACGTTGGCCTCGGCGTTGACCATTTCGATATTGATGCCCAGCGGCTTCCACATGGCGGCCGCGGCCACGGCGATGCGGCGGTGATCATCGCGGGAGTTGAAGCGCAGGCGCAGGTTGAGCGGATGCTCCGGGCCGTAGCCGGCCTCCTTTAAAAGCGTTCTTGCCCTTTCCATGCGCGCATCGATATCGCCATCAACGCCCGGCATGGTCTGCGCCTCGTAATGGCTGATCCCCTCGGGCACCAGCGCGCTGGTGGCGTTGGCCGCCCCCTGCAGCACCTTGTCGACGATGATGTCGCGCCGCAATGCCAGGTTGAGCGCCTCGCGCACGCGCACGTCGCTGGTCGGATGCCCCTCGCGGTTATTGAGGGCGTAATAGTAGGTCGAGAGCTGGTTGTGCAGGTGCACGGCGTCGCTCAGGTTGTCGGTGAGCCACTGATAGCGACTGGCGTCAAAATCGCGCATGACGTCCAGATCGCCGCTTCGAAAGCGCGACAGGCCCGTATTGAGGTTCTCGACCAGGTGGTAGTTGACGCCATCGAGCGTGACGCTGTCGGCGTCGTGAAACTGCGGGTTTTTCACCGCCTCGATATGGTCATGCGAGACCCAGCGGCTCGGCATGAAGGCGCCGTTGGTGGCGATATGAGACAGCTGTGTCCAGTCGTTGCCATATTCGCCCACCAGATGCGAGGGCACGGGCGCGGCGATGATATGCGCCATCAGCGTTGGCAGATAGGGCGTGGGCTGCTCGAGGGTGACTTCGAGTTGATGATCGCTTGCGGCGTGGACGCCCAGCGTGTCGAGTTCGGCCTCGCCGCGGTTGATGGCGGCGGCGTTTTCAAGCGGATAGAGCAGATTGGCGTAGATGGAGGCGATGCTCGGGTCCAGCGCGCGCTGAAAGGCGAGCACGAAGTCATCGGCCGTGACCGGCTCGCCGTCGGACCAGCGGGCATCGTCGCGCAGGTCAAACGTCCAGGTCAGGCCATCATCGGAGACCGACCAGTCGGTGGCCACGCCCGGCTGATAGTCGCCATCGGGGGCGAGCGTCACGAGCCCCTCGAACAGATCGCCCAGCACATCGTTGTCATAAACGGCGCCGGTGACGCGGGCGGCGTCCAGCGAGGCCGGCTCGCCGTAAATGCCGATATCCAGCGTGGCGGCGTGAACGGTCAACGGCAGTGACCAGGCCAGAGCGACTGCCATGCAGCCGGAAACGAGACGATTCATGAACGGTGCCTGTTCAAAAGAGATGAATAAAATCGGCATGTTAGCACCGCCCGGCGGACGGTGCTGATGACATGGAAGCTACTGCTCGATGCTGATCCAGCGAGAGCGGTGGAGGTCTTCGATGTTGTCTTCCCAGCCCGACAGACGAGTGCTGACGAGATTGCGCGACACATAGTAATAAAGAGGCAGTGCGCCGAAATCCTTGAGCATGACCTGTTCGGCGTTGGCCATGACGTCGGCACGCTGCGTCATGTCCTGCGTGCCGGCGGCCTGATCCATCAGTGCATCAAACTCGGCGCTGGAATACGCGCCGTAGTTATTGGGGACGCCGGTCTCGAAAAGGCTCAAAAAGTTCTGCGGGTCATTGTAGTCACCGATCCAGCCGGCACGGCCCACATCAAAGTCACCCTGGCGCATGTTTTGGTAGTGGACCGCGACTTCGGCGTTGCGCAGGTCCAGATTGACGCCCAATGGCTTCCACATGGCGGCCAGTGCCACCATGACCTTGCGATGGTCATCGTCGGTATTGTAGGTCGCGACCAGATTAAGCGGCTTGTCCGGGCCATAACCGGCCTCTGACAGCAGCTCTCTGGCGCGGGCCATGCGCTCATCACTGCTCATGTCATGGCCGGGCATTTCCTGAAGCTCGTAGTCATTGATGCCCTCGGGCACGATGCTCCAGGCGGGGATGGTGCCGATTTTTAAAATGTTGTCGCTGATGACATCGCGGCGTGTCGCCAGGTTCAGGGCTTCGCGGACGCGAACGTCGCTGGTGGGATGACCCTCGCGCGAGTTAAGCGCCATGTAGTAAATGCCCAGATAGGGCGCCACATGGGTCTCATCCGGCAAATTGTCCTTGAGCCACTGATACTGCTGGGTGGGGAACTCGCGTGCGATATCCACTTCGCCGCCCCGGAAGCGGTTCAGGGCAGCGTTGCGATCCTCGATCGGGTAATAGATCACCTCATCGAGTGTGACGTTGTCGGCGTCGTGAAAGTACTCGTTTTTCGAGGCTTCGATGCGGTTTTGCGAGCGCCACTGATCCAGCTTGAAGGCGCCGTTGGAGACCAGGTGGCCCTTGCGAATCCAGTCGCGGCCGTACTCCTTGAGCACATGTTCGGGCACGGGATAGGCCGTGTAGTGGGAAAGCTGATCCAGAAAATAGGGCGTTGAATGGGTCAGAGTGACCTCAAGCGTGTGCTCGTCGATGGCACGCACGCCCAGCGTGTCGACGTCGGCCTCGCCCTTGTTGATCGCCTCGGCGCCCTCGACGGGGTAGAGCAGATAGGCATAGTTGGCGGCCGTGTTGGGGTCGAGCAGACGGCGCCAGGAGAAGACAAAGTCCTCGGCCGTCAGGGGTTCGCCGTCCGACCACTTCGCATTTTCCCGAAGATGAAAGGTATAGATTCTGCCGTCGTCGCTGATATCCCAGGAACTGGCAACGCCGGGAATCCTTTTAACGTGTGCGTCTTCGGTGACCAGGCCTTCAAAAAGATCGCCCACCACGTCGTTTTCCCATACGCCGCTGACCTGGTGCGGATCCAGCGAGGCGGGTTCCCCCATGATGGCAATGCGAAGCGTATCGGCAAGGGCAGGTGAGGCGGCAAGAGAGGAGGCAAGTGCAATGGCGCTGACAAGCGAGCGGATCGGTGGCATGAAAGTCCCCACGATATTGGCATTATTGTTGTCGCTATCGCGTACCGGGATAGCGGCGCGAGTCGTGTTTCGCTTTTGGCGAATTTTGAAGTTACTCCGCACCGGGGTGATGTGTCCAGAGTTAACGAAGCGTTAAAAAAGGCGACCAATATTGGGGACAAAGGGTCGATATCGTGGCGGATGGATGACAAACGGGTGACAAAAGAGCGCGTTCTTCTGTCACCCTGGTGGACGCCTGGCAGTAATCAGCGATCGCTGTCGATCGAGATCCAGCGTGAGGCGTGCATGTCGAGGGCGTTGTTGTCCCAGCCTTCAATGGCAGGGCTGACCAGGTTGCGCGCGGCGTAGGTATAGATCGGCGCCAGCGGATAGTCGGCCAGCGCCATCGCTTCGGCGCGCTGCATCATGTCGCGGCGTGTGTCGCTGTCGAGTGCCTGATCGGATTGCTGGATCAGCTGGCTGTAATCAGCGTTTTGATAGTCACCGTAGTTGTTGGTTTCGGCCGAGAGCAGCTGCAAAAAGTTCTGCGCGTCGTCATAGCTTGAGATCCAGGCGGCGCGGGCCACCTGGAAGTCGCCCTGCATCAGCTCCGAGTAGTGCACGTTGGCTTCGCTGTTGCGCATCTCGACGTTGACACCCAGTGGCTTCCACATGGCCGCGACCGCCACGGCAATGCGCTGATGCTCGTCACCGGAGTTGTAGCGCAGGGTCAGATCGAGCGGCTTTTCGGGCCCAAACCCGGCGGCTTTCAGGAGTTCGCGGGCCCGATTCAGGCGGGTGTCCATGTCGTCATCAAGGCCCGGCTGGGTGGCCGGGGTGTAGTTGCTGACCCCTTCCGGGACCAGCGAGTGAGACGGTGTGACGGCGCCATCCAGCAGTTTCTCACTGATCACGTCGCGACGAATGGCCAGTGAGAGCGCTTCGCGCACGCGCTTGTCGGCCACCGGGGAGCCCTCGCGCAGGTTGAAGACGTAGTAATAGCTGCCCAGCGACGGCGTGATCTGCACGGCATCGGGGATCTGCTTTTCAAGCCACTGATAGCGCGCGGCCGGAAAGTCTCGCAGGATATCGAGCTCGCCGGCACGAAAGCGCGAGATGCCGGCGTTCTTGTCTTCGACGGGGTAGTAGTTCACGCCGTCCAGCGTCACCTTGTCGGCATCGTGAAACTCGGGGTTTTTGACCGTGTCGAGCTCGGAATTGGAGACCCAGCGCACCGGCTTGAAGGCGCCGTTGACCACGATATTGTCCGGGCGGCTCCAGCGCTCCCCCTTGTCCTTGACGACGTGTTCGGGGATCGGGTAGCCAAACGGCAGCACCAGCGTCTTGAGAAAGTAGGCGGCCGGCTCGGTCAGATGAATGACCAGGGTGTGGCCGTTGTCACGGCTTTCAACGCCCAGGGTGTCGAGTTCGGCCTCGCCGGCGTTGATCTTCTGCGCGTTGACCACCGGATAGAGGCGGTGGGCGTAGTTGGAGGCGGTTTTCGGGTCGACCTGATAGCGCAGGGCAAAGACGAAATCCTCGGCGGTGACCGGCTCGCCGTCCGACCAGCGGGCATCCTCACGCAGGTGGAAGGTGTAGGTTTTACCGTCTTCGCTGGTTTCCCAGTCTGTGGCCACGCCCGGGATGATCTGTCCCTGGGCGTCGATGGCCACCAGCCCTTCGAAGATATCGCGCAGGACGTCTTCCTCCCAGACGCCGCCGGTCACCCGCGCCGGGTCGAGCGAGGCGGGGTCGCCGCTGATACCGACATTGAGCGTGGCTGCAAGGGTCAGCGGCGCGCCCAGCGTCAGTCCGGCACCGATCAGCGACAGCAGTAGTTTTCTTTTCATGACGTTCCCCGGTAGAAATTGTTATCGATGCGCCCACTCGGGCATGACTGAAAGATCACAGCAAGGCGAGACGGTGTCAAAGCAGCACTTATAATCATTTCTGCCATTTTTATTTTGCAGGCGGGAAAGGCGCGGGCGGCGGGTGACGGGCAGGGCGTGGTTTGGCTACAATAACGCCCCTTGTTTTTCAACTCTTACATGAGGTGCTGCGGCCCTTTCCGGCGCAGTGGCCCTGGCCGAGCGAGCTACCATGCAGCAGGAACTCACGCCCATTCATCACCTGCTCAAGGACCTGTCCGAACGGACAGACGTCCTGAGGGGGTATCTTTGACTATGCCGAGCGAAAAGATCGTCTCGAGGAAGTAACGCGCGAGCTGGAAAACCCCGACGTCTGGAGTGACCCGGACCACGCGCAGAAGCTAGGCCGCGAGCGCGCGCAGCTTGAAGACATCGTCACCACGCTGGATACGCTGCAAAGCGGCATTCGCGACAACGGCGAGCTCTACGAGCTGGCGCACATGGAAGACGACGAGGAGACCATGACGGAAATCCGTCGTGACCTCGAGCGTTTTGAAGCGCAGCTGGCCAAGCTCGAGTTTCGTCGCATGTTCTCCGGCGAGATGGACCCCAACAACGCCTACATGGATATCCAGGCCGGCTCCGGCGGGACCGAGGCGCAGGACTGGGCCAATATTTTACTGCGCATGTATCTGCGCTGGGCCGAGCATCACGGTTTCAAGGCGGAAATCTCCGAGATTTCGGCCGGTGACGTGGCGGGCATCAAGTCGGCTACCATCCATGTGCAGGGCGAGTACGCCTTTGGCTGGCTGCGCACCGAAACCGGCGTGCATCGTCTGGTCCGAAAGAGCCCGTTTGATTCCGGCGGTCGGCGCCATACCTCGTTTGCCTCGGTGTTTCTCTCTCCGGAAATCGATGACAGCTTCGAGGTCGACATCAACCCGGCCGATCTGCGCGTGGACACCTATCGCTCCTCCGGCGCCGGCGGTCAGCACGTCAACACCACCGACTCGGCCGTGCGTATTACCCACGAGCCCAGCGGCGTGGTGGTGTCATGTCAGACCCAGCGCAGCCAGCATGCCAACCGCGATTTCGCGATGAAGCAGCTCAAGGCCAAGCTCTGGGAGCTGGAGATGCAGCGCCGCAGCGCCGAGAAGCAGCAGGCCGAGGACTCCAAGTCCGATATCGGCTGGGGCAGCCAGATCCGCTCCTACGTGCTCGATGATCAGCGCATCAAGGACCTGCGTACCGGCGTACAGACCAGCAACTGTGAGCGTGTGCTCGACGGCGATCTGGATCAGTTCATCGAAGCCAGTCTCAAACAGGGACTTTGATCGGAAGAGACGTTTTGAACAGACGACTTCCGACCGGCAGGCTCGCTGTCCGGCATCGCATGCTCTGGACATCAATCGTGTCAGGCATGAACCGCAGGCCGTAACGAGCCTGCCATTGACGGTTATTTTCAATAGGCAAGGTAATGGCGAATCAGGATCAGCAGGCAGGCAGTGAACACGAAGAAAACCATCTGATCGCCGAGCGGCGGGCAAAGCTTGCCGCTCGCCGCGAGCAGACAAGCGCTCAGGGCGGCAGTGCCTTCCCCAACGATCTGCGCCGTGACAGTCTCGCCGCGGACCTTCAGGCAGAGCTTGGCGAGCACGACAAGGAAGCGCTTGAATCGCTGGGGCGTCAGGCGGCGGTGGCCGGGCGCATCATGCGAAAGCGCGGCCCCTTTATCGTCATTCAGGACGCCTCCGGCCAGATCCAGCTCTACGTGGACAAGAAGGGCCTGCCCGCGGAAGTGCTTGAAGACATCAAGGGCTGGGACATCGGCGATATTGTTTTCGGCCAGGGCCCGGTGCACAAGTCCGGCAAGGGCGATCTCTACGTGATGATGGAGACCGCGCGGCTTCTGACCAAGAGCCTGCGCCCGCTGCCGGACAAGTTCCACGGCCTGACCGACCAGGAGGCGCGCTATCGCCAGCGCTACGTGGATCTGATCATGAATCCGGAAGTGCGTGACACTTTCCGCATTCGCGCCGCCGTGATCAGCGCCATTCGCCAGTTCTTCACCGAGCGTGACTTCATGGAAGTCGAAACGCCGATGCTCCAGCCGATTCCCGGTGGCGCCACGGCGCGCCCGTTTGTGACCCATCACAACGCGCTGGATATCGACATGTATCTGCGCATCGCCCCGGAGCTTTATCTCAAGCGCCTGGTGGTGGGCGGTTTCGAGCGGGTCTTCGAGATCAACCGCAATTTCCGCAACGAGGGGCTGTCGACCCGGCACAACCCCGAGTTCACCATGCTCGAGTTCTACTGGGCCTACGCCGACTACCACGACCTGATCGATCTGACCGAGTCGCTGGTACGCTTTGCTGCCGAAAAGGCGGTGGGCACTACGCTGATTACCTATCAGGGCACCGAGTGTGATCTCTCTCAACCCTTTGATCGGCTGACCCTGCGCGAGTCGATTCTGAAATATGGTCAGGGCGTCGAGTCGAGCGAGCTGGACTCGCTGGACAGTGCCACGGCGCTGGCCGAGCGTTTGAGCATTGACGTCAAGCCGGGCTGGGGACTGGGCAAGCTGCAGACCGAGATTTTTGAAACCGTGGCCGAGCATCGCCTCGAGCGGCCGACCTTTATCACTGAATATCCGGCCGAGGTCAGCCCGCTGGCGCGTCGCAACGATGACAATCCGTTCGTGACCGACCGCTTCGAGTTCTTTGTGGGCGGGCGCGAGATCGCCAACGGCTTCTCCGAGCTCAACGACGCCGAGGACCAGGCCGAGCGCTTTGCCGCCCAGGTGGCCGAGAAGGACGCCGGTGATGTCGAGGCGATGTACTATGACGCCGACTATATCCGCGCGCTCGAGTATGGCATGCCGCCGACGGCGGGCGAGGGCATCGGTATCGACCGGCTGGTGATGCTGCTGGCGGATGCGCCGTCCATTCGTGATGTGCTGCTGTTTCCGGCCATGCGTCCGGAAGCAGAGTAAATCGCGACGCCTTTCCCGGTCTGGTCGCCCGATGTGCGCCAATGCCCGGATGAATCATGGCATTGGTGACCCCGGGCGGCCATACTGGGGCGCTTGAACAGGATTTCCACCAGCCCCGAATCGGGAGAGTCGCAATGAAACTGGTGAACCGCTCTGCACTCAGCGTGCGTCCCAGACAGGCCTTTGTAGACTGGATCAATTCGCTGGAAGCCACCGAGGGTGAAGACGACCTCACCCTCGAGGATGCCGAACGCGAAAGCACCATCTACCTCATTCCCGAGATGGATACGGAAGACGCGCTGCAGGCCTGCCTGCACGAACGCTTTGCCGATATCCTTGAAAACGAGCTGTCCGCCTGGGAGGAAGATTCCCGTCACTGGCCGGACATCAACGAAGTCACCTTTGAATTCTTTCTGCGCGTCGAGCACAGCTATCTGTGCGTGGATCTGGACGAGGAAGCGGCACTCGAGCAGAGCGATTTCGAGGACGACCTGCTGCTTGATACCGACGAGGTCTGACCGTTCGGCGTCGAGATGATGTCAAAGCCTGCCCGGCACGACGGCCGGTGCGGGCCTGTTTTACCATGTCCTTCTCTCTGTGCTCACGCGCTGTCCCGCACTATCGGTAACTCTTCTTGAAAGCACTACTGTCCTGGCGTGAAGGTGATGATGGCCTGCCTCCCCGCCAGCGTATTCTGGCCATGATGGTCCTCATGTCGGGGTCGCTGATGGCGGTCCTCAACATCAATAGCGTCAACATTGCCCTGCCGACCATCGCTCGAGAGCTGGGCGTCTCTTCGGCCGCCTCTGTCTGGATTATCAACGTCTATCAGCTGGTGGGCGCCGCCTCCATGCTGACCTTTGCCGCCCTGGGCTATCGCATCGGGCGCTATCGTCTTTATATCGGCGGCATGATCATTTTCGTACTGACCTCGATATTGTGTGCGCTGTCGCCGTCGCTGGTCTGGCTGATCGCCTTTCGCGCCATTCAGGGGCTGGGGTCGGCGGCCATGATGAGTATCGGGCCGTCCATGTATCGGGTCATCTTTCCCACACGGCTGCTGGGACAGGCCATGGGGCTGACCGCGCTGACCATTTCGCTGGCGGTGGCCGGCGGGCCGGCGCTGGGCGGTCTGGTGCTGGCCGTGGCCAGCTGGCCGTGGCTTTTCTGGATCAACGTGCCGCTGGGCGTGGCGGCCATCTGGCTGGCGATCCGGGCGCTGCCGAAAGAGCAGGGCAGTCGCTATCGGTTTGATGTGCTCGGTGCCGTGTTGTCCGCCGTGGGTCTGGGAAGCTTTGTCATCATGCTCGACAGCATCGCTGACATGTCGCGCCCGGGCAGCGTGCCGCTCCTGCTGATCGTGAGTCTAGTGGCACTCACCGGCTTCATCTGGCGCCAGCGCCATTTTGACAATCCGCTGCTGCCGCTGGTGATCTTCCGGGAAGCGCGGTTCACCATGGCGGTGATGACCTCGTTTTTCTCCTTTCTGGCCCAGAGCATGGCGTTTATCAGTCTGCCGTTTCTGTTTCAGAGCGTGCAGGGCTACACGCCGCTTGAATCTGCCTTTTTGTTCACGCCCTGGCCGCTGGGCGTGATGATCGGTGCGCCGCTGGGCGGGCGACTGGCCGACCGCTTCAGTCCGCCGATCATCTCCTCGATCGGGCTTTTGCTGTTCATGGCGGGGCTGGGGGCACTGGCGCTTCTGGGGGATCAGCCCTCAACGGTCGATATTTTGTGGCGCAGCGCCCTGTGCGGCATGGGCTTTGGTCTCTATCAGGCGCCCAACAACCGTGAAATGATGGGATCACTGCCCAAGGCGCGCAGTGGCAGCGCCTCCGGCGTGCTGGCAAGCGTACGTACCTTTGGTCAGTCTGTTGGTGCTGCCTTGGTTGCACTGGTGCTTTCTGGAATAATGAATACCACGATGGACAGCACCATGACGGTGAGCCTGGCCCTGTGGATGGGCATGGCTTCCGCCATTGTGGCGCTGATGCTTTCGGCATCACGAATTCGCATGTTGCGCCGGCATCAGTCCGGATAGACGGCGGTGTCGACACATGTCGTTATGCCTGTCCAATGACAATATCAACGTGCCGGAGGTGGTAGCCCATGACAATTTCTTCGGTGGACACGCTTGATGGTGCCAACATTGCGGCGCTGATCGAGCAGAAGCTGGCCGTTTTCGAGCCGCAATGGCTCACCATCGAAAACGAAAGCCACAAGCACAATGTGCCGCCCGAGTCGCAAACGCACTTCAAGGTGACGCTGGTGTCCGAGCAGTTTGAGGGCATAATGCCGGTCAAGCGCCACCAGCAGATCTATGCCGCCCTGTCTGATGAGCTGGCGGGGCCGGTGCATGCGCTGGCCCTGCATCTCTATACGCCCGAGCAGTGGGCGGCGCGCAACAACGAGCGCCCCGACTCCCCGAACTGCCGCGGCGGTGGTGCCTAGTGTTGTCCGAACCGTGAGCCATCGATGCCGGTGTCTGGCCTTCCCGCGGGAAGGCCTTTTAGACTCTATTCCCTTCAATGGACGTAACGCATGGTGACCGAGCGCGCGCGCCGACAGTACCTCGATGCCATGGGTATCAACCTCTGGGTCGCCCGTCACTCGCTGCCCAATGCGCTGGCCTCCGACCTCCCGGCGCTGGAAGAGGCACCCGAGCAGGCCATCGGGTCGCTCGATCATCACCAGCGCCTGCACGCCCTGATCGATGAGATCGATCATTCCGAGGCCCCGACACCTGGTGCCGAGGTGGCCGAGACCCCGCCGCACGACCCGACGCCACCGGCTCGTTCGGTTCGGGCTCTGCTCGATATCGGCAAGAGTGAAGAAAAGCGCTCGGACGCCGCTTCGGTAGAGAAAGCCCCTGCGCCCGTTGCCGAAGACAAGGCGGTCCCGGCAGCAACGAAGGTTGAAGACAGCGTCTCAAGAGCGCCGCACGAGCCGCTGCGCTTTTCGCTGCAGGTGGGCACGCTGGATGGGCGCTGGCTGATTCTGCTGGCTCGCGATGAGGCGCTGAGTACGCAGGAAGAAACGCTGCTCAACGCCATACTGTATGCCGGTGGGGTTCAGCCGGCCGCCGATTTGTCCTGTCAACGCTTTGGCTGGCCCATGATGGAAGGATTGCCGGTCGATGACGCCCTCGATGAAGCGCGTCAGGGCTTCAAGGCCTTTCTGGCCGGTCGTCGGGCGCGGGGCTGGCATCCCGAAAGACTGCTGCTGTTCGGCCAGCTTCCGGTGCTGGAAGAGGTACTCGACGTCCATGACGGGCAAAGCCGCGTGCTTGATCTGCCGCTCTGGCAGGGGCCGGCGCTGGAATCGCTTGATGAGCCGGCATCGCGCCGTCAGCTCTGGGCCGCCATGGGAGAGTGGCGCACGTGGTGGCAGGCACCGTCACAGACGCAGGATGGCCATGATCATTGAGCGCGCTGGCAGTGCCGAGGCGCTGGCGGCGCTGGATGGCCGTGCCAGAGGGAGGGATGCCTGGTCGGTGTCACGGTTTGAAGCGCTGATTGATGCCGAGCGATACCGCCTGACGGGGATTGCGGCGACAGGGACGCAGACGCTGACGGCCTTTGCCGTGGTCTCGATCGGCCCTTTTGATCTCGAGCTCGAGATGATTGCGGTCGATCCGGACCATCGACGCCAGGGGCTGGCCGGCCGCTTGATCACGGCAATGATCGAACAGGGAGAAGCACTGGGGCTTGAGCGCATACTGCTGGAAGTGCGCGCCGGCAACGAGGCGGCGCAGGCGCTTTACATACGCTACGGTTTTTCGGTGGACGCTCGCCGGGCGGGCTATTATCCACAGGCTGCGGGCGAGCGCGAGGACGCGATACTGATGTCGCGTCCTCTCACGCGCTGAGTCGGGGGGCCGACAGGCCTGCTTACCAGGAGGGGCTGGCAGCCGGCGTTTGGGGCGCAGAGGTGTCGGGCGCCGACGTGGCGTTGGCGTCGAACTCGCGGAAACGCTCCAGCAGACTACCCAGACGACTTTCCCACTGCTGGCGTTCGTTTTTCAGGCGCTCGTTTTCCTGACGCAGTTCGTCAAGTTCCATGCGCTGCATCTCGATGGTATCGACGGCGCTGTTGACGCGCTGCTCAAGCTGCTCGAAAAGTTCATTGCTCATGCTGTACTCCTGATACAGATAGTAAGGCGAAATGCCGCCCTGCAGGGCCCGGGTCGGGTGCCGGCGCGCGCGCAGGCCAGACTACGCGCGCCGGCGCGCGGCGGCAAGAGGGAGGCCGGGTTATTGCGTGCTGTCACGTTGATAAAGCCGGGCGTGGCTGTCACCGGCCCGGGTTTCGCGTATCAGACGCCAGCCGGCAGGCAGGCGAGGGATCAGACCGGCTTCGGTTTCAACGTGAATCAGGGCGTTATCTGCCAGCCAGCCCTCCTGGTCAAGACGCTGACAGCAATCGTTGATCAGCTCCTGGCGAAAGGGCGGGTCAAGAAAGACCAGATGGAATGGCCTGGCGGGCCGGGTGTCCAGAAAGGCGTCAGCGCTTTTCTGGTGTACCGGCATCGTGACCTCAAGCGTTGCCAGATTCTGTTCGATCTGACGGGCGACCTGACGGTCAGCCTCAACAAAGTGCACCTCGCCGGCACCGCGCGAGAGCGCTTCCAGCCCCAGCGCGCCGGTGCCGGCAAACAGATCCAGGGCGCGGGTGCGGCTGTCGATGTCGTGGCTGAGCCAGTTGAACAGCGTCTCGCGCATGCGGTCCGGCGTCGGGCGCAGGCCCGGATGGTCCGGGACGGGCAGCAGGCGCCGGCGAAACCGGCCGCCGATCAGCCGCAGGCGGCCGCCACCCGAGCGGGCACCGCCCTGTCGGTTATCATGTCCTGATGTGCCGTGACGCTGTCGCCTCATGTGTCCTGCAAGCCCTTGTCGGTGGAGGGGTGCTGCCAGGGCCGGTGGAAGAACTGCAGTGACCACCGGTTGTGCCATCCTTGTCGATGGCCTGCACGGATTGTACCGGCGGGCAGCGCTTGAGTGGTAGGATGCGGTATCAAATGGCGGCCCGGCCGTCTTTTTCCGATGGATCAATCGCGACGATATAGCCCATGTTTGGTTTTTTTAAGCGCAAGAAGCAGCGCCGCGATCAACAGGATCGCGAAGAACAGCAGCAGCTGGAACAGCAACACGCCGAGCAGCAGGCGCCGGCCTCCGGCCACTCCGAAGGAACACCTCCGGAACCGCCTGTCGAAGCGCGAGAAAAAACAGACGCTGTGCCTGCTCCCGAAAAGGCGCCAACGACTGTTGAGCCGGAACCCGTCGTCGAGCCCGACCCGGAGCCCATCGTCGAGCCGGAACCGGAACCCGTCATCGAGCCGGAACCGGTCGTCGAACCCGAGCCGGAACCGATCGTTGAGCCGGAGCCGGAACCCGTCGTCGAGCCCGACCCGGATCCCGAGCCCGTTGAGGAGCGTCCGATCGAGACGCTGGACGATTCGGCGGGGGTCTCCGAGGAAACGACGCTGGAAGAGGCGCCGGTCGGAAAAACACCTGATACGAAAGACGAGAAGCCAACGCCCGGGGTTGCCTCCGAGGTGACCACGCCGGCGCGCAACCGCGGTCGCGACAAGCCGCGTCGGGCGCGCTACGACACGGCCGTTGAAGTCGGGCCGGAAACCGCTGACGAGCAGGGTGAAACGGCCGGCGCCAAAAAGGGCTGGTTTTCCCGCATGCGTCAGGGGCTTGGCAAGACGCGCTCCAACCTGACCGACGGTCTGGCGACGTTGCTGCTGGGTCACAAGGAGATCGACGATGATCTGCTCGAAGAGCTCGAAACACAGCTTCTGATGGCCGATGTCGGCGTCGCCGCGACCAGCGAGATCATGGCGAATCTGGAAGAGCGAATCTCAAGGCGCGAGCTCAAAAACGTGGATGCGCTCTACAAGGCGCTGCAGGAAGAGCTCTCCACGATGCTCGAGCCGGTGGCGAAACCGCTGCGTCTGCCGCCCAAGGGTGAAGGCCCGTTCGTGATTCTGATGGTGGGCGTCAACGGCGTGGGCAAGACCACCACCATCGGCAAGCTGACCCAGCGCTTTCAGCGTCAGGGCCGCAGCGTCATGCTGGCCGCCGGCGATACCTTCCGTGCCGCGGCCGTCGAACAGCTGCAGGTCTGGGGCGAGCGCAATGACGTGCCGGTGATTGCCCAGCACACCGGCGCCGACAGTGCTTCTGTCATCTATGACGCGGTATCGGCGGCAAAGGCGCGCGGTATCGATGTGCTGATTGCCGACACGGCCGGTCGATTGCACAACAAGGGCCATCTCATGGATGAGCTCAGCAAGGTGCAGCGTGTCATGGCGCGTCTGGACGCTCAGGCGCCGCACGAGGTGATGCTGGTGCTCGATGCCGGTACGGGGCAGAACGCGATCTCTCAGGCGGAAACCTTCAATCAGGCGGTGCCGGTGACCGGCATCACCCTGACCAAGCTGGACGGTACGGCCAAGGGCGGCATCATCTTTGCCATCGCCAAGCAGCTGGGCACGCCCATTCGCTATATCGGGGTGGGGGAGACGCTGGATGATCTGCGTCCCTTTGAGGCCGAGGACTTTGTCGGGGCACTCTTTGACCGGGACGGCGGCTGATCGCTCATGGCCATGATCGAGTTTGCGCATGTCGGCAAGCGCTATGGCGGTCGTTTCGAGGCGCTGGCGGATCTCAATTTTAACGTGGAGCGCGGTGAGATGGTCTTTCTCACCGGCCACTCCGGAGCCGGCAAAAGCTCGGTGCTGCGCCTTCTCATGGCGCTTGAGCGGCCCTCGAGGGGGCGTATTGTCGTGGCCGGCCACGACATCACAAGCCTGCACGTCTCGCAGATTCCCTACTATCGGCGCCAGATCGGGGTGGTGTATCAAAACCACCAGCTGCTCTTTGATCGCAGCGTATTCGATAATGTGGCACTGCCGCTGGTCATCCAGGGCGCAACGCCCCAGGATGCCCGGCGCCGCGTGCATGCCGCTCTCGACAAGATCGGCCTTTTGCACCGTGAAAAGGCCCTGCCCATCGAGCTGTCCGGCGGGGAGCAGCAGCGTGTCGGTATTGCCCGTGCGGTGGTCACCAAGCCGGCCATGCTGCTGGCCGATGAGCCGACCGGTAATCTGGATCCGCAGCTGTCGGCCGATATCATGCGTCTTTTCGAGGATTTCAATCGCATCGGCACCACGGTGCTGCTGGCCAGCCACGACCTGACACTGATCGCCCGGCTCAGACACCGGGTGCTCAAGCTGCGCGACGGTCGTCTGATCGGCGATGAGGAGGCCGCATGAGTCAGAAACCGCGTCGCCAGACTCAGGAGGGCGAAACCTCCCGTCGGGGGGCTCGCTCCCACCGGATTACCTTTGAAAGCCGTACGCGGGCGTGGCGTCGCCATCACGAACAAATGGCGGTGGACAGTCTCCATCGCCTGCGTCGGCGGCCGCTGTCGAGTCTCATGACCATGCTGGCGATTGCGATTGCCATGGTGCTGCCGGCCAGCCTGTGGCTGGCGCTGGGCAGCGCACAGCTTCTGGACAGCAACCTGGACGACAGCGCCCGCATGACCCTGTATCTGGACCCGGCGCTGTCGGAGTCGCAGGCCATGGACATCACTGACCGGGTGCGCGGCGAGACTGACATTGCCTCCACCGAGCTGATTACGGCCGCGGCCGGTCTGGAAAGCTTTCAGCAGCGTCTGGGCATGAATGACGCCCTGGCCATGATGGATGACAATCCGCTGCCGGCCACTATTCTGGTCCAGCCGCGCTCGCGCGACCCCGAGGCGGCGCAGGCGCTGGCCGATGAGCTCGGGCAGATCAACGGCGTGACCGATGCGCGTCTGGACATGGCCTGGCTTGAGCGACTGCGCCAGCTCAGTGAGCTGGGTCGGCGGGTGGTGCTGGCCTTTGGGGTGCTGTTTGCCCTTGGCGTCCTGCTGGTGGTGGGCAACACCATCCGACTGGCGGTGGAAAGCCGTCGTCAGGAGATCGAGGTCGTGACCCTGATCGGCGCCACGCATGCCTTTGTTCGTCGCCCCTTTCTTTATGTGGGCGTCTGGTATGGTCTGGGTGGCGGTATACTGGCGCTATTGCTTCTGACGCTGGGTCGGCGCTGGCTGTCGGCGCCCATCGATATGCTGGCCTCCGGGTTTGGCAGCCACTTCTCCCTGCCGGGCATCGGGTTTGGCGGATCGGTTTTGCTTTTGATCTGTAGTACCCTTTTGGGGCTTATCGGGGCATGGCTGGCCGTCAGCCGCCATCTCTCAGAGATCAGTCCGCGCTGAAATGATTTACGCAGGTGTCCGAGAAAAGTCGTCATACGGGCACAAAAGTACCCTTACCATGGTCTATAATGGTTGATAATCATCAATCAGAGGCCAGGGGAGACCGTTTGAACATGAGTACCAGTCTTCAACCTATTGGTCATCTTTCGCCGGGCAATGACCTGAACGGCTATATTCAGGCCGTTAATCGTATTCCCGTACTGACCGTGGATGAGGAGAAGGATCTCGCCACGCGTTTGCACACCGATAATGACATTGAAGCTGCCCGTCGCCTTGTCATGTCGCACCTGAGGTTTGTGGTCCATATCGCCCGCAGCTATTCCGGCTATGGTCTGCCGCAGGCGGATCTGATCCAGGAAGGCAACGTGGGCCTGATGAAGGCCGTCAAGCGGTTTGATCCGGCCCAGGGCGTGCGGCTGGTGTCTTTCGCCGTGCACTGGATCAAGGCCGAGATTCACGAGTTTGTGCTGCGTAACTGGCGCATCGTCAAGGTGGCGACCACCAAGGCGCAGCGCAAGCTGTTCTTTAACCTGCGCAGCGCCAAAAAGCGCCTGTCATGGTTGAACAACGACGAAGTAAACGCTATCGCCCAGGACCTGGACGTCAAGCCGGAAGCCGTTCGCGAAATGGAAGGGCGTCTGTCGGCCTTTGATGCCGGTTTTGATCCGGCGCCCGGCAGTGAGGACGATGAGCAGAGCTATCAGTCGCCGTCGCAGTATCTGGAAGACGGCCGTTCCGACCCGGCGCTGTCGCTGGAAGAATCCGACTGGCAGGATCGCTCCTCACAGCAGCTGCGCGATGCCCTGGCCCGTCTTGATGACCGCTCGCGCGATATTCTGCAGCGCCGGTGGCTGGCCGAGCAGAAGTCAACGCTCCATGAGCTTGCCGATACCTATGGCGTCTCCGCCGAACGTATTCGACAGCTTGAAAAAAACGCCATGAAAAAACTCAAACAGGCAATCGGCGAATCCGCTGAGGCCGCCTGATCACGGTACTGCCGTTCTCATACTAAAGATTATTTTTTGGCGCAAAAGATGACCCCGGGCTCCCAGGGCCCGGGGTTTTGCTATATGGTCATGCTCCATGAAAAAAAATGATGATCCATGATATGAATTAATTTAAGTCATGGTTCATCAATCTGCTTTTCTGCTGCTGCCCGAGCGCCGATCGATGTCTATCCCTGCTCTTTCTCGCAAGTCACAAGGTAATGAACGGCCCCAAATACCTCTGGTATTGGCCGTGGTTTATCGCTCGTTAATCGCTTTGTCTCTGGTCGTTACCTGTCTGCTCTGGTGGGGAAGGCATATGGATGCCGGCAGGCTGGCGCTGGGGCTTGTGTTCTGGCTTTTTGGTCTTCAACACGGCATGGAGCTGCTGCTGAAGGGCTATTATCGCTTTTCTCCGGCCCCTGCCGCGCCCGAGGAGGACATCGATCAGCCCGAGAGCCAGCTTTCCGGCGTCGTGTACTGCTATTGCCATGCACAGGAGCAGTACTGCTATCGCGGCAACATGGCCGCCTCGATCAAGGCGCTGTCCCGACATGCCTGTCGCCTGAGGCGCAAAACCTTTGATGCCATGGTCCATCCCGACGACCGGGCGTCCCTGCAGCGCGCGCGCCTGCTTGCCCTGCGCCAAGGATATTTTGAACATACCTATCGTCTGATTCATGGCGCGTCCGAGCAGCGGGTGCTGGATCGGGGCATCATTTTACGCCGTGGCGGGCAAACCGAGTGCCACGGGCTTTTAATGGATATCAGCCAGCTCGAGGAGAACGGTGCGGTGGCAGGCCATGGCGAAGGCGCGCCGGCCGGTGAAGAAACCATTGTCCGGTCTATTGCTGCATCGTCCGGCGTTGAAGACACCCTGCGTGCCGATCCTTCGGGGGTTTACGAGGCGTTGCGTCAGGCCGTGAAGGACCGAGAGCTGGGGCTGGTCTACCAGCCCCAGGTGCAGGGCAATGATCAGCGCCTTGCCGGCTTTGAAGTGCTGCTGAGGTGGTATCATCCCGTACTGGGCAACATTTCTCCCTCCACTTTCATTCCCATGGCCGAGTCGATGGGGCTTATGCCGTCGCTGGGCGGCTGGATCATTGATGAGGTCTGCCGACAGATCAGCCGCTGGCGGGCACAGGGTTATCGTGTCCCGCCGGTGGCCGTCAACGTCTCGGTGCTGCAGCTGGATCGAACCCTGCTGACCCATGTCGAGCGGGTGCTGGCCACGTATGGCCTGGAGGGCGCCTGTCTGGAATGCGAAATCACCGAAAGCCGGTTGATGCAGAACTTCGACGAGTGCGTGCACGTTATTTCAGGACTGCGCCGCCAAGGGATCACCATCTCGCTGGACGATTTCGGTACCGGCTACTCGTCGCTGGACAAGCTGGCGCTGCTGCCGCTGGACCGGGTCAAGCTGGACAAGAGCTTTGTAACGGCACTGACCGGCGCCGGGCACGGCTATCACATGATCGAGGCCATCGTGCGGCTGGCGCACTCGCTGCGGCTGACGGTTGTGGCAGAAGGCGTCGAAACGCGCGCCCAGCAGCATCTGCTCAACGAGCTGGGCTGCGAGATCCTGCAGGGGTATCTGTTTGGCGCCGGTGTCGGCGCCGATGCGGCTGTCAGGTATCTGAGTCGTGATCAGGCGTTTCGGAAAATTCTGCCTCTGCCATGAGATGGACGCTCAAAAGCTGCCATTGATCCTCCCAGTGGGCCTGGGGCGTACGACGAAATCCGCTTCTAACGTATTGGTTGATGCGCCCCTCGACGGTGGCCATGAGCAGATTGGCCAGTGCCGATACGCCGATGGCGGGGCGATAGCCCTGCTCGATTTCACCGGTGCGAAGCACCTGCTTGAGCTGCGTCTCGAGACGCTCGAACAGCTGCGCCACGCGGGTTTGCAGGCGCTCATGCTCACCGGTCAGCGCCTCGCCGGTCATGACGCGACACAGGCCGGGGTTTTTGTCGCCAAAGATCAGCACCAGGGTCAGAATGCGCTGACAGCGTGTGCTGACGCTGCCCGGTTCATTGATGATCAGCGTGACGCGCTCGAAAAGCGTCTGCTCGATGTAGTCGATCAGTGCCTCGTACATGCGTGTCTTGCTGGGGAAGTGACGATAAAGGGCGGCTTCCGAGACCCCTACTTCGCGCGCCAGCGCCGCCGTCGTGATGCGCTGCCCCCGCCCCTGTTCCAGCATCCGCGCCAGCGCCTGAAGGATCTGGTCGCGTCGCGAGAGCTTTTGTTCCCTGGTCATGGCCATCTTTTTTATCTGCCTTCCGGGGTGCCGGGCCGGCCTGTGACACCCGTGAATGAATGCGTCCCTGTGGCGCGTGGCATCAGTGCGACGGCGCACTCGACTGATCGGTGATCAGGGTACCCACGCCGGAGCGGGTAAAGATTTCCAGCAAAATGGCGTGTTCCACGCGACCGTCGACGATGACCGAACTGTTGACGCCGTTTTTAACGGCTTCCAGCGCACAGCGGATCTTGGGCAGCATGCCGCCGTAGATGGTGCCATCCTCGATGAGCCGGTCGACCTGCTCGGTGGACAGGCCGGTCATCACCTCGCCCTGCTGGTCCATGAGCCCGGCCACGTTGGTCAGCAGCATGAGCTTCTCGGCGCCCAGCGCCTCGGCCACACGACCGGCCACCAGATCGGCGTTGATGTTGTAGGAGTGGCCCTGGGCGTCCACGCCAATGGGCGCAAGCACCGGGATGTAGTCGGCTTCCGAGAGCATCTCGATCAGATCGGTCGAGATGTGCTCGACTTCCCCGACATGGCCGATGTCGATGATTTCCGAGGCGGTCAGATCGGCGCTTTTGCGCTGAACGGTCAGCTGGCGGGCGCGGATCTGGGCATTGTCCTTGCCGGTCAGCCCGATCGCCTTGCCGCCGGCGCCGTTGATCAGATTGACGATGCTCTTGTTGACGAGCCCGCCCAGCACCATCTCGACCACGTCCATGGTCTCGGCATCGGTCACCCGCATGCCGTCGACAAAGCGGGATTCGATGTTGAGACGCTCAAGAAGCTGACCGATCTGCGGGCCGCCGCCGTGGACCACGATCGGGTTGAGCCCCACCTCCTTGAGCAGCACCACGTCGCGGGCGAAGGAGTGAATCAGATTGTCTTCGGTCATGGCGTTGCCGCCGTACTTGATCACGACGGTCTTGCCCGAAAAACGCTGGATATAGGGCAACGCCTCGGACAGGATTTCAACGACCTGGCGCGGGTTGTATTCGCTGTCATGCATGGTGCAAAACGCTCCTTGTCTAAAGGGGACAAAAGGCCGGTGCGGGTTCGGGCCATTGTGTCATGCAGGCGGCTGTCATATCGCCCGGGCCGGCGAAGTGACGGCCGGTCCGGGGCAGATCGGGATGCTAGAAGGTCGGGGTGATGTCCGGGGCGACGGCCAGCAGGGCCTGACGAAAGCGGTCCTGAATGCGCTCAAGGGCCTGCTCGGACTTGCCTTCAAAGCGAAACACCAGCATGGGCGTGGTGTTCGAGGCGCGACACAGTCCCCAGCTGTCCGGGTAATCCACGCGGATGCCGTCCAGTGTGGTTCGGGTCGCCTGCTCGCCGAAATCGGTTTCCCTGATAAAGCGTTCGACGATATCGAATTTGTTGTCGTCGGTCACCGGTACGTTGATCTCGGCGGTGCTGGCGTCCTGAGGAAATCGGCTGAAGTACTGGTCGGCATCGCCTGGCTGGCGCGACAGGATTTCCAGCAACCGTGCGGCGGCGTAGAGGCCGTCATCAAAGCCGTACCAGCGTTCCTGAAAGAAGACGTGGCCACTCATTTCACCGGCCAGCGCCGCGCCGGTTTCCTTCATGCGCGCCTTGATCAGCGAGTGGCCGGTATACCACATCTCGGGGGTGCCGCCGGCGTCCTCGATGATCGATACCAGGTTGCCGGTGCTTTTGATATCGAAAATGACGCGTGCACCGGGCTGGCGCTCGAGCAGGTCGCAGGCAAAAGCCATCAGTAACCGGTCGGGATAGATGATCTCGCCAAAGGGCGTGACCACACCGACCCGGTCGCCGTCACCGTCAAAGGCCAGCCCGATGTCGGCGCCGGTCTCCTTCACCTTCGCAATCAGATCCGTCAGATTTTCAAACTTGCCCGGGTCCGGATGGTGATTGGGAAAGCGTCCGTCGATCTCTTCAAACAGCGGCGTCACCCTGGCGCCCAGACGTCGGATCAATTCAGGCCCCAGCTCGCCGGTCACGCCGTTGCCGCAGTCCACCACGGCGTGCAGTTCACGCTCGAGAACAACATCGTCCAGAATGCGCTTCAGATAGGACTCGCGAATATCATGCGCTCGGCAGTGGCCTTCACCCGTGTTGAGGTCATTTTGTTCGATGCGTCGATACAGGGCAGTGATGTCGTCGCGGGACAGGGCATGGCCGCCCAGCACGATCTTGAAGCCGTTGTAGTTCGACGGATTGTGGCTGCCGGTGACGGCCACGCCCGAGGTGATGCCGTCCAGCACGTGGGTGGCAAAGTAGAGTACCGGCGTGGGGACCATGCCGATATCCACGACCTCACAGCCGGCCGCGCAGAGGCCCTCGATCAGGGCTTCGGACAGCGATGGGCCGGAGAGCCGGCCGTCGCGACCCACGGCGATGCCCGTTTCACCGCGAGCGAGCGCTTCGCTGCCGATGGCCTGACCGATCAGGCGTACGGTGTCGGGGGTGAGCTGGTCGTCGACCACGCCGCGAATGTCATAGGCGCGAAAGATGGCGGCACTTATCTGGGGCATGAGGCGATTCCTTCCTGTCAATCCGCGTTAGTGTCGTCCCGAGTGGCCGAAGCCGCCGGCGCCACGAACATCGGCGTGATCGTCATCGGTCGTGAACTCATCCACAACCTCAAGCTCGGCCTGAATGACCGGCACCAGCACGTACTGGGCGATGCGCTCGAACGGCTCAAGGGTGACGCGCTCGCGCCCGCGGTTCCAGACCGAAATCATCAGTTCGCCCTGATAGTCGGCATCGATCAGACCGACCAGGTTGCCCATGACGATGCCGCGCTTGTGGCCCAGCCCCGAGCGCGGCAGGATCATGCCGGCCCAGGCCGGGTTGGCAATGTGAACGGCAAGCCCCGTGCGAACCAGCTCGCAGTCACCCGGGGCCAGCGTCAGAGGGGCGTCCAGCAGGGCGCGTAGATCCATACCGGCGCTGCCGCGCGTGGCGTAATGGGGCAGAGGGTAGTCGCGTACCCGCTCATCAAGGATTCTGACCTGCAGGCGTGGCCGGTCGGCAAGGGCAGTCATGGGGCAGCAGGGCTCCGCGTTGTGTGATGCGCCTGAAAAAGGGGCAGCAGATAATCGAAAAGGGCGCGCGCCAGTTCACGCTTGGTGCGCGGTGACAGGGTATGCGAGCTGACCGGCGCGTCCGGTTCATTGGAGGCGAGATGATACAGCACAGCAGCATTGTCATCGGCGCCAAAGCCCAGATTGGGGGCGGCCACGTCGTTGGCCACGATCAGGTCCAAACGCTTGCGCACGAGCTTGTCATGGGCGTGTCGGGCAAGCTCGCGGGTTTCGGCGGCAAAGCCCACCGTAAACGGCGGGCAGTCGCGATGCGTGACGGTGGCGATAATGTCGGGATTTTCGACCAGATCCAGCGTCAGGGCGGGGCTGCCGGGCACCTTCTTGAGCTTGTGCTCGGCCACCTCGGCCAGACGGTAGTCGGCCACCGCCGCGCAGCCAATGAAAATATCGCAGCCTGAAAGCGTGGCCTCTACGGCCTTGAGCATCTCCACGGCACTGACGACATCCACGCGCGTGACGTCTTCAGGTGTGGCAAGCGCTACCGGACCGGCAATCAGGGTCACCCGGGCGCCCAGGTCACGAGCCGCCTCGGCCAGCGCAAAGCCCATCTTTCCCGAACTGTGATTGGAGAGATAGCGCACCGGGTCGATCGCCTCGCGCGTAGGGCCGGCGGTGATCACGACGTGTTGACCGGCCAGGGCGGTGGCATTGACGTCATGGCCGGTCGCCATGAAGGCATCGGTTTTCGGGGCGTGGTTATCGTGCTCGGGCGTAGTATCCAGCGGTAGCGCGTCCGGCGTGGGTGCGTGGCCCGAGAGCGCTTCCTCCAGTGCGGCGACAATAGCCTCTGGCTCAAGCATGCGACCGCCGCCGACATCGCCGCAGGCCTGCTCGCCGGCATCCGGGCCCAGCTGCTGCCAGCCCATGTCGACAAGCGTGGCGGCGTTGCGCTGGCTGGCAGGATGCGACCACATGGCCTGATTCATGGCCGGCGCCAGCAGACAGCGCGCCCGGGTGGCCAGACACAGGGTGGTAAGCAGGTCATCGGCCATGCCCGCGGCCAGACGGGCCATCAGATCGGCGGTGGCCGGGGCAATCAAAACGATATCGGCCCATTTGGCCAGCTCGATGTGGCCCATGCCGGCCTCGGCCTGCGGGTCCAGCAGGGAGGTGCGCACCTCTTCGCCGGTCAGGGCCTGCAGCGTCAGCGGCGTGATAAAGGCCTGCGCCCCCTCGGTCATGACCACGCGGACCTCGGCGCCGGCCTTTTTCAGAAGGCGTGCCAGTACCGCACTCTTGTAGGCCGCGATGCCGGCACTGATGCCTAGGACGATGCGTTGACCAGCCAGTCGTGACATGCAGGGCTCCATGGGCATAACGGGAATCGAAGGGATGCTACCTTACCACTGCGTGCCTGACGTGCGTAGCATCAGGCCGGTCTGTAATAACCACAACATCGTGATCTGCAAGGACACTGCCATGCCTTTGAACACTACGTCCGCGCGCGCCGGGCTGTACCGACGCCATCTGGTCCCGGCGCTTTCGGCGCTGGCCATCGGGGTTGCCCTGAGCGGCTGTGCCAGTCAGGAACAGCCCGCATCCGGGGACTACGACAGCAGGGCCCTCAACGAGCAGCTCGTCATGGCCACAGTCTGGATGCAAAGCGCGGCCGAATACCGCGCGCTCTCCTATCAGGCCTTCAACGTGGCGCGTCTGCGTCTTGATCAGGCCCTTGAGGCGCACACCCCCGGCGATCGACCGCTGGCGGTGATCGTCGACTGCGACGAGGCGGTGATCGACAACACCGCCTTTCAGGCCTGGCTGATCGGTCGCGACGAGCAGTACTCCAGCGACAGCTGGAACGCCTGGGTCGAGGACGCGCAGGCCCGCGCAATGCCCGGCGCGGGTGCGTTTCTCGATTACGCCCAATCGCGTGGGGTAGAAGTCTTTTATGTCACCAATCGCCGGGAAAGCGGGCTGGCGGCCACCATGGAGAATCTGAAACGGCTTGATTTCCCGTGGGTCGATGAGGCGCACATGATGCTGCGCACGGAGTCCGGCGACAAACAGCCGCGTCGGGATGCGGTCCTGAAGGATCATGAGGTGGCGCTATTGATCGGTGATAACCTGGCCGATTTTGATAGCCGCTACGACGCCGACGATGTGGCCACGCGCAATGCGCAGGTCATTCAGGATCGCGCGCACTTTGGCGAGCGCTATATCGTGCTGCCCAACCCGACCTATGGCGGCTGGGAGGCGGCGCTGTATGACGGCGACCAGTCACTGTCGCCAGAGGAGAAGGATCAGCGGCGTCGAGGCGCACTGCGGACCTGGTCGGGCCCGCAGCAGCAAACGCCGTAGCGCGGATGGCAGGGGCACACCCGGTGCCCCTGTCGGTCAGATTCTGTCGTCAGGCGGGCTCGTCCCGGGTCATGTACTGCGCGCCGCGGACGTTGACGAAAATCGAGTAGATGCCGTGGCTTGCGGCCATGAACAGCCGATTGCCCTGCGGGCCGCCGAAGCAGAGGTTGGCACAGCGCTCCGGCAGGCTGATATGGCCGATGGCTTTACCCTCGGAGTCGAACACGCGCACGCCATCCAGCGCTGCCGGGTCGGCATCGGGTGAGCCTGAACTGCCCCAGCCACACCACAGATTGCCCAGCTCGTCGCACTTGATGCCATCAAGGCCGCCAAAGTCCGTTGCCACGATATGCTGCGCTCGCTCTCCCAGCGTGCCGTTATCGTTGACCTGATAGGCCCAGACCAGCCGGTCCGGTCTGGCGCGGCCTTCCACGACGTAGAGGCGCTGTTCATCCGGTGAAAAGCACAGCCCGTTGGGCCCGGCAATGTCGTTGATGACGCGGGTTACCTCCAGCGTGTCGCCGTCGATGCGATAGACGCCGTGCGCCAGCTCGGTCTCGATTTTATGGCCTTCATAGTAGCCGCCGGCCTGAAAGGGCGGGTCGGTAAACCAGATCGAGCCATCGCGCTTGACCACGATATCGTTGGGCGAGTTGAAGCGCTTGCCCTCGAAGTTATCGGCCAGCACCGTGATCTGACCGGTGTGTTCGGTGCGGGTGATGCGCCGGCCAAGATCGTGGGTCGTGGAGCCTTCACAAACGATCAGACGGCCCTGACGATCGCGGGTCATGCCGTTGGAGAAGTTGGCGTTTTCCCGGTAGACGCCCAGCGACTGGCTGATTTCATCCCAGCGCACGATGCGGTTGTTGGGGATGTCGCTCACCAGCAGATAGTTGCCGTCGCCGATCCAGACGGGGCCCTCGGCCCAGCGCAGGCCGTCGGCGAGTTTCTCGACGCTGGCATTGAAAAGGCGCAGATCCATGAAGCGCTCGTCGAGAATCTGTATGGCCGGATCGGGGTAGCGCTGGTTGATTGGCTGTGCCCGGGCAGGCTGGACAAGCGAGACGCCGGCGAGCGCCACCGCGCTGCAGGCCAACGACTGCTTGAGAAACGAACGGCGCAGATCGCTATCGCAATGAGAAGGTGTGTTCATCGGCGTCCCTTTATGGTTGTTAGCGCTAACATCGATTCGTCCTACGCTAGGCGATGTCGGCGCGTTTGGGTATCCGCCAATGGCCCAGGAAGGGGGCGCCATTGCCGGGATGATTCGCTCGGCAATGGCGCAGCCGGGTTATCAGTCGAGGGTAATGACGACCTTGCCCAGATGCTGCTGGCTTTCAAGGTGCTCGAACGCCGCCCGGGTATCGTCAAAAGCGAAGGTGCGATCGATGACCGGCCTGATCCGGTGCTGGGTGATGGCACGGTTCATCTGCTCGAACATCTCGCGTGAGCCCACAAAGATGCCGCGCATCAGTACGCTCTTGCGCATGATGTCGGTCGGGTTGATTTCGCCACCGGTCAATACGCCGATCAGGTTGACCTGACCGCCCAGACGAGCAGAGGCGATCGAGCGCGGCAGGGTGCCGGCACCGCCGACTTCCACCACGTGATCCACGCCGCGCCCGTCGGTCAGGCGAGTGACCTCTTCCTGCCACTCGGGGGTCTGGCGGTAGTTGATGGTGTCATCGGCGCCAAGTTCGCGTACGCGGGCGAGCTTGTCATCGCTTGAGGAGGTCTGAATGGCCCGTGCACCGGCGGCGCGCGCGAACTGCATGCCGAACATGGAGACCCCGCCGGTGCCCAGCAGCAGCACACTGTCACCGGCCTTGAGGGGCGATTTACCGGCGTACAGGGCGTTCCAGGCCGTGACGGCGGCGCAGGGCAGGGTGGCCCCTTCTTCAAACGACAGGTGTTCGGGCAGCGTGACCAGTCCCTGCTGGTCGAACACAACATACTCGCTGAGCACGCCATCGACGGCGCCGCCCAGCGCTGAGCCCGGGTGGCTGTCGTTGACCTCACCGCCCAGCCAGTTCTGCATGAAGATGCCGGCGACGCGGTCACCGACGTTAAAGCGGGTCACATCCTCGCCGAGCTCGACCACCTCACCGGCACCGTCGGACAGCGGCACGCGGTCGGGGGCCACACCGCCGCGGCCGTAGTTGCCCGTGACGATCATCAGGTCACGATAGTTCAGTGACGCCGCGCGCATCCGTACCAGCACCTGGCCGCGTGCCGGGCGAGGCGTATCGCGCTCGGCGGGTGTCAGATCACTGATGGCACCGGTTTTGGGCAGGGTATAAAGCCGCATCGTGAGTCTCCTTGAAATTATCCGATTAACAGATCAAGCGTAGCGTCCGCCCGGGTGTGGCAACAGTCGGCTGCGGTTTCAGTTTCCGTGCGGGTCGCCGTTACCCCTTTTATCAGGACACGCTGTTAAAAGGGGGCGATTTGGGTATCAGTCACTGGCCGGAAGGTGAGCGGCCACGGGAAAAGCTGATCAATCTGGGCGCGCAGACGTTGTCGGATGCCGAGCTTCTGGCCATTTTTTTACGGGTCGGCGTCAAGGGACGCTCGGCGGTGGATCTGGCGCGCGATCTTTTAAGCGAATTCGGCGGGCTGCGGGCGCTGCTCGAGGCCGACCGCGATACCTTCTGTCGGGCCCACGGCCTGGGCGATGCCAAGTACGTGCAGCTTCAGGCCTCGCTCGAACTGTCACGTCGTCATCTGGAAACGCTTTTGATGCGGGGCGATGCGCTCAATTCTCCGCACATGGTGCGCCGGTTTCTAAGCGCGCATCTGCGCGATCTCGGCCATGAAGTGTTTGCAGCACTCTTTCTTGACAGCCAGCACCGGGTGCTGCGCTTTGAAAAGCTCTTTACCGGCACGCTGGACGCCGCGGCCGTCTATCCACGCGAGGTGGCCCGTCGCGCGCTGGCGCTCAATGCCGGCGCCATTATATTCGCGCATAACCATCCTTCCGGCGTGGCCGAGCCCAGCGACGCCGATCGCCGCATCACCACGCGCCTGGTCGAGGCACTGGGGCTTTTCGATATTCGGGTGCTGGATCATTTCGTGGTCGGTGACGGCGAGGTGACCTCCTTTGCCGAGCGGGGCTGGCTTTAGCACTCACGCCGGCGTAAAGGCAATTATATCAAGGCGTGCTTGCCGATCCGGGGGCGCTCTGGTATAAAGTACGCCCTTTGACTTTCTGCGGGTTATGAACAGGGGGCAGGGAGGCGTATCGCCTGCCACTTCTCACCGGTTTGCCCGAATACTTAATAGACACTCATGTGGGGCCCATTCGGGCTCACGGCTGGAGGCTTCCATGTCACAAGTCTGTCAGGTTACCGGCAAGCGTCCGGTGACTGGTAACAACGTTTCCCACTCTCAGCGCAAAACGCGTCGTCGCTTCGTTCCCAACCTGCATACGCATCGTTTCTGGGTCGAGTCCGAAAAGCGCTTTGTCCGTCTGCGTTTGTCCTCCAAGGGCATGCGCATCATCGACAAGAAAGGCATCGAAGTGGTCCTCAAGGATCTGCGTGCCAATGGCCTGAGCGTCTGAGACGACGGTTCGTGATTACACCTCAAGCGCCCCGGGCGCTTGAATGCGGAGAGCAATAACATGCGTGACAAGATCAAGCTGGTTTCAAGCGCGGGTACCGGTCATTTCTACACGACCGACAAGAACAAGCGCAACACCCCTGACAAGCTGGAATTCAAGAAGTACGACCCGGTCGTACGCAAGCATGTCATGTATCGTGAAGCCAAGATCAAGTAATTGATCGCGCTTTACGCGCCGCCCGACAGGGCGGTCTGAAAGGACCCGGCCATGGCCGGGTCCTTTTGCGTCCGGGCCTTGTGCAGGCCATGCCATCCTTTCTCAACGCCACGACGCCAGATTCCCATGCCTGAGTTGCCTGAAGTCGAAACGACCCGCCGCGGCATTGCGCCGTGGGTGGCGGGTTTCGAGATCAATGAAGTCATCATTCGTCATCACCGTCTGCGCATCCCCGTACCGCAAGGGCTGGCCGAACGCCTGACCGGTGAGCGCATCGGCACCATCGACCGACGGGCCAAGTATCTGCTGCTGCCGGTGGCCGGCGGTCATCTGCTCTGGCATCTGGGCATGTCCGGCAGCCTGCGGCTGGTCGAAGTCGGCACCGAGCCGCGCAAGCATGACCATATTGATCTGGTCATGAGTTCCGATCTGATACTGCGCTATCACGACCCGCGCCGCTTCGGGCTGGTGGATTTCATCGAGGGCGACCCGATGAGCGACCGGCGTCTGGTCGCGCTTGGGCCCGAACCGCTGAGTGATGATTTCAGCGGCGTGCATCTCTACCAGCGTTCGCGCGGCAAGCGCGTGGCCGTCAAGAATTTCATCATGGACAGCGCCGTCGTGGTGGGCGTGGGCAATATCTACGCCGCCGAGGCATTGTTCATGGCGGGTATCGACCCGCGTGTCGAAGCCGGGAAAGTGTCGCGTGCGCGCTATCAGCGCCTGGCCGAGGCCATCAAGCAGGTGCTGGCCGCCTCGATCGAGCAGGGCGGCACCACGCTGCGGGATTTCGTCAGCGGTCGCGGCGAGCCGGGCTATTTCGTCCAGCGCCTCAACGTCTACGGGCGCGGCGGCCAGCCGTGTCGCGTCTGTGGCCATGAGCTTCGTTCGATGACCATCGGCCAGCGCGCCAGCGTGTTCTGCCCGCACTGTCAGCATTAGTCGCCTTCGGGGCCATTCGACACGCTGCCGCGGCGGTGCCCAGCTGATAGAATGGCGGGTAATCCGCTTGTGCCCCTTTTATTACCCATTCTGGAAGCTGTCGTGACCCAACGTCTTCGTCTCAAGAAAAACGCCGATCGTCGTCTCAAGGCGGGCCATCTGTGGCTCTATTCCAACGAGATCGACATCGCCGAAACCCCGCTCAAGGACCTTGAGCCCGGCGCTCAGGCCATTGTCGAGGCGGCCAACGGGCGCGCCATGGGCGTGGCCTACGTCAATCCCAACTCGCTGATTTGTGGTCGCATTGTCTCGCGTGACACCGATGTGATGCTGGGTCGTTCCCTGCTGGTGCATCGCTTCAAGCAGGCGCTGTCCCTGCGCGAGCGCCTTTTCGCGCGCCCCTTCTACCGGCTGGTGCATGGCGAAGGCGACCTGCTGCCCGGTCTGGTGGTGGACCGCTTTGATGACGTGGTGGTGGTTCAGCTCAATACGCTGGGCATGGAGAAGGTGCGCGATGAGATCATCGATGCGCTCAACAAGGTGCTTTCGCCGCGCGTGATCGTGCTGCGTGGCGACACGGCCGGGCGGCGTCTGGAGCAGCTCGACGAGCAGGTCGAGATCGTTCAGGGCGAGCTTGAAGGCGCCGTGGCGCTGGAAGAAAACGGCGTGCGCTTTGAAACCGATGTCGTGGGCGGTCAGAAGACCGGCTGGTTCTTTGACCATCGCGACAATCGCGCCTGGCTGAACTCGCAGGTGGCCGGCAAGCGGGTGCTGGATGTGTTCAGCTATGTCGGCGGCTGGGGTGTTCAGGCGGCGGCCAGCGGCGCCTCGGAGGTGGTCTGCGTGGATGCCTCCACGCCGGCACTCGAGCGCGTCATGCAAAATGCCGCGCTCAACGGTGTGGAAGATCGTGTCTCCACCCTGCAGGGCGACGCCTTTGAGGCGCTGTCCCAGCTCAAGGCGCAGGGCGAGGTCTTTGATGTGATCGTGCTCGATCCGCCGGCGTTCATTCGCAAGCGCAAGGACATCAACGCCGGCGAGCGGGCCTATGGCAAGCTCAACCGTGAAGCGATTCGCCTGCTGGGTCGCGATGGCCTTTTGATGTCGGCCTCGTGCTCGATGCATCTGGCCAGTGACCGACTGATCGATATCGTGCGCGGCTCGGCACGTCATCAGGACCGTCACGCCCAGCTGATCTATCAGGGGCATCAGGGCGGTGATCATCCCATCCATCCGTCCATTCCGGAAACGGCCTATCTCAAGGCGATGGGCGTACGGATCTTTCGCGACTGAGGCCACGATGCATTGGGTTCGCGTCTTTCAGCAACCCAACAGCCTGCTGGTCGGGCATGTGCGCAACCTGCTCGAAGGGGCCGGCGTCGACTGCGACATTCGCAACTGGACGCTGGCCGGCGGCATGGGTGATCTGGCGCCCATCGACTGTGAGCCGGAGATCTGGGTGGCGCCACAGGATCAAGCGCGTGCCCGAACGGTGGTCGAGCAGTGGCGCCACAACGCTGAAGGCGCATCGACACCCGGGGCGCGGCTGGCACGGGGCTGGCGCTGTCAGGCCTGTGGCGAATGGCACGACGCGCCCTTTGACTGCTGCTGGCAGTGCGGCCACGAGCGTCCCGATCCGCCGTCCTGACGGGTCTGCCTGTCGCCCGGCTGCCGCGTGCGCGTTACACTATGGCGACTTCCACGCGATGATCTCATCCGCGCCGTTTCCCATCACCGAGCAGACGTTGCGTTCATGACCAGCACACGAGTACTGACCGGCATTACCACGACCGGCACCCCCCATCTGGGCAATTACGTCGGTGCCATTCGCCCCGCCATTGCCGCAAGCCAGGACGACAGCGTTCAGTCCTACTATTTTCTGGCCGACCTGCATGCGCTGATCAAGGCAAGCGACCCGAAGCGCGTGCAGCAGTCGCGCCTTGAAATCGCCGCGACCTGGCTGGCGCTGGGGCTGGATACGGACAACGCCATCTTTTATCGCCAGTCGGACATCCACGAGACCACCGAGCTTGCCTGGATGCTCTCCTGCGTCTGCGCCAAGGGGCTGATGAACCGGGCGCATGCCTACAAGGCGGCCGTGACGGACAACGAAGACAACGGCAGTCCCGACCCGGACCGCGGCATTACCATGGGGCTTTTCAGCTACCCGGTACTGATGGCGGCCGACATTTTGCTGTTCAACGCCAACCGTGTGCCGGTGGGGCGTGATCAGGTACAGCACATCGAGATGGCTCGTGACATGGCCGGACGTTTCAACCACCTCTACAAGGGCGAGTATTTCACGCTGCCCGAGGCGGTGGTGGACGAGCGCGTTCAGACGCTTAACGGGCTGGACGGGCGCAAGATGTCCAAAAGCTATGACAACACCATTCCGCTGTTCTCTACCGAGAAAAAGCTTTTAAAGCTGATTCGCAAGATCAAGACCAACTCGCTGGAGCCGGGGGAACCCAAGGACCCGGAAACCTGCACGCTCTTTCAGATCTATTCGGCCTTTGCCACCGAAAGCGAAGAGCAGGCCATGCGCACGCGCTATCTTGAAGGCATCGGCTGGGGCGATGCCAAAAATGCGGTGTTTGAGCATCTCAACGCACAGCTTGAAGGCCCGCGCGGTGAATATGAACGACTCATGCAGGACCCGGGGCATATCGAGTCGGTGCTGCAAAAGGGCGCCGAGCGCGCCCGCGGCGAGGCCAATGTGCTGCTGGAGCGTCTGCGCCCGGCCGTGGGGCTGGGTCGCTTTGTCTGATTGATCCGGTCTGCAAAGGTAAAAAAGGCCGCCTTCTCGTGAAGGCGGCCTTTTTTCGTATCAAGGGCTGTTGGCGTTTACCGATCAGCCTTGTGTGCCAAGCGCTGTCTCAAGCCCCGGCGTGTACTCGGCGCCGTGCGGCACGGTCACGGTAGAGGGGGTTAGCGCCTCACCGATCGGCTCGAATCGGCCCCCCAGTGCTTCGGCCAGAAACGCCTCGGTAATGGCATTAAAGGCAATGTTGTTGGCCGGGCGGGCAAAGCCGTGGCCTTCATCCGGGAAGAGCACGTAGGTTACCGGAATCGATTTCTCGCGCATGGCGTCCACGATCTGGTCGCTTTCGGCCTGCTTGACGCGCGGGTCGTTGGCGCCCTGACCGATCAACAGCGGACGCTGGATGCGATCGGCATGGGTCAGCGGCGAGCGCGCCTTCAGCCATTCGCGGCCCGCTTCGGTATTGGGGTCTGCCATGCGGCGATACATCTGCTGGCGACCGGCCTCCCAGTAGGGCGGAATGCTCTCCAGCAGCGTGGTCAGATTCGACGGCCCGACGATATCGACACCGCAGGCGAACACCTCAGGCGTCATGGTCAGCCCGGCAAGCGTGGCGTAGCCGCCGTAGGAGCCGCCCATGATGGCCACCCGGTCCGGGTCGGCAACGCCCTGATCGACCGCCCAGCCCACGGCATCGATCAGATCATCGTGCATGGTGGTGCCCCACTCGCCGTCGCCGGCGGCAGTGAAGGACTTGCCAAGCCCCGTCGAGCCGCGATAGTTGACCGAAAGCACCGCATAGCCGCGGTTGGCCAGCCACTGGTGGTAGCTGTTGCTGCCGTAGCTGTCGCGCGCCCAGGGGCCGCCATGGACCAGCAGCACCATGGGGAGCGGGGCGTCCGGCGTCTTGAAACCCTCGGCATCGCTGCCCTCGGGCAGGGTCAGATAGGAGACCAGCGTGAGGCCGTCGCGGGAAGTAATCTCCAGCGGCGTCATGCCGGCCAGCGGGGCGCCTTCCAGCTCCGGACGGCTGACAAACAGCGAGGTCAGCGTGCGATTGTCGCGATCAAAAAGCCATGTCTCGGCAGGTGCCGTGACCGGGTCGTTGACCACGATCCAGCGTCGGTCGTCATCGGTGCGCGATGTCACATTGACCTCGCCCTTGAGTTTGCCGTCGAGAAAGGCAAGCTCTTCACCGATGGCCGGGTCGATGGCGGTCCATTCGGTGCGCAGGTAATCCACGGCAAAGGCCTGGATGTCGTGGTTGTCGCGATCGGCCATCACGCCGGTGATATCGGCCTTCGGCGACTGGGCGATGAC
This sequence comes from Kushneria sp. EE4, assembly GCF_977968315.1. The sequence goes on from NZ_OZ386212.1 coordinate 187,877, forward strand.
GCGGGTTTCGCCGCTGTTCCAGTCCTGGGCAGTAAGGGCTGCCGTGTCGCGCCCGCGGCTGTCGATCCAGTACATGGTGCGACCGTCACGGGTAAAGCCGGCCGGGCCGGTATTGGCGCTGTCTTCAAAGCTGATGGAGGCGAACGGCTCGGCCTCGACCGTCAGGTCGTTGACGCGAAAGAAGTCTTCGCCGCCGTCGGCGCGGGGCTGTTCGGCCAGACGAATGTTGAGATCTTCATCGAGCAGAAAGCCGCCGTAACCCTCGTTTTGCAGCACCAGCGACAGCTCGCCGCTGTCGAGATTGAGCCGGTAGACGTCATGCCAGCGCGGGTCACGGTCGTTGATGCCGACCATGATGCAATCCCTGACATGGCGGCTCACGCCCAGTACCTGAACGCGTACGCCTTCCTGGGGTGTGAGAAGGCGCTGCTCGCCACTGCTGACGCTCACCCCGTAAAGACGAAAGTTTTCGTCGCCGCCCTGATCATTGACGTACAAAAGCTGGCGGCTGTCCGGCGACCAGAAATAGCTGCGGATCGGCCGGGTGTCTTCGTGGGTCAGGGCGCGCGCCTGGTCGGGCTGGTCGGCGGGGGCGACCCACAGATTGAGCACCTCGTTGACAGGGGCAATCCAGGAGAGCCACTGCCCATCGGGGCTCAGGCGGCCCTGGACACGGCTGGGGTTGCCAAACAGACGCTGACGTTCGATAAGCGTTTCGTTGCCCGTATGGCCGGCCCCTGCCGAGGGGGTCTGGCTGGCCGGCACGGCGGACAGCGCGACATTAATCCAGCGCATCATGAACTCCTTGAATCGATAGGCTATAACCGCACGCGTGTACGGTGTCATTCAGGTTTCGACAGCATAACGTACGTGGGTCTCCCGGGCCTGATGAATCCAATGACCCGCATTTATTTCAGCCCCGGTGTTTATGCCTATAGAATATGAATAACGATCTTTTTATTTCTGGAGCAATGGTATGTCTGGAGTCGCGTTATGGCACAGGTGACAGCAACCGGGCAGCAAGGGCCGCTGCATCAATCCCCGGTCGTGTGGGGGGCGGGGGCGCTCTTGCTGGTGGCAATACTTTTGGTCGGTACGACCATCAGCGTGACGCAGGGCGCGCTGATTCTGGTGGGCGGGGCGCTGGGTCTGGTGCTTTATCACGCCGCCTTCGGCTTCACCTCGGCCTGGCGGGTGTTCATTCTTGAGCGTCGCGGTCGCGGGCTGCGCGCCCAGATGGTGCTGCTGACCGTGGCGGTGCTGCTTTTCTTTCCGGCGCTGTCGGCCGGCACGCTGTTTGATCAGCCGGTACGCGGCTTTGTCTCGCCCATTGGCGTGTCGGTCATGGTCGGGGCGTTCATCTTTGGTATCGGCATGCAGCTGGGCGGTGGCTGCGCCTCGGGGACACTGTTTACGGCCGGCGGCGGTAATGCGCGCATGGTCGTCACCCTGATCTTTTTTATCGTCGGCTCGGTGCTGGCGACCATCAACTTTGACTGGTGGGCCTCGCTCCCGGCATTTGAGCCGGTATCGCTGGTCGAGCTGGGGGCCGGCCCCGGGATCGCGACAAGCCTGGTGCTGTTTGCGTTGATTGCTGCTTTGACCGTGTGGCTTGAGCGGCGTCGGCATGGCAACCTGGAAGCGGCGGCCGTGCCGGCCGAGCGTCGCGGCACGGCGCGCTGGCTGCGTGGCCCCTGGCCGCTGCTTTTCGGTGCCGTCGCGCTGGCCCTGCTCAACTTTGCCACGCTGGCACTGGCCGGCAAGCCCTGGGGCATCACGTCAGCCTTTGCGCTCTGGGGGGCCAAGATCATTCAGGCCATGGGGATTGATCCGGGGCAGTGGAGCTACTGGCAGCAGCCCGGCAATGCCAGTGCACTGGATCAGAGCATCTGGAACGATATCAACAGCGTCATGAATATCGGCATCGTGCTGGGTGCGATGCTGGCGGCGGCGCTGGCCGGCAGGTTTCGACCCAGCTTCAAAATTCCGGCGCGTTCGCTGGCCGCCTGCGTCATCGGTGGGGTGCTGCTGGGCTACGGCGCGCGCATCGCCTTTGGCTGCAATATCGGCGCCTATTTCAGCGGTATCGCTTCGGGCAGCCTGCACGGCTGGGTCTGGATGGTTTTTGCCTTCGCCGGCAACATGGTGGGTGTCAAACTCAGACCCTTCTTTTTCGACCAGCCGGCGCGTCCGGCTGTCAGCGGCTGCTGAATGGCGTTGTTAACAAGGATGATGAGCGTGGAGGTGCCCGGCGGGCATCTCCGCGTCCATACTGATCAACGGGTTATGATGCATGTTGCATTTTCATGAATTTTTCAGCCTTTCGTGATGATGGAGCGCTATAATGACTTGTTAACACGCTTATGATTGTCGGAAGTTTCATGTCAGATTCAATATCTTCAACCCCTGCCGAGCGCCGACAGACGCTCAACAGCATCTATCGCTACGTTGCCTATCTCTTCTTTATTGCGCTGATCTGTCAGTGCATGTACTGGGACGCCCTGCCCAAAGCCCTTGATGATCAGTTTACCGAAGCCTCATTCGCCGAAATTTCCCAGACCGTCATGCTTTCGATCAGTCTGGTGTTTCTCTGGAAAATTCGCGGGATGGGTGTCTATCGCCACGGCACCGTGCTGATGTTTGCCTTTTTGCTGGCGTCACTGATCCGCGAACAGGATTTTCTGTTTGATCGGGTGTTCGACGGGCTGTGGCAGTGGCTGGTGACACTGGTGCTGGTGCCGGCACTGGTGTATCTGGTGCGCTATCGCCATCACGTCCTGGATGAATGCACCCGCTACATGCAGCAGATGTCCTTCGGGCTCTTTTTAAGCGGCATGCTGACGCTGTATGTCTTCTCGCGCCTGATGGGTCGAGGGATCTTCTGGGAAGCCATCATGAAGGCGCAGTACATCTACGAGATCAAGTCCACGGTGGAAGAGGGCATCGAGACGCTGGGCTATGCGCTGATGCTGCTGGCCGTCGTTGAGCTGTGGCTCTGGGCACGCCGACAGGTGGCCCTGTCGAACTGATCCGCTATATGTGATTGCACAAAAAAGGCCCCATCCTCGGATGGGGCCTTTTGATCTGGCAGAAACGAGGGCTTACTTCGGCAGCATGCTGCGCAGCACGTAGTGGAGGATACCGCCGTGACGGTAGTACTCCAGCTCGTTGACGGTGTCGATACGACACAGCGCGTCGAGCTCTCGGGTATTGCCATCGGCAAAGGTAACGGCGACCTTCACGCTGGCGCCCGGCGTCAGGTCGGTCAGACCCGAGATGCTGATGGTTTCGTCACCGGTCATGCCCAGCGAGTTGCGGTCTTCACCTTCCGGGAACTGCAGGGGCAGAACGCCCATGCCGATCAGGTTGGAGCGGTGGATGCGCTCGTAGGACTCGGCGATGACGGCGCGTACGCCCAGCAGACGCGTGCCCTTGGCGGCCCAGTCACGCGAGGAGCCGGTGCCGTATTCCTTGCCGGCGATGATGACCAGCGGCGTGCCTTCCTCGGCGTATTTCATGGCGGCATCGTAGATGGCCATCTGTTCGCCGTTCGGGACGTAGCGGGTCATGCCGCCTTCGACGCCATCGAGCATCTCGTTGCGGATACGCACGTTGGCGAAGGTGCCGCGCATCATCACTTCGTGGTTACCACGACGAGAGCCGTAGGAGTTGAAGTCCTTGACCTCGACACCGCGCTCCTGCAGATAGCGACCTGCCGGGCTGTCAGGCTTGATGGAACCGGCCGGGGAGATGTGGTCGGTGGTCACCGAGTCACCCAGTTTGGCCAGAACGCTGGCGTTTTTGACGTCCTGGATCGGTTCCGGCTCGCGACCCATGCCTTCAAAGAAGGGCGGATGCTGGATATAGGTGGAGTCCTTCGACCATTCGTAGACTTCACCCGGGGTGATGTCGATGGACTGCCAGGTCTCGTCGCCGTCAAAGACCTCGGCGTACTCCTTGCGATACATGTCGCTGCGCACGCGCTCGACAGCCTCGGCAATCTCTTTCTGGGACGGCCAGATGTCCTTGAGATAGACCGGATTGCCTTCCTTGTCGTTGCCCAGCGACTCTTTCGAGATGTCCAGGCGCACGTTGCCGGCCAGCGCGTAGGCCACGACCAGGGGCGGTGACGCCAGCCAGTTGGTCTGGACCAGCGGATGGATGCGGCCTTCGAAGTTACGGTTGCCCGACAGGACCGAGGCGACCGTCAGGTTGTCGTCCTGAATGGCGGTGTCGATCTGCTCGGGCAGCGGGCCGGAGTTGCCGATACAGGTGGTGCAGCCATAGCCGACCAGGTTAAAGCCCAGCGCGTTGAGCGGCTCCTGGAAACCGGCGGTGGCCAGATAGTCGGTCACGACCTTGGAGCCGGGGGCCAGCGAGGTCTTGACCCACGGCTTGCTGGTCAGACCCTTTTCGACGGCCTTTTTGGCCACAAGACCTGCTGCCATCAACACGCTCGGGTTGGAGGTGTTGGTGCAGGAGGTAATGGCGGCAATGACGACCGCGCCATCCTGCAGGCGGAACTTGTGCCCGCGGTGCTCGATGTTGGGGTCTTCGTTGAAGCTATTGTCGACAAAGGGCGCGGTGTTGCCGCCTTCGCTCTGCCAGCGGCCTTCTTCCTTCGATGGCGCGTCCTGAGACTGATCGGCCAGCAGCTTCTCGAAGGTGGCGCTCATGTCGGTCAGGGCGACGCGGTCCTGCGGACGCTTGGGGCCGGCCAGGCTTGCCTCGACAATGTCCATGTCCAGCGACAGGGTGTCGGTGAAGATCGGCTCGTGGCCCGGCTCGCGCCACAGGCCCTGCTGCTGGGCGTAGGCCTGCACCAGTTCAATCTGCTCCTGGCTGCGCCCGGTGAGCTTCATGTAGTTCAGGGTTTCATCGTCGATCGGGAAGAAACCACAGGTCGCGCCGTATTCGGGCGCCATGTTGGCAATGGTGGCACGGTCGGCCAGCGGCAGATCCTTGAGGCCATCACCGTAGAACTCGACAAACTTGCCGACCACGCCCTTTTTGCGCAGCATCTGGGTCACGGTCAACACCAGGTCGGTGGCCGTGATGCCTTCTCTGAGCTTGCCTTCGAGCTTGAAGCCGATGACTTCCGGAATCAGCATGGAAACCGGCTGGCCCAGCATGGCGGCTTCGGCTTCGATACCACCAACGCCCCAGCCCAGAACGCCCAGACCGTTGATCATGGTGGTGTGGGAGTCGGTGCCGACCAGGGTGTCGGGGAAGGCAAAGGTCTTGCCGTCTTCTTCCTTCGTCCAGACCGACTTGCCCAGGTACTCGAGGTTGACCTGGTGGCAGATGCCGGTGCCGGGCGGTACGACGCTGAAGTTGTCAAAGGCCTGCTGACCCCAGCGCAGGAACTCGTAGCGCTCGAGGTTACGCTGCATCTCGATTTTGACGTTGTCTTCAAACGCCTGCGGGTTGCCGTAATCGTCAACCATGACCGAGTGGTCGATGACCAGATCCACCGGCGACAGCGGGTTGATGCGAGAGGGCTTTTCGCCCAGTTTGGCCACCGCATCGCGCATGGCGGCGAGGTCGACAACGCCGGGAACGCCGGTGAAATCCTGCATCAGAACGCGGGCCGGGCGGTAGCCGATCTCGCGCGTGGAGCGGCCTTCCTTCTGCCAGTCCACCAGCGCCTGAATGTCGTCCTCAGTGGCGGTCACGCCGTCCTGAAAACGCAGCTGGTTTTCAAGCAACACCTTGAGCGTGAAGGGCAGACGCGTAAAATCGCCGTACTGCTCGGCTGCCTTTTCAAGGCTATAGTAGTGGTAGGTGTTGTCACCGACCGTCAGCGCGCTGAGCGTGCCTTTGGTGTTATCAGGGCTCATGAGGCCTCCTCATCATCGGATTCCGGACCCGCACCATGCGACCTGGTAACCTCCGTCAGGAGAGGCAATAACGCATGGCCGGTACGCCGCATCAGGAAACATGGTCCAGCGTGATGCTGCTTCCTGATGAGTATAGTAAGCATACCCGCAATATGACCTTGTGTCGGTCTGCCTACATTGTCGACAAACTTCGTGGCGCTAGCATAACAGTTTACCGCCTGTTTCGTTCAAGTATTTCAAGGCGAAAGCCCTCTATGTGCGACCAATGGCTAATATCATGGCAGGACCATTGCCCCTACTGCGACGCCATGAATGACATCGATATCGACACCAGCCAGGGCTCCCATGTGACCTGGGTCGACTGTCAGTGGTGCTGCGCACCGATCGTTCTTTCCGTGACGATATCGCCTTTCGATGACACCCTCGAGTCGGTCACGCTCGGCCGCGATGACGATGCCTGAGTCTGCTTGCGGCAATGAGTGTCATTGCCATCACCGATTGGCCCCGCACCGTACGCTTGCCCACAATGGAGCCGGTAGCATCATGTCTTTTCGGACACTGAAGCACGCCATGGGCAGTGTTACACTGGGCGCCATCCAATTTCCGTTGATTTCTACCGAGGTATGTCATGAGTGATGCCAGCCATCATCCGCTGATTATTCTGGGCTCCGGCCCGGCCGGCTATTCCGCGGCGGTCTACGCGGCTCGCGCCAATCTGTCTCCGATGCTGTTGACCGGGATGGAAATGGGCGGTCAGTTGACCACCACCACGGATGTCGACAATTGGCCGGGTGATGACAGCGGCGTTCAGGGGCCCGAGCTCATGGAGCGCATGCGTCGTCATGCCGAGCGTTTTGATACCGATATCCGCATCGATCACATCAATGAGGTCACGCTGACCGAGCGTCCCTTTCGTCTCAAGGGCGATCAGGGCAGCTATACCTGTGACGCTCTGATCGTGGCCACCGGCGCCACTGCGTTGTATCTCGGCCTCGAATCCGAAGAGCGGTTCAAGGGGCAGGGCGTATCCGCCTGTGCGACCTGCGACGGCTTTTTCTATCGCAACAAGGATGTCGTGGTCGTGGGTGGCGGCAACACGGCAGTTGAGGAAGCACTTTATCTTTCCAACATCGCCTCGAAGGTGACGCTGGTCCATCGCCGCGACAGCCTGCGGGCCGAGAAGATCCTGCAGAAAAAGCTGTTCGACAAGGTCGACAACGGCAACATGGCAATCGAATGGAACACCATGGTTGATGAGGTGCTCGGCGATGGCTCGGGCGTGACGGGCGTGCGGCTCAAGTCCATGACGGATGGCAGTACGCGCGAGCTTCAAGCGCCGGGGCTGTTCGTGGCCATCGGCCATCGACCCAATACCGATCTGTTCAATGGCCAGCTCGACATGAAGGATGGCTATATCACGGTCAAATCGGGCCTTCATGGCAATGCCACCGCCACCAGCATCGAGGGTGTGTTTGCCGCTGGTGACGTGGCCGACCAGATCTATCGTCAGGCGATTACCTCGGCCGGCAGCGGCTGCATGGCCGCCCTTGATGCCGAGCGCTATCTCGACGGGCTCGACCCGAGCGTGCCGCATTCGGCCTGGTAAGGCTTGTTGATCATAATCGCGACCTGAAAAGGGGGAGAGGCTCGGGCCTTTCCCCTTTTTTTGTGTCCGGCTGAGCCATGAGGGCCCAGTGTTCAGCGCGCTGGTCTTCAGTAGTGGGGCGGTCGCTCCTCGCCGCCGTCGTACTGCAGGGACTCAAGGCTTTCGCGCTGCTCACCAAGCCGCTGGGCCATAAGGTTACACAGCCGCTCCAGGCGCTCGATGGTGGCGTTTTGAGTGATCAGTGCTTCGTCCAGACGCTCCAGCCAGTTTTCCTGCCAGGCAAGGCGACTTTCCAGATCGTTAGCGCGCTCTATCACCTGCTTAAGCGTAGTGTCAATGTGCATGTTAGAATCAGCTTGTTGCGGAGGTGTTGTCATATCGTTGATCTCCGTACGTTAAACATCCGGCCAAACGGTCGGTGGCTGGGTTCACATCCCGTGAACAAGGGGCATCATGGGAATATGCGGGGTGAGAACAGTCCGAGTAAACAATCCGATAAACGTTTGAAGCAGAGTATCGTCATGAGTGCAAAAACCATCTGGCGCTGTACCGTTATCAGCCTGCTGCTGGCGCTTTTAACGCCGGTTCTTGCAGGTTTTCTTGTCTACCTTGCAAGCCCTGTCGTCATCGAGAACATGGCCGCTGACCCCGGTCTTGTCGTCATCTGGGCGCTGTCTGCCGTGGCATCCTTTGTGGCACTTGAAATCGCAACGCTTGCCATGCACGTGTTGACCCCGACCCTGTCCAACGTGGTGGAAGTCGAAAAGGATGATCGCGAGATCGGCGTGGTCAAGTGGTTCAATGTCAACAAGGGCTACGGCTTTATTACCCGTGACGGCGGTGAGGACGTCTTCGTCCATTTTCGCGCCATTCGCGGCAAGGGGCACCGTACGCTGGCCGAGGGACAGCGGGTGCGTTACTACTCCATCCAGAACGAGCGCGGTCTGCAGGCCGAGGATGTCACCGTCATTACGTAACAGGCATCCTCTTGTTGCAGGTCATGAACGCTGTCACAAAAACGCCCCGCAACGCGGGGCGTTTTTATGCTCAAAACGCGCTCAGGGGGCGTGCCGCCGTTACTTTTTCGCGTCCTGTTGACCGGCGTCGGGCCAGTGGATCACGCCTTCGCTGCCATCGGCGAGGATCTGGAAAAAGCGGTCGGGGTCATCGCCGGGCTGCCAGCCGCCCAGCGAGCAGCGCACCTCGCATTCCAGTGCCTGGCTGGCGGCGCGGGCACAGTCGACATCCCTGGGCCAGGGCGTGAGCTCGCTGTCAAACCAGAGACTGGCCAGCCGGTCGGCGGCATGTTCGACCAGCAAAACGGGCAGACGCTGACCCTGGTACACCGGCGCGGTCCGCCACTGCTGTTTGCCGGCGCGCTCAAGCGTGACAGGCGTTTGCAGTGCCTCGCTGAGCCATTGCGAGATACGCTCGGCGTCATTGCAGACAAGATAAACCTCGATATCTGGATAGTGCTCCATGGTTATCGCAGCAGCCGGTCAAGGGTGGATTCAAGGGCCTGGCGCATCAGATCAAGGTCCGTGGCGAGAATGCGCTCATCGCGCTGATGGATGGTGGCATTACGCGGCCCGAACTCGATGGTCTGCGGCCCCAGCGTAGCAATAAAGCGGGCGTCAGAGGTACCACCGCCGGTAGAGAGCCGGGGAGGCGTTCCGGTGATACCGGCCAGTGCCGCGCTTACCGCGTCGGTCAGCGCGCCCGGTTCGGTCATGAAGGGCTCGCCCGAGAGCTGCCAGTCGATGTGCCAGTCAAGCTTGTGCGCATCAAGCAGCGCCTCAATGCGTGACGTGAGCGCCTGCGCCGTGACCTCGGTGGAAAAGCGCAGGTTGAAGGTCACCTCCAGCTCGCCGGGGATGACATTGTTGGCACCGGTGCCGCCATGAATATTGGAAATCTGGAGGCTGGTCGGTGGGAAAAAGTCATTGCCGCTGTCCCAATGCTCGGCGACCAGAGCGTCAAGCGCCGGCAGGGCCTGATGGATGGGATTGCGCGCCAGCTGCGGATAGGCGACATGGCCCTGAATGCCCTGGAGGCGCAACACGCCGTTGAGCGAACCGCGCCGGCCGTTTTTGATCACATCGCCAAAGTGCGCCTCGGAGGAGGGCTCGCCGACGATGCAGTAATCAACAACTTCCTGTCGCGCGCGCAGGATTTCTACCACGGCGCGGGTGCCGTCACGGGCCGGCCCCTCTTCATCGCTGGTCAGCAAAAAGGCAATGCGTCCGGCATGGTCGGGGTGGGCGCTTACGAAGCGCTCGACGGCCGTGACCATCGCGGCCAGTGAGCCCTTCATGTCGGCCGCACCTCGACCGCGCAGGTAGCCGTCGTCATCAATGCAGGGCGAGAAGGGCGGGGTCTGCCACAGATGTTCGGGGCCGGTGGGCACCACATCGGTGTGGCCGGCCAATACCAGTGTGGGCCCGCCGTGGCCGCGCACGGCCCAGAGATTGCGCACCTCGCCCTGATCCATCCACTCCAGATGAAAGCCCAGCTGCGCCAGACGCTCACCGATCAGCGTCTGACAGCCGGCATCCTCCGGGGTAATAGAGGCTCTCGAGAGCAGCTCAAGCGCCAGTGTCAGCGTCTCGCTCGGTGCCTGTGCGTTCGCCGCAGTGTTGTCGGAAACCTTGTACATGACGCTCTTCGTTCAACGGGCGCTCGCATGAGCGCCCGGATGGGTGGACAGCGCTGAACGATCCCTTAGTTGTGGGCGTGCAGGGCGTCGTTGAGTGCGATGGCGCTCTTGTTGGTGCGGCACTCAAGGCGGCCCGTCTGGGAGTGGCGCAGAAACAGCAGATCGCTCTGTCCGGCCAGCTGGCGTGCCGCCACGGTCTCGACCAGTTCGCCCTGATCGTCGAGCACCGCCACTTTGGCGCCGGCGGTGATGTAGAGACCGGCTTCAACCGTGCAGCGATCACCCAGCGGGATACCGATGCCGGCATTGGCGCCGATCAGGCAGTTTTCACCGGTGCCAATCACGATGTTGCCACCGCCGGAAAGCGTGCCCATGGTCGAGGCGCCGCCGCCCAGATCCGAGCCGCTGCCCAGCATGACGCCGGCTGCGATGCGGCCTTCGACCATGCCCGGGCCTTCGGTGCCGGCATTGAAGTTGCAAAAGCCTTCATGCATGACGGTGGTGCCTTCGCCCAGATAGGCGCCCAGACGCACACGTGCCGTGTCGGCGATACGAACGCCCTTCGGCACCACGTAGTCGGTCATCTTGGGGAACTTGTCGACACAGTCGATGGACAGAGCGCGGCCTTCAAGACGTGCCTTCAGGCGACGGTCGTTGAGTTCCTCGATATCAATGGCGCCTTCGCTGCTCCAGGCGATGTTTTTCAAAAGGCCGAACATGCCGTCAAGCCTGATGCCGTGGGGCCTGACCAGACGATGGGACAGCAGATGCAGCTTGAGATACACCTCCGGCACGCTCTCAGGGGCGCGATCTTCTTCCAGGAAGACGGCGACCAGCGGGCGGCGACTGTCTGCCATGGCGCGGGCGATGTCGGCCTGCTCGTCACAGCCGGCATGCGTTAACGCCTCGGCCAGGCTTTCGCAGTGTTCAGACAGAAAGCTTGCGGCCACGTTGCCTTCGGGGGCGCCCAGCGTGCTGCGCACGGTATCGACAAGCGTACGGTCCGGGGCGTGAAGCGGGGCGGGGTAATAGACTTCGAGCCAGTCGCCCTGACGGTTCTGGGTGCCGATACCCAGTGCAAAACTCAGCATGAAAAACTCCTTGAATAAAGGGGGAGGGGTCAGGCCGCCCAGTCGTCAACGGCCTTGCCCACCAGTATCTGGGCGCCGGTATCGAGGACCGGACGCTGGATGAGGCTCGGATAGGTTCTGAAAAGCGCCGTCGCGCGCACGTGATCCAGATTGTCACGTTCGCCATCGCTCAGTCCGCGCCAGGTGGTGCTGCGCCGGTTGAGCAGCGTGGACCAGTCAACGCGGGACAAAAGATGCTGAAGGGTCTCCTCCAGCTCGCCCCGGTCGGCCAGCCGGCGCAGGTCGATCATCTCGACCTTTTGGTCACCGGCCTCGAGCCGCCGACGAACGCGACGACAGCGGTCGCAGTTGGAAAGGCCATAAAGCTTCAGCATGGGGGTCTCTCATGACGCATTGGGCGGCGATTATAGGCGCCCGGCATGGCGGGGCTCAAATCGGGGTGACTGCAACAGATAGTGCACAGGCCCTATCTGGTCGTTGCGATACCGGCCTCGGCATTGAGAACGTCACAAAGGCGCTCGCTTAGCGCCTTTTGAAGCTCGGGGTCTTCAAGCGGCGCCCCTTGTGTATTGGTAATGAAGAAAACGTCCTCGACCCGCTCGCCAAGCGTTGCAATCTTGGCGCCGGACAGGGCGATATCAAAGCTCATGAAAATCTGTCCCACATGCGCCAGAAGGCCCGGGCGGTCGGCGGCGATCAGCTCCAGCACCGTGCGCTGATTGGCTTCGTCCTGCTCGATCAGCACCCGGGTAGGGACCCGGAAGTGCTTGAGCTGGCGCGAGGTGTGACGCTTGACGATCCGCGGGTAGTCATCGGGGTCATCAAGTTCCTCGATCAGGTGCGCCTGAATCTCTCTGAGCCGGTCGGGGTCGCGAATGGCCTGGCCGTCACTGTCGAGCAGGATGAAGGTGTTGAGTGTCCAGTTGTTGCTGGAGGTGGCGATGCGGGCGTCGTGGATGGACAGCCCCAGCTGGTCGATGGCCGCGGCCGTTGCGGCAAAAAGATTGTTGACCGAGCGGGTGTGGATAAACACCTTGGTACCGCCATCGGTCATGTCCTCGGTCGGCGCGCTGATCAAAATCAGGGGCATGAACTCGGGGCCGGCCTGCAAAATGCCCTGGGTGTGCCAGACAATTTCGCTGGCGCTGTACTGCAGGAAGTAGTCATCCCCGAGCGTCTCCCAGAGCGCGTCCACGGCCTGGCATTCGCCGCCCATGCACTGGGTCAGGGCGCGGGCTTCCTCACGGGTCTCCTCGATCCACTCCTGACGATCCAGCGGGTTTTCCAGTCCGCGGCGCAGCACGCGCCGTGTCTCGCCATGAAGCTGTCGCAAAAGCGCGGCGCGCCAGCTGTTCCAGAGGGTGGGGTTGGTGGCATTGATGTCGGCCACCGTCAGCAGGTAAAGATAATCCAGATGCACCTCGTCGTGGACGGTGGCGGCAAATTCACGGATGACCTCCGGGTCGCTGATGTCGCGCTTTTGCGCCGTGGTAGACATCAAAAGATGGTGCTCGATCAGCCAGCTGACCAGATGCGTGTCGCGTCGCGGTACGCCATGGCGGCTGCAAAACCCTTGGACGTCCCTGGCACCCAGCTGTGAGTGATCGCCGCCGCGACCCTTGGCGATATCGTGATACAGCCCGGCAATCCACAGCAGTTCCAGCTTGGGCACGCGCGCCATGAGAGCGGCGCAAAGCGGATACTCCTCGCGCCCTTCACGGGTACGAAAGCGCTGAATGACGTCCAGCACGCGCAGGGTATGGGCATCCACCGTGTAGATGTGAAACAGATCATGCTGCATCAGGCCGATGATGTGGCCAAAGCGGGGCAGGTACTTGCCCAGAATGCCATAGCGCGCCATGCGGCCCAGTTCGCGGGAAACCATGCCGCCACCGCGCAAAAGCTCCAGAAACAGGCTGCGATTGCGCAGATCCGCCCGAAAGCCGTTGTCGATCAGGTGGCGATGGTCCCGGATGGCCCGAATGGTGGCGGCCCGCACGCCTTCGATATCGGGGTGCTGGGCCAGCAGCACAAACATTTCGATCAGGGCCGACGGGCGGCGCTTGAAAACGTTGGGCGAGCGAATGCGCAGATAGCGCCCGTGCAGCTCAAAGCGATCGTTGAGCGGGGTGATCTCCGGCGTCTGATCCTGCTGAAGGATGTTCTCTTCGAAATTCTGGATCAGCATGTCGTTGAGCTCGACCAGCGCCGTGACCACACGATAGTAGCGGCGCATGAACTCCTCGACCCCCAGCCGTTCCGGCGTATCGTGATAGCCAAACAGCGTGGCAATGGCGCGCTGATGATCAAACAACAGCCGGTCCTCGGCGCGCTCGCTGATCATGTGCAGGGCGTAGCGCACCTGCCAGAGAAAGGCGCGGCTCTGACTGGCAATGCGCCTGTCGGCGTCCGTCATGAAGCCGCGCTGCATCAGGACTTCGAGGATATTGGTGCCGAAGTGGCGCTTGGCCACCCAGGTGACGGTCTGAATGTCGCGCAGGCCGCCGGGTGAGCTCTTGATGTTGGGTTCGAGATGATGCTCGGAGTTGTTAAAGCGCCTGTGGCGCGCCTTCTGCTCGGCAAGCTTGGCCTGAAAGAAGGTATCGCTGCTCCAGGTGTCCAGCCGTTCCAGTCGCTCGCGCATGCGCGCAAGAAGCGGTTCAAAGCCGGCAACACAACGTGTTTCCAGTAGATTGGTAATTACCGTGACATCGTCGCGCGCCTCGCGCTCACAGTCTGAAAGCGAGCGGACGCTGTGGCCGATATCCAGGCCGATATCCCACAGCATGGTGATGAACCCGGTCAGTGGCTCGCGCCAGGGCGTGTCGTCATCGCCTTCCAGCAGGATCATCAGGTCGATGTCCGAATGGGGATGCAGCTCACCGCGACCGTAGCCGCCCACGGCCACCAGCGCGATACCGTCATCGGGCCACTCAAGGCGTGACCACAAAAGCGCCAGCAGCTGATCGATACACCAGGCCCTGCCGTGGACCAGGTCGCGAATATCGGCCCCGTTTTTGAAACGCTCATCCAGACGGCTGCGAATATCGGCCAGCACCTCCCGGACGGCGCCGATGGGAGACGTGTCGTGATCAAGACGCGCCTTCAGGGCCTCAAGGTCGATCAGGGTGGTGTCCGGGATGAACCGATAATGATGCAGCAACATGAGCCATTACCCTGGTGGCAGTAAAGGACAGCGTACGCCATGGGCCTGCCGGAAGCAGGCCAAAGGGCATGGAGGCGACAGGCGTCAGTCTGTCAGAAATCCCAGGTCTTCGTCATGGCGAGTCGTGGTGGCTTCCACGCCATCAGTGGTGACAATCAGGGTGTGCTCCCACTGGGCGGACAGACTCTTGTCGCGGGTAACCGCGGTCCAGCCATCCTTGAGAACCCGGGTCGGCCAGTCGCCGGCATTGATCATTGGCTCAACGGTCAGGCACATGCCTTCCTTGAGCTCGGCATCATTGTGCTCGTTATAGCCGTCGTAGTGCAGTACCTGCGGGTCCTCGTGAAAGCTGCGGCCGATGCCGTGACCGCAGAAGTCGCGGACCACGCTGTAGCCGTTGGCCGTGGCATGGGCCTCGATGGCGCGGCCGATATCGGAGAGCCACACGCCCGGGCGCATGACTTTCATGCCCTCGTACAGACACTCCTGCGCCACCCGGGAGAGCCGCTCGCCCTTGATGTTATCGCCGACAACAAACATGCGGCTGGTATCGCCGTAGTAGCCATCCTTGATGATGGTGACGTCGATATTGAAGATATCGCCCTTTTTAAGCTTTTTGCCGAAATCGGGGATACCGTGGCAGACCACGTGATTGAGCGAGATGCAGGTGGCGTGCTGATAGCCGTGATAGCCGATAGTGGCCGAAATCGAGTCGATCTCGTTTTCGATATAATGCTGACACAGGCGGTCGATTTCGCCGGTGGAAATGCCCGGACGAATGTGGGCCTCAATCATCTCCAGCACGCTGGCGGCCAGTCGGCCTGCAATGCGTAGC
The DNA here is from genome assembly GCF_977968315.1 of Kushneria sp. EE4. The sequence continues at coordinate 203,071 of NZ_OZ386212.1, forward strand.
TTGTCGATGTCTTCGGCGTTATGGATGGGGATGTTCATGGCGACTCGTGATAAGCGAAATGGGAAGCCGTGCGAGAAGACAGGATCGATTCCTCCTCGCAAGCGGGGCAGTGACAGCAAGGTTCGGCTTCATCCTGGCAGCATTATATGGTATAAAGCCGCGCGTTTTCCTGCAATCCATGTCCCGGTATGACAGACTTGTTCCGTGGACGGACGATGCACAAAGCGTTCGAACCATTACCACAGAGACCACACATGTACCGACACATGGTCCCGGGTGCCGTGAAAACGGTCGGACCCATGGGGTACGTGGAGGCTTAACCCGATACTCAGGAGAGTCATCATGTCAGTCAATATGCGTGACCTGCTCAAGGCAGGTGCCCACTTCGGTCACCAGACCCGTTACTGGAACCCGAAGATGAGCAAATACATCTTCGGCGCTCGTAACAAGATTCACATCATCAACCTCGAACATACGCTGCCGGCACTCAATGAAGCCGTCTCCGTGGTCGAGCGCCTGTCGGCCAACAACAACAAGATCATGTTTGTTGGTACCAAGCGCGCTGCCGCCAAGATCATCGCCGAGGAAGCGAATCGCGTAGGCCAGCCCTTCGTGAACCATCGCTGGCTGGGCGGCATGCTGACGAACTTCAAGACCATTCGTCAGTCCATCAAGCGCCTGCGCGAACTCGAAGCCATGCATGAAGACGGCACCTTCGAGAAGCTGACCAAAAAGGAAGTCCTGATGGCCACGCGCGAGCAGGAAAAGCTCGAGCGCTCCATCGGCGGTATCAAGGACATGGGCGGTCTGCCGGACGTCATGTTCGTGGTTGACGTTGATCATGAACGCATCGCGATCAACGAAGCCAACAAGCTGGGTATCCCGGTCATCGGTGTGGTGGATTCCAACTCCGATCCGGACGGTGTTGACTACATCATCCCGGGCAACGACGACTCCATTCGCGCCATCCAGATCTACGTGCAGGCGATCGCCAATGCCTGCGCCAAGTCGAAGGAAGGCCGCGGTGACGAGTTTGTTGAAGTCGACGAAGCAGCTGAAACGGCTTCCGAGTAATGTCACCCGCACCGGTGGATGAGTCCGCCGCCGGTGTCTGTGAATGACAGTGCAAAAGGGGGCTTACGGGCCCCCTTTTTTGAGGCAACGGATCGCATCGAGTGCAGTGTCCGATCGTCTGTCTCTAAACTGTCATTTCGTAATGCTACCGATTTTTCTTCTCGTTCCGGTGTCTCCGGAACCGAATACATGATTCAACAGAGGTTCATGACATGGCAGCTATCAGCGCATCTCTGGTCAAGGAACTACGCGAGCGCACCGGGCTTGGCATGATGGAGTGCAAAAAGGCACTCTCCGAAGCCGATGGTGACATCGATACCGCGATCGAAAACCTGCGCAAGAACGCAGGGCTCAAGTCCGCCAAGAAGGCAGGCCGTGTGGCCGCTGAAGGCGCGGTACTGACGCGCGTTGACGACAGCGGTACGACTGCCGTCATGCTGGAAGTCAACTCCGAGACCGACTTCGTATCGCGTGATGACAACTTCAAGAACTTTGCCAATGAAGTCGTCAGCAAGGTGCTCGACACGCGTAACGAAGACATCGCCGTAGTGATGGAAGGCGAGCTGGAAGATGCACGGGCACAGCTGGTGCAGAAAATCGGCGAGAACATCACCGTGCGTCGTGCCGCCGTCATCGAGGCGCCCGAAGGTGGCAGCGTTGGTGCCTACGTTCACGGCGATCGCATCGGTGCGGTCGTGGTGCTTACCGGCGGCAATCAGGACGTTGCCCGTGATATCGCCATGCACGTTGCAGCGATCAATCCGTCGGTGTCGCATCCCGAGAAGATGCCCCAGTCCGAGCTCGACAGCGAAAAGGCCATCATCCTGGCGCAGCCCGACATGGCCGGCAAGCCGGCCGAAATCGCCGAGAAGATGGTTCAGGGTCGTCTGAAGAAGTATCTTGCCGAAAACAGCCTGATCAATCAGCCTTTCGTCAAGGACCAGAATGTGACCGTGGCCGAATACGCCAAGCAGGCGGGCGCTGAAGTTGTTAGCTTTGTGCGCTTTGAAGTCGGCGAAGGTATCGAGAAGGAAGAAGTCGACTTCGCCAAGGAAGTCATGGAACAGGCACGCCGCTGATCGCGTGTCGTTTCCTGTCGGCGGTCAGAACCGGCCGCCGACGTTTTGAAGGCGTGCGTTCGCGCACGCCTTCGCGTATCTGCTCGAACATGGCCTTTCTTGCCATGAACGGCGATACCTCTCACGTTTTCTCCCCTCGGGCCATCAGGAGGATGTCACATGCCCCCCAATACTGAACGTAGCGCCAAGTACAAGCGTATTCTGCTCAAGCTCTCGGGTGAGGCGCTGACGGGCGAACAGGATTTCGGTATCGATCCAAAGGTGCTGGATCGCATGGCGCTTGAAATCGGCCAGCTGGTGGGCATTGGTGTCCAGGTGGGTATCGTGGTCGGCGGTGGCAATCTGTTTCGTGGCGCCGCGCTGCACGAAGCCGGCATGGACCGGGTGACCGGTGACCATATGGGCATGCTGGCCACGGTCATGAATGCCCTGGCCATGCGTGATGCGCTGGAGCGCGCCAATATCCGCTCGCGTGTCATGTCCGCCATTCCGATGAGTGGTGTGGTCGAGCACTACGATCGCCGCACGGCCATCCGCTACCTGACCTCCGGTGATGTCGTGATCTTCTCGGCAGGCACCGGTAATCCCTTCTTTACCACCGATAGTGCTGCCTGCCTGCGCGGTATCGAGATCGATGCCAACGTGGTCATCAAGGCCACCAAGGTCGACGGTGTTTACGACAAGGACCCCGTCAAGCATCCCGATGCCGCCAAGTATGAGCGACTCAGCTACGATGATGTACTCGACCAGAAGCTCGGCGTCATGGATTTGACCGCCATCTGCCTGGTACGTGACCATGACATGCCGGTTCGCGTCTTCGACATGACGCGTCATGGCGCACTGTTGAATCTTGTCATGGGTGGTCGTGAAGGCACTATCGTCGATAACGGCCCGGTGTAATTACAAGGCTGAGCAGAGGATTTACAAAGTGATCAACGAGATCCAGAAAGACGCCGAAAACCGCATGCAGAAAAGCGTTGAATCGCTGCAGTCGGCCTTTGGCAAGATCCGTACCGGACGTGCCCATCCCAGCATTCTGGATGCCGTTCGCGTTGAATACTACGGTGCCGAGATGCCGCTGTCTCAGGTGGCCAACGTCAATGTCGAGGATGCTCGTACGCTGTCAGTGGTCCCCTGGGAAAGAACCATGGTACCCAAGGTGGAAAAGGCCATCATGACCGCGGATCTGGGCCTGAATCCGTCCACGGCAGGAACGGTCATTCGCGTGCCGATGCCGGCGCTGACCGAAGAGACCCGCAAGGGCTATACCAAACAGGCGCGCTCCGAAGCCGAGCATGCCAAGGTGGCCGTGCGCAATATTCGTCGCGATGCCAATGGTGATTTGAAATCCCTTCTCAAGCAGAAGGACATTTCGGAAGATGAAGAGCGTCAGGCGCAGGACGGTATCCAGAAGCTGACCGACCGCTTCATTGCCGAGATCGACAAGTCGCTTGAGCAAAAGGAAAGCGATCTGATGCAGGTCTGATGTCCGGGCCCGAAACCATCCGACTCAGGGCGCGGCGTGCTGCCGCGTCTGCAGTGAGAAGTCATGACGCCTGACAAGTTTTCAAACATGCCCCGGCATGTGGCTATCATCATGGACGGCAATAATCGCTGGGCAAAGTCACGCGGGCTGTCCGGCGTACGCGGTCACCATGCCGGGGTAGAGTCGGTCAGGGCCGTGATCAAACGCGCGGCCGAGCATCATCTGGAGGCCGTGACGCTGTTTGCCTTTTCCAGCGAGAACTGGAAGCGACCGGAACAGGAAGTCAGCGCCCTGATGGAGCTTTTCATCATGGCGCTCAAGCGTGAAGTGTCCCGCCTGCATAAAAACGGCATTCGCCTGTGCATTGTGGGGGACCGCTCGAGGCTTTCGGCCTCGCTCAATCGCGCCATCGACAAGGCCGAGCACCTGACGCGTCATAATCAGGGACTGAAGCTGATCATCGCAGTCAACTACGGCGGCCGCTGGGATATTACCGGCGCCGCGCAACGACTGGCACGAGAGGTTGAGGCCGGCCGTCTTGCAGCAGATGATATCGACGAAACCCTCTTTGATCGTGAAATGTCATCGACCGGGATTCCGGAAGTGGATCTGTGCATTCGCACCAGCGGCGAGCAGCGCATCAGTAACTTTATTCTCTGGCAGATGGCCTATGCGGAGTTTTACTTCTCACCGCTTTACTGGCCCGATTTTGGTGGCGATGCCTTTGATGAGGCATTAAGCGTTTATTCCGGTCGCAAGCGACGTTTCGGCATGACCGACGAACAAATCGAGGTTCAGGGTGCTTAAACAACGGGTGTTGACAGCGCTGGCCATCGGGCCCACGTCACTGGTGCTGCTTTTCGTGCTGGGCGGCGGCTGGTTTGCCACTTTTGTAGGTCTTCTGGTCGCGGCGTCTGCGTGGGAGTGGTCCAATCTTTCCGGCGGCGAGTCGTTAAAGGATCGTGCCCTGTTCACGGTCACGCTGATCGCCCTGATGGCTTTGGGATGGTCTTCCGGCGCGGCCCTTCACACCTGGCCCTTGTGGATCGCGCTGGCGGGCTGGCTGCTTTGTCTGTACTGGGTCATCAGCTATCCCGAAAGGCTTGATCAGTGGCAAAGCCGTGGCGTGCGCTATGCCATGGGGCTATGGGCGCTGCTGCCGTGCTGGGTCGGCCTGTTGCTGCTGCGTGAATCGCCGATCTGGCTGTTGTATGTCCTGTTGCTGGTCTGGGGCGCGGATATCGCGGCGTATTTTGCCGGTCGCGCCTATGGCAACCGCAAGCTGGCGCCCAATGTCAGCCCCGGAAAATCCTGGGCCGGCGTTTACGGGGCGCTGGGCGGGACGGCCCTTCTGGCACTGCTTATGGCGCTCTGGCAGGGCATGGGCATCGGTCAGACGCTGGTGTTGATCATTATCAGTGCCATCGTGACGGCCGCCTCGGTGCTGGGCGATCTCAACGAGAGCATGCTCAAGCGTTATCGCGGTATCAAGGACTCCGGCAATCTGTTGCCGGGCCATGGTGGCGTGCTGGACAGAATCGACAGCCTCACGGCCGCCATTCCCATTTTTGCCCTGCTGGCGCCCTGGATCGGTTAAGCACCGCCAGTATGCGTTTTGTGGCTCGCGATCGAATGTCGATGAGGGTCAATCGTCTCGGTCCGGGTCACTCTTGTTTGCCTCCCATCCGTTTCAGCTTCCAGGATCTCTTTCATGCAGACTGTCACCCTGCTGGGGGCTACCGGCTCGATCGGTACCAGTACTCTTGATGTCATCGAACGCCATCCTGATCGTTATCGTCTGCATGCGCTGACGGCGCATTCAAGCGTTGAAAAGCTGCTGGCACTGTGTCTGAAGCATCAGCCCGCGCATGCCGTGCTGGGAAGTGAAACAGACGCGCGCCGGCTTGGCGCGGCCCTGGAGGAACACGGCGTGGCCACCCGGGTCAGCTGGGGCGAGCAGGCGCTTTGCAATGTAGCCGGTGAGGCCGAAGTAGTGGTGGCCGGCATCGTCGGCGCGGCCGGGCTGATGCCGACGCTGGCGGCCGTGCGCGCCGGGCGTCGCATTCTTCTGGCCAACAAGGAAGCGCTGGTGATGAGCGGTGCGCTGTTCATGCGTGAGGTGGCCCGTTCCGGTGCGGTATTGCTGCCGCTGGATTCCGAACACAACGCCATTTTTCAGTGCCTGCCGCGCGAGCACCGAGGCGGGCTTGAACGCCATGGCATTACCCGGTTGCTGCTGACTGCTTCGGGCGGGCCCTTCCGGGATCGCGACCGGGCGGCGCTGGCACAGGTCACACCGGCCCAGGCATGTGCTCATCCCAACTGGTCCATGGGCCGCAAGATATCGGTGGACAGTGCAACGTTGATGAACAAGGGCCTTGAGCTGATCGAAGCCTGCTGGCTGTTTGATGCCACGCCTGAGCAGATCGATGTGGTCGTGCATCCGCAAAGCGTGATTCATTCCATGGCAGCCTATAGCGATGGTTCGGTGCTGGCGCAGCTGGGTAACCCCGATATGCGCACGCCGATTGCGCATGCGCTGGCCTGGCCCGAGCGCATCGATGCCGGCGTCGAGCCGCTGGATCTCTTTGCCATCGCTCGCCTTGATTTCCAGACACCCGATCTTGAGTGCTTTCCCTGTCTGCGGCTCGCTCGCGAGGCCATGATGACCGGTGGGACAGCGCCGGCCGTGCTTAACGCGGCCAACGAGATCGCGGTGGATGCCTTTCTGGCAGGCACTATCGGCTTCAACGATATTCCGGTGGTGGTTGAAACCGTCATGGGTCGCATCGAGCGGTGCAGCGCCGATGAGCTTGACGTCATTCTCTCGCATGACCGCCAGGCCCGGGACGAGGCACAAAATGTGATCAACGAGCTGGCCGTCACGGCTGTCGGAGGATAGCCATGGGTATCCTGCAAAACATCGTGGCGGTCATTGCTGTTCTGGGGCTTTTGATCACGATTCACGAATTCGGTCATTTCTGGGTGGCGCGGCGCTGTGGCATTCGTGTGCTGCGCTTTTCGGTAGGCTTTGGCAAGCCGCTGATCTCGCGTGTTGACCGGCATGGCACCGAGTTTGCTCTGGCCGCCATTCCGCTGGGCGGCTACGTCAAGATGCTCGATGAGCGTGAGGGGCCGGTAGAGCCCGGTGAACAGCATCTGGCCTTCAATCGCCAGCATGTTCTCAAGCGCATTGCCGTAGTGATCGCAGGGCCGCTGGCCAACTTTATTCTGGCGGTGGTGGCCTACTGGGTCATGTTCATGGTGGGCACGACCGCGATTGTGCCCATGGTGGGCGAGGTCAGCCCGGACTCGCCCGCCGCACGCGGTGGTTTGCAAAACGGTCAGGAAATCGTGGCCGTTCAGGGGCGCCAGACGCCGGACTGGAACGGGGTCAATCTGGCGCTGGTGGCCGAGATCGGTGCCAGCGGTCATCTCGAGGTCTCAACGCGCAATGACCAGGGGCGCCTTGAAGAGCACCGGCTGCCGGTCGAGCGCTTCATGGCGCGTCAGGATCCGCCCGAACCGCTGCGCACGCTCGGCTTTATGCCCTGGCGTCCTGACATTGCGCCCGTGATCGGGCAGGTGCTTGACGACAGTCCGGCGGCCAGGGGCGGACTCGAGCCCGGCGATCGCATCAGATCAGTAAACGGTCAGCCAGTGTCACAGTGGGAGGCGCTGGTCTCCCGCGTACAGGCATCCGCCAATACGCCGCTGGAGCTGCAAGTAGAGCGTGACGGCCGCGACATGATGCTGACAGTCACGCCCGAGGCGCGCGAGCAAAACGGAGAGACCGCTGGCTTCATGGGCGCCGGAGCCGGCAGTGTCAGCTGGCCGCCGGAGTATCAACGTACCCTGTCATGGGGGCCGCTGGGCGCTGTGGGCCAGGCGTTGTCGCGAACCGGCGAGATGACCTCTCTGACCGTGGGCGCCATCGGCAAGATGATTACGGGTCTGATTTCACCGTCCAACCTTTCCGGACCGATCACGATCGCTCGAGTGGCAGGCGATTCGGCCCGGTCAGGGTTTGAAACCTTTATCAGTTTTCTGGCCTATCTCTCCATCAGTCTTGGCGTACTAAACCTGTTGCCGGTGCCGGTACTGGATGGTGGCCATCTTGTGTATTACCTCATTGAGCTTGTTCGAGGGCGGCCGGTATCAGAGCGTGTGCAGGCATTCGGGCTGCGTATCGGCATGGCACTGATCGCCTCGCTGATGCTGATGGCCTTTTACTTTGACATCATGCGTCTTTAACGGCTTCGATGGCTGCGGGCGTGACAGCCCGGGCGGCTGGTGTCGCCATTATTACAAATTCTGTACCGAGCCCATGACGTCGGCGCTTGTCAGGGTGGTGGGGTTGTGTATAAGGTGCCTGTTCCCGTCAGGGTGGTTGATGGCTACTGCTGGCGTATCTGGAGTGTCATACTGGCCTTCCCGCTCGGAGCATCGATGTCGATAAACGAAACGGTTTCCTTTTTGTTGGACCCTGTCAGGGCATTGGCATGAACCTTGAGCAAAAGCGGGCCCCGAGTGGGCGGAATTCTGTAACAAGCGAAATGACGGCATGAAGATTAGAGCTACAGGTTGGGCGGTGTTGTTAATGGGCGCCTCCCAGGCGGCGTTTGCCGTATCCTTCGAGGTTTCCGATATTCGCGTGGAAGGGTTGCAGCGTGTTTCTGCGGGGACCGTGTTCAACGCGCTGCCCGTTTCCGCTCACGACACGGTCAACGATGAGTCGATCTCCAACGCCGGCAGGGCGCTTTTTCGTACCGGCCTTTTCGATGATGTGCAGCTGGGCCGGGATGGCGATGTCCTGGTCATCGATGTCGATGAGCGCCCCTCCATTGCCACCATCAATATCAACGGCAACTCCAAGATTCCCGAGGATCAGCTCAGACAGGGTTTGAGCGATGCAGGCCTGGCCGAAGGGCAGGTGCTTCAGCGTTCGACGCTTGAAGAGATGCAGCGCGAGCTCGAGCGGGTCTATCAGGGGCAGGGGCGTTATAGCGCCAGCATTTCGACGTCGGTCCATCAGCGCGATCAAAACCGTGTGCAGGTTGATATCGATATCAACGAAGGCAACGTGGCCCGCATCAAGCAGATCAATATCGTGGGCAACCAGGATTTTGATGATGAGACCCTCCAGAGCCAGTTTGAGCTTGAAGACCGGCCGGGCTGGTTCTTCGGCTGGTTCTCGTCCGATCAGTACTCCCGGGAGCAGCTGCAGGGCGACCTGGATCGTCTGCGCTCCTGGTATCTCGATCGGGGTTACGTCAACTTCTCCATCGACTCCACCCAGGTCTCGATCAGCCCCGACAAGTCCTCCATCTATGTCACGGTCAACATCGATGAGGGCCAGCGCTATCGCTTTGGCGATATCAACTTTGCCGGCAACATCGAAATGCCCGACGAGCAGGCTCGTGGTCTGCTGCAGGCACAAAGCGGCGAGATTTTTTCCCAGTCGGATCTGACGGCGTCTTCCGAGGCGCTTCGCAAGGCGCTCGGCGCGCAGGGCTTTGCCTTTGCCCGTATCGAGGCCGTGCCCAATATTCACGAAAACGATGACCGGGTCGATGTGACCTTCAACGTCGACCCGGGCCGGCGCGCCTATGTTCGACGCGTCAACTTCCGCGGTAACACCACCACCGCTGATGAAGTGCTGCGTCGTGAAATGACCCAGCTGGAAGGGGCGCCGGCGTCCACTGATGCCATCAGTGACTCCCAGGCCCGCCTTGAGCGACTCGGCTTTTTCCGCCAGGTCGAGGTCAATACCCAGCCGGTCGCCGACACACCCGACCAGCTCGATGTCACCTACAACGTCGAAGAGCAGCCCTCGGGCAGCATCTCGGCAAGTCTTGGTTTTGCCCAGTCCGAAGGCATCATCTATGGCGCCTCGCTGTCCCAGCGCAACTTTCTGGGCACGGGCAATCGGGTGGACATCGGCGCACAGACCAGCAAGTACTACCAGAACCTGCGGTTCAGCTATACCGATCCCTACTGGACCCTGGATGGCATCTCGCGTGGCTATAACCTCTACTATCGGGCCACCGATTATGAGGACTCTGATATCTCGACCTATTCAACCGACGCCTTTGGCGGCGGGGTGAATTTCGGCTATCCGATCAGCGACCTGTCACGGCTGAATTTTGGCATCAATCTTGAAAGTCTTCATGTCGATGACTATGACGACTCTCCCTCGGAAATCGTTCAGTTCATCAACGATGAGGGCAAGGACTTCAATACCTACAGCCTGACGGCCGGCTGGACGCGCAATAACCTCAACCGCGGCGTTTTGCCCACAGGCGGCAGCTATCAGAACGCCTCCGTTGAGACGGCCGGTGGCGATGCACAGTTCTACAAGCTGCGCTATCAGGGTCAGAAGCTTTTCCCGATCAAGACCGAAGAGTGGGCGCTCAAGTTCCGCTCGGAGCTGGGCTACGCCGATAGCTTCGGCGGCACCGACAACATGCCGTTTTACGAGAACTTCTATTCCGGTGGTCTGGGCTCCGTTCGCGGCTTTCGCAGCAACACGCTGGGTCAGCGCACCACCGAGCGCAACAGAGGCGATGACGATACGCTGGGCGGCAACATCCTGCTGGAAGGCTCTGCCGAGCTGATCTTCCCGACGCCCTTTATCGACGATCATCGTCAGGTTCAGACCTCATTTTTCATTGATGCCGGTAATACCTTCCTGAGCGATTGCTATCCCGTGGAGTCGGGCCGCGATTCCCAGTGCAGCTCCGGTGTGGATCTGGGAGATCTTCGCTACAGTGCCGGTCTGGGGCTTTCCTGGCTGACGCCGGTCGGTCCGCTGACCTTCTCGGTAGCGCGTCCCATCAATAAAAAGGATGACGACGAAACCCAGTTCTTCCAGTTTTCGCTGGGCCAGACCTTCTGATCATTGGCCATTGCGTTACAATGATACGAATTTCAGGAGTTGTGTAATGCGTAAGTGGATGCTGGCTCTGGCGATGACCGGAGCAATGGGTACAGCTGCAGGAGCTGCGCAGGCCAATGAGGTGGCGGTACTGGACTGGCAGCAGGCCTTGCTTGAGACCACCTCGGCGCAGCAGTCGATGAACCAGCTCAAAAATCAGCTGGGCAGTCAGCAGCAGCAGGTCAGGTCACTGGGTGAAGAGGTGCAGCGTCTGCAGCAGCGTCTGCAAAGCGATGGTGATGTAATGTCCGACAGCGAGCGGCAAAACGTCATGCAACAACTGCGTCAGAAGGGCGGTCAGTTCCAGCAGCAGCGTGGTCAGCTTGAGCAAAAGCGTGCCGAGCAGGAGGAGGCCTTCCTGAAGCAGGCGCGCCCCAAACTCGACCGCGCCATCGAACAGGTGGTCAAGCGTCACAATGTGGATGTGCTGGTCGATCGTAACAGCGTGATCTATGCAGATGATGCGCTGGACCTGACTCAGGAAGTGACCCAAACCTTCAACTCGCTCAACTGAAGGCGCGCGTCGCTCCGCCAAGATGACAAGATATTCAAGTCAAGACTATACACTCGCCGATCTCGCCCAGCGTCTGGGTGCCACCCTTCATGGTGATGGCACCGTGCGTGTCGACGGGCTGTCGACCCTGCAGGATGCCGACACCACCGACATTGCCTTTCTGGCCAATCGCGCCTATCTGAAGGATCTGGCCAGTACCCGGGCGGCCGCCGTCATGCTGCATCCGGATCTGGTCCCCCAGTGTCCGGTGCCGGCACTGGCCATCGACAATCCCTATCTGGGCTATGCGCATCTTTCCCGCTGCTTCGCTCCGATTCTGCCCAGCCAGAGCGGCGGCATCCATCCTACGGCCGTGATCGATGACAGTGCCCGACTGGGTAATGATGTCACCGTGGCCGCCCATGCGGTGATCGGCGCGGGTGTCACGCTGGGTGACAGGGTCACGGTCGGTGCCAATAGCGTGGTGGGCGAATACTGTACGGTGGGTGAGGACAGCCTGATCCATGCCGGTGTCACGCTCTATCACGGGGTCATTATCGGCGCTCGCGCCATCATCCATGGTGGCGCCGTTATCGGTGGCGACGGATTCGGCTTTGCACACGACGGCAGCGGCTGGCACAAGATCGAGCAGCTCGGCGGCGTCATTCTCGGCGATGATGTGGAAGTGGGCAGCTGTACCAGTATCGATCGCGGCGCGCTGGATGACACGGTCATCGGCCACGACGTCAAGATCGATTCGCAGGTGCAGATCGCCCACAACGTGCACATCGGCGATCATAGTGCCCTGGCCGGCTGTGTCGGCATTGCCGGTTCCACTCATGTCGGTCGACACTGCCAGCTGGGCGGCGGTGTCGGGCTTGCCGGCCATCTGACGCTTTGCGATGGCGTCAATATTACCGGCATGAGTCTTGTCACCAATTCCATCGAGGCGCCCGGCATCTACTCGTCCGGTACCGGCTCGATGCCCAACGCGCTGTGGCGCAAAAACGCCGTGCGCTTCAAACAGCTTGATCAGCTGGCCAGAAGAATCACTCGTCTCGAACGCCAGAGCGACGGTGAGTAGGCGCTTTCGAGTCGCTGGCACAATTGGTTTTCCATTGCCGCTTTCGCGGCAAATATCATAATGGTGGGCCATGCGGCCGCCAGTCACATGCCTGCCGGTTCGGCAGGCATTTCGTTATGTCAGAGGTTGTGAGCCCATGGTCATGGATATCAACGAGATCCAGGAATATCTCCCCCATCGTTACCCGTTTTTGCTCGTGGATCGCGTTACCGCGCTGGAGCTGGGCGAATGCATTACGGCATGCAAGAACGTCAGCTACAACGAGCCCTTCTTTCAGGGGCATTTTCCGGGTCACCCGATCATGCCGGGGGTCCTGATTATCGAAGCGCTGGCCCAGGCCGCCGGTATTCTCGGTTTCAAGACGGTCGACAAGCGACCGGCCGATGGCTACATCTATTACTATGTCGGCAGTGACAATGTTCGCCTCAAGCGTCCGGTCTTTCCGGGCGATCAGCTGACGCTGGAAGCGCGCATGCTCAAGGCGCGCCGCGGCATCTGGAAGTTTTCCTGCCGTGCGCACGTCGGTGGTGAGGTGGTCTGTGAAGCCGATATCATCTGTGCCGAGAGGAAAGTCTCTTGATTCATCCATCTGCCATCATCGATCCTGCTGCGCGCCTGGCTGACGATGTCGAGGTCGGCCCGTTCAGCGTGATCGGTGCCGATGTCGAGATCGGCGCCGGAAGCGTCATCGGGCCACATGTGGTGGTCAGAGGGCCCACCACGATGGGTCGCAACAACCGTGTTTATCAGTTTGCGACCATCGGTGAAGACTGCCAGGACAAGAAGTACCGCGGGGAAGCCACGCGTCTTGAGATCGGCGACAACAATATCTTTCGTGAAGGCGTGACCGTTCACCGGGGTACCGTGCAGGACCAGGGCGTGACTCGTATCGGCAGCGGCGGGCTGTTCATGGCCTATGCCCACGTCGCCCACGACTGCATTCTGGGTGACAACGTGATCCTGGCCAATCAGGCCACGCTTGGCGGCCATGTCCATATCGGTGACAACGTGATTCTGGGCGGTTTGTCCGCCGTGCACCAGTTCTGCCACGTGGGTACCTACGCCATGTGCGGCGGCGGCTCCATCATCACCAAGGATATCGCGGCCTTTGTCATGGTGACCGGCAACCCGGCCGCCACGCACGGGCTCAATGCCGAGGGCATCAAGCGCCGTGGCTTTGACAGTGAAGTGATCAGCGAGCTGCGCCGTGCCTACAAGCTGGTGTTTCGCAGTCAGCAGACGCTGGCGCAGGCCCTGGAAGCCCTTGATCAGCAGGACAACCGCAGTGCCTGGCTTGATGTTTTCATCGATTCACTGAGAAGCTCATCGCGTGGCCTGACACGCTGATAGTGCAGACCGCTTGCCGGAGAGAACCACGATGCGCGTTTATCTGGTAGCCGGTGAGCTCTCGGGCGATATCCTGGGGGCGACACTGATGCGAGAGCTCAAGCGTCACTACGGTGATGATGTGAGCTTTCGCGGCATCGGTGGCCCCCGGATGATCGAGCAGGGGATCGAAAGCCTCTATCCGCTGGAAACACTTTCCATCATGGGGCTGGTCGAGGTGCTCAGGCATCTGCCGAAGCTGGTAGGCGTGCGCCGACATTTAAGGCGCGACGCGCAGAGCTGGGGCGCAGATATCATGATCGGCATCGATGCTCCGGACTTCAATCTGGGGCTGGAAGCGCAGCTCAGATCAAGCGGCATGACCACGGCGCATTATGTGAGTCCCTCGGTCTGGGCCTGGCGTCAGGGTCGGGTCAAAAAGATTCGGCGCGCCGTCGACATGATGCTGACCTTTCTGCCCTTTGAAGCCGAATTCTACGAGCGCCATGACGTGCCCGTTCGGTTTGTTGGGCATCCACTGGCCGAAGAGCTGCCGCTGAAAAATGACCGTCATCAGGCGCGCCAGACACTGGGCCTTGATGATAGTGCTCGCGTGCTGGCCGTGTTGCCGGGCTCGCGCGGCAGCGAAATCGGCTTCATGACCCCCGTTTTTCTTGAGGCCATCCGGCTTTTAAGACAGCGTCTGCCGGCGCTTGAAGTCATCATGCCGGCTGCCACTCCCACACGACGTGACGAGCTGCTGGCGCACGGCGTAGTCGAACAGGGGATTACGGTCGTGGACGGTCGGGCGTGGGAGGTCATGACGGCCGCCGATGCGGTGCTTCTGACCTCGGGCACCTCGGCACTTGAGGCCATGCTCTGCCATCGCCCCATGGTGGTGGCGTATCGCATGGCGCCCATGACCTGGCAGATCGCGCGACGCATGGTCAAGACCCGCTGGATCTCCCTGCCCAATCTGATTGCTCAGGAAAGTCTGGTACCCGAGCTGATTCAGGATGATGCTACGGGCGAGGCAATTGCTGCGGCATTGGCGCCTTTGCTCGAAAATGATAGCGAGGCCCGTGCGCTGAGCGAGCGCTTTATCGATATGCACAAAACGCTTCAGCGCGGTGCCAGTGCGCGGGCCGCCCTGGCCATTACCGAGCTGGTAGACCGGCCTCATTGAGACACCACCACGACAGACCATGAACTTTATTCCCGAAATCATGACTTCAAATGCCGAGCAGTCGCCGCTGGTCGTTCCCTATCAGGGCTGGCGTCTGGCGGGGGTCGATGAAGTGGGGCGCGGCCCATTGATCGGCACCGTTGTGGCCTGCGCCGTGATTCTCGACCCCGAGCGCCCCATCGAAGGGTTGATGGATTCCAAAAAGCTGACACCGGCGCGCCGGGAGCGTTTTGATCGCCTGATCCGCGAACAGGCGCTGGCCGTGTCGCTGGGTGAGGCCACGCCCGGCGAAATCGACACGCTCAATATTTATCACGCCACGCATCTGGCCATGTGTCGTGCCATTGATGGCCTGTCGATCACGCCGGAGTATCTGCTCGTTGACGGCAATCGCCTGCCCGGGCATCGCCTGCCGGGCCAGGCCGTCGTCAAGGGCGACAGTCGCGTGGCAGCCATTGCGGCGGCCTCGATCGTGGCCAAGGTGGCCCGCGACGCCCAGATGCACTCGCTGGACGTTCGCCATCCCGAATACGGTTTTGCCGCCCACAAGGGCTATCCGACCAAAGCCCATCTGGAGGCGCTGGCCCGTCTGGGGCCGCTGCCCGAGCACCGGCGCTCCTTCCGACCCGTCAGGGCACTGCTGGCGGACTGAATCCAACAGCTAACGCTTTTCTCTCTTTCCGGGCCACTGGCCCGGCAACGGTGTTCATCGGTACCATGGCGTTGCCTGTCCGGTGTCCCCCGAGACCATTCGTTGAATATAGCGAGCCTGCACCCATGACCACGCCCTTTGTACATTTGCGACTGCACAGTGAATATTCGCTGACCGACGGGCTGATCCGGCTCAAGGCGCTGACACAAAAGGCCGTCGAGATCGGCCAGCCCGCCCTGGCCGTTACCGATGAAACCAACCTGTTCGGTCTGGTCAAGATTTACAAACAGGCGCAGGGTGCCGGACTCAAGGCCATCGTGGGCAGCGATGTCTGGCTCTACAATCCTCAGGACCCGGCGCATCCCTATCGCCTGACCCTGCTGGCCATGAACCAGACTGGTTATCTCAATCTGACCAAACTGATTTCACGGGCCTGGCAGCACGGTCAACAGCAGGGGCGGGCCTACCTGCACAAGGAGTGGGTGCTCGAGCAAAGCGATGGGTTGATCGCCCTGTCCGGTGCCCGCGAAGGCGAGATCGGGCGCTATCTGCTGCACGGGCATACCGAGACCGCGCGCGAATTGCTCACCGAGTGGCAGCGATTTTTCCCCGACCGGTTCTATCTGGAGCTTCAGCGCACGGCGCGTGAAAACGACGAGGAATGCCTGCATCTCTGCGTAGAGCTTGCCATGGAAACCGGCACGCCGGTTGTGGCGACCAACGATGTGCGCTTTTTGTCCCGCGAGGATTACTGGGCGCACGAGACCCGGGTCTCGATCGGTGAAGGCAAGGCGCTGGACGACCCGCGCCGCGAGACGCGCTACACCGAAGAGCAGTATTTCAAAACGCCCGAGGAGATGGCAGCACTTTTCTCCGATATTCCCGAGGCGCTGGAAAACAGTGTCCACATC
Organism: Kushneria sp. EE4; assembly: GCF_977968315.1. Next base: position 219,299 of record NZ_OZ386212.1, read on the forward strand.
GCTGCGCGCTGCAGCGTTGAAATGCGCCTGGGCGAGATCTTTTTGCCGGAATATCCGGTGCCGGAAGGCCAGACCATGGAAGAGTTCTTCTGCGAACTCTCCCATGATGGCCTGACCCGACGTCTGGATCTGCTCTTCGGCGGCGAGCGCCCCATCTATCCGGGCCGCTCGCGCGAAGAGCACGAACCGGCATATCGCGAGCGGCTGGACTTCGAGCTCAACATCATCAATCAGATGGGCTTTCCCGGCTACTTTCTGATCGTGATGGACTTTATCCGCTGGGCGAAGCAAAACGATGTGCCTGTGGGGCCGGGACGTGGCTCGGGCGCCGGCTCACTGGTGGCCTACGCGCTGGAGATCACCGATCTCGACCCGCTGGAATACGATCTGCTGTTCGAGCGCTTTTTGAACCCCGAGCGTGTCTCCATGCCCGACTTTGACGTCGATTTCTGCATGGAAAAGCGTGACCGGGTCATCGACTACGTGGCCGACCGCTACGGGCGCAACGCCGTCTCACAGATCGTGACCTTTGGCACCATGGCGGCCAAGGCCGTGGTCCGTGACGTGGCGCGTGCCCAGGGAAAACCCTACTCGCTGGGCGACAAGCTCTCCAAGCTCATTCCCTTTGAAGTCGGCATGACCCTTGCCAAGGCGCACGAGCAGGAAAGCGCGCTGCGCGAGTTTCTGGAGGTCGACGAGGATGCCCAGGAAATCTGGGACATGGCGCGCCGGCTTGAGGGCATCACCCGCGGTACCGGCAAGCACGCCGGGGGCGTGGTGATTGCCCCCACCAGTCTGACCGACTTCTCGCCGCTGTTGTGCGACGAGGACGGCAGCGGGCTGATGGTGCAGTACGACAAAAACGACATCGAGGAGGCCGGGCTGGTCAAGTTCGACTTCCTGGGGCTTCGGACGCTGACCATCATCGACTGGGCACTCGAGATGGTCGATACGGTCCGGGCGCGAGAAGGCAAGGGAGGGCTGGATATTGCCACCATCCCGCTCGATGACAAGCCGACCTTTGACATGTTGAAAAAGGCCGAGACCACGGCGGTGTTCCAGCTGGAGTCACGCGGCATGAAGGAGCTGATCAAGCGCCTTCAGCCCGATTCGCTGGAAGACATGATCGCCCTGGTGGCCCTGTTCCGTCCGGGGCCGCTGCAGTCCGGCATGGTGGATGACTTTATCAACCGCAAGCACGGGCGCGCCGAGCTTGCCTATCCGCATCCCGACTATCAGCACGAGCTGCTCAAAAGCGTGCTGGAACCCACCTACGGCATCATCCTCTATCAGGAGCAGGTGATGCAGATCGCCCAGGTGCTGGCGGGTTACAGTCTGGGACAGGCGGACATGCTGCGCCGCGCCATGGGCAAGAAAAAGCCCGAGGAGATGGCCAAGCAGCGTGCCGGTTTCATGGAAGGGTGTGCCAGTAACGGCATCGATGCCGATCTGGCGGGCAATCTCTTTGATCTGGTCGAGAAGTTTGCCGGTTACGGCTTCAACAAGTCCCACTCGGCGGCCTACGGTCTGGTCTCTTATCAGACCGCCTGGCTCAAGGCGCACTACCCGGGCCCCTTCATGGCCGCGGTGCTCTCGACCGAGATGGACAACCTGGACAAGGTGGTGCCCTTGATCGAGGAGTGCCGGCGCATGGGGCTCACCGTTACCCCGCCGGACGTCAACATCGGCAGCTACCGCTTCAGCGTCAACGAGCAGGGGCAGGTGGTCTATGGCCTCGGAGCGATTCGCGGTGTGGGTGAAGGCCCGATCGGTGCCATCGTTGAGGCGCGCGATGCCGGCGGCCCTTTCCAGGATCTCTTTGATTTCTGCCGTCGCATTGATGGCAAACGCATGAACAAGCGCACGCTGGAGGCGCTGATTCGCTCCGGGGCGCTGGACCATCTGGGGCCGTCGCGCGCGGTGCTGTTTTCGGCGCTGGAAGATGCCCTGCGCGCGGCGTCGCAGAGCCAGAACAATGCCAGTATCGGCATGGTTGACATGTTCGGCGAGGCGTTTGTCTGCGAAGAGGCAGGCGACATCGATGTCTACAGTGACCATCGCGGCGCGCGCAACTGGAGCGACCGGGACCGGCTGGCCGGGGAAAAGGACACGCTGGGGCTTTATCTGACCGGCCATCCCATCGATGAGTACGAAAGCGAGCTCAAGCGTTTTGTCTCGACCCGCATCGTTGATCTCAGGCCGTCGCGCGAGCCGCAGCGGGTGGCCGGGCTGATCGTTGCCATGCGTACCATGAAGTCAAAGCGGGGTGACACCATCGCCTTTGTCACCCTTGATGACCGCACCAGCCGGATCGAGGCGTCCCTGTTCGGCGAGCTCTATGATCAGGTGCGCCAGCATCTGGCGGCCGACCGGGTGGTGATTCTTGAAGGTGAGGTCAGCCTGGACGACTACTCCGGCGGGTTGCGCCTGCGGGCGAAGGAGGTCACACCCATGGTCGAGGCCCGTGCCCGCTTTGGCGAGGCGCTCGAGATCAGCATCGATATCGAGCGCATCAACGGCCGCTTCAGCCGCACGCTCATGGATCGACTGACGCCGCATCTGGACCAGCAGGGGTTGCCCGTTCGGCTTCAGTATCGCAATCATCAGGCCGGCGGCTGTCTGGAGTTTGATCCGCAGTGGCGGGTATCGCCCTGTGACGAGCTGATCACCGGGCTTCAGGAGGGCGTGGAAGGCCATCCCGAGGTCAGGCTTTGCTACCGCTGAGCCTGTCGAGATGGCCCGGTATCGCATCACGGTACAATAGATATCGAACCATGGTTGCACCCAACGCCCACAATGGGATAATGGCCCACCGATTCACCGACGCCGTGCGCTGCCTTTCCATGCTGCGACGGTCCAGGCCGATACTGTCGTGCACGCCCTGCGCTGCTCGCGTTGATGAAAGAGCTCTGTGACGTACCCTATGAATCCGAACTATCTCGACTTTGAACAGCCGATTGCCGAACTGCAGGCCAAGATCGAAGAACTGCGGCTGGTGGGCAACGACAGCAAGATCAACATCAGTGACGAGATTGCCAAGCTCGAGGACAAGAGCCGCAAGCTGACCGAGCAGATCTTTCGCGATCTGACCTCGTGGCAGGTTTCTCAGCTGTCTCGTCATCCCCAGCGCCCCTACACGCTGGACTATCTTGCCGAAATCTTCACCGAATTCGATGAGCTGCACGGCGATCGCAGCTTTGCCGATGACGCCGCCCTGGTCGGCGGCGTGGCCCGTCTTGATGACCGCCCCGTCATGGTCATCGGCCATCAGAAGGGCCGCACGGTCAAGGACAAGGTGCGCCGCAACTTTGGCATGCCGCGTCCGGAAGGCTATCGCAAGGCCTGCCGACTGATGGAGATGGCCGAGCGCTTTCACATGCCCATTCTGACGTTCATCGACACGCCCGGCGCCTATCCGGGCATCGATGCCGAAGAGCGCGGTCAGAGTGAAGCCATCGCCCGCAATCTGGCAGTCATGTCGCGTCTGAAAACGCCCATCATCTCGACCGTGATCGGTGAGGGCGGCTCCGGCGGCGCCCTGGCCATCGGCGTGTGCGACTCGCTGTCCATGCTGCAGTTTTCCACCTATTCGGTCATTTCCCCGGAAGGGTGTGCCTCGATCCTGTGGAAAAGTGCCGATCGCGCCTCGGATGCGGCTCAGGCCATGGGCATCACGGCGACCCGGCTCAGGGAGCTCGGGTTTGTCGATACGCTGATCGAGGAGCCGCTGGGCGGTGCGCATCGTCACGTCTCCGAAATGGGACGCCGCCTCAAGGGGTCGCTGCTGCATCAGCTGGATGTGCTCCAGGCCATGGACACCCAGTCCCTGCTGGAGCGGCGCTACGAGCGGTTGATGAGCTATGGTGCGCTCGACTGATCGCGACCGCGACCAGGGAGGCATACAAAACGGGAAGGCTCTGCCTTCCCGTTTTTGATGGTCACCACCTCCGAGCAGGGAGCCTCCGGTCATGACACCGTCACTTGAAGCACGCATCGAAAACGCCATGGCAGCGATGCACGAGCGCTCGCCCGCCGCAACGCTCTGGGTGGCGCTGTCGGGCGGGCGTGACAGTACCTGTCTGTTGCTGCTGGCCGCCCGCGCGGTTCGACGCTATCCCGATATCACTCTGCACGCCATTCATGTCCACCACGGGCTGCAGCCGGCGGCCGAATCCTTTGTCGAGTCGGCCCGTCGCGCCTGCAAGCAGTTGGGCGTAGCGTTGCGGGTCGAGCGAGTCACTCCTGAGGGTGACGACGGGCTGGAAGCCCGGGCCCGTCGCGCACGCTACGCCGTGTTCGAAGCCCTGCTGGCGCCCGGTGATACCCTGTGGATGGCCCATCATCAAAACGATCAGGCCGAAACGCTGCTGTATCGCCTGATGCGCGGTAGCGGCGTGCGCGGGCTGGCTGGCATGCCCGCGCATCGCGCGCTGGGGGCAGGCCGGCTCGAGCGGCCACTTTTGCAGGCCGCGCGTGAGGAGATCGATGCCTGTCTGGTTGATGAGCCCATTGCCTGGTGTGACGACCCCACCAACGACGACGATCATCAGGATCGCAACTACCTGCGCCATCGGGTCATGAAACCTCTCAAGACGCGCTGGCCGGCGGCTGCCGAACAGATGGCGCGCAGCGCTGACCATCTGCGCGAGGTCGATGCGCTTTTGCAGGCGCTGGCGGCGATGGATCTCGCGGCGCTGGGTGGCTCGCCCGACCGGCTGCCGCGCGAGACGCTGTGTGCGCTGAGCCGGCCAAGACAGCGGCTGGTCATGACAACTGCGATCGAGCAGCTGGGATTGGCTTTGCCGCCGCGTGGACGGCTGGAGACCCTGCTGGACCAGCTGGCCCGTGCAGGGATGGACCGTCAGGTGCACATCGACTGGCCCGGCGGTCAGGCGCGTCTGTGGCGGGGTATCCTGTTTCTGATGGTCGAAAACGATGTGGCAGCGCCTGATCACGCATGGTCAATGACATGGGATGGCCAGGCGCCGATCGCGACACCGCTGGGCGTCATTGGCGATCAAATCAGGCCCCCGGCAGGCGAGAAGCCGGCACTGACGCTGGCGCCGCGCGCTGGTGGAGAAAAACTTCAGGTGCGCGGGCAGCGCCGAACGCTTAAAAAGCTGCTGCAGGAGCAGGCCATCCCGCCCTGGCAGCGCGACCGGATCGTTGTTGTGTGGCACGACAGTGACCCGGTCGGCGTGCTGGGGCCGCTGCGGCTGGCGGCCGATGGCTGGACGCTGGAAGCGCGCCCTGATGACTCAGGGCGTATCGATGACAAGTGTTAACGCGGCCCGCTGCTGCCACTGACGCTCAAGTGCCAGGTCCTGCTGCAATAGCTCGGGCACCGGCCTGGCGAAGGCCAGCTCAAGGCGTTGGTCATCGGCGCGCAGCTCGGGCTGCCAGTCACTGTCGGGGTCGCGGGCGCGGCACAGCACCACGGCCAGTCGCAAAAGGCGCGCCAGGTGCATGAGATCGCCTGCAGGCAGTGCCGCACGATGTTCAGGGGGTGGTTCGGGGAACTGTCGACGATGCGCCTGCACCAGCCAGGCCAGGGTGAGCTGGTCGGGCAGCGAAAAGCCCGGCATGTCGCTGTTGGCCAGCAGGTAACTGCCGTGCTGGTGATAGCGGTTGTGGGCGACCCCCAGACCGATCTCATGGACCATGGCCGCCTGTTCCAGTAGCTTGCGGGAAGCATCATCGAGCGCCAGGGCGGAGGCCACCTGGTCAAACAGCACCAGTGTTGTGGCGGCCACGTATTCGGCGTGTCGGGTATCGACCTGATACTGGCGCTGCATGTCGCCAAGTGTGATGTGGCGCACGTCGTGGCGGGTGTCGCGTGAGAGAAGATCCAGCAATACCCCGTCACGAAGCGCACCGCTGGTATGCTGCATGTGTGTCAGATCCAGTGCCTGAAAAATGGCGCTCAAAATGGCCACGCCGGCGGGAAAGACCCGGGCCCGATTGCTTTTGAGACCGGCCATGCTGACTCGGTCCAGATGACCCTGTTCGATCAGCTGCCGGCGCAGTTCCAAAAGCCCGTCGCGCGTGATTTCGCCCTTTTTCAGGTGCGGCTGCATCGCCTTGAGCGTGGCGGCGGCGGCCTTGATGGTGCCCGAGGTACCGATGGCACGCTGCCAGCTCAGGCGGCGATAGTGCGTGGTGATGTTGGCAAGCTCAAGCAGGGCGGCCTGCTCGGCGGCCTGCATGGTGGCTTCGGTGATCTCGCCGCTGTCGAAAAAGCGACGCGTATAGGCCACACAGCCCATTTCCAGACTTTCCAGCGCCAGCGGCCGGGTACCGGCGCCCACGATCAGCTCGGTCGAGCCGCCGCCGATGTCGGCCACCAGACAGTTTGCGGTATCGTCCTGCCAGGCGGTAGAGGCGCCCTGATAGATCAGGCGTGCTTCCTCGCGACCCGAAATGGTCTCGATTCGCTGGCCCAGACACTGCTCGGCGCGGATCACGAAATCGATACTGTTGGCGGCCGAGCGCAGGGCATTGGTGCCCACGACCCGCAGCCGATCCACCCGGTGTTCATCGATGATGGTGCCGAACTCCTGCAGGCATTCAAGGGCCCGCATCATGACGCTTTCATCAAGACGGCCCTGGTCGTCAAGCCCGGCGGCGAGCTGTACCTTTTTGCTGCACTTTTCAAGTTCGGTGAAATGGCCGTTGTCGGCATCCACGATCAAAAGGTGAAAGCTGTTGGAGCCCAGGTCCACGGCAGCCAGGCGTAGCGGGCCGGAAGAGGGTAGTGTCTGAACATGCGTCATGAGCCGATATCCATGGCGTTGCTGTCCTTGCAGGCCCCGTCCATCAGGCCCATTCGGTCAGGTATTGGTTCGCCAAAGAGTGATATCAGGCTGATATCATGTCAATTGCTTAAACGGGCAGCTCGCCCCGGAAGGCAGACGATAACAAGACGTCAACGGGGAGAAGCATGAGCACCATCATTGATCTGGATGAAAACCGCTTTGAGCAGGAAGTGGCCGACAAGCACGAACCGGCACTGATTGTGCTGACCGCCGACTGGTGCCGTCCCTGTCGGGTTCTGATGCCCGTGCTTGAAGATGTGGCCGGAGACTACGCCGAGCGTGTGAAGGTCTATCGCGTCGATATCAACGCCTCACCCGGGCTTGCCACACGCCTGGGGGCCCGTGGGGTGCCGACCCTGTGTCTTTTCGTTGATGGCACGCTTGAGACCACACGTGTCGGGGCACTTTCCACAACCCAGCTACAGCAGCTGCTTGATGAGCATCTTTAAATAAGGCTTTGGTCAGAGGCGCCGAAGTCGGCGCTTCCCGGCGCGATAAAAGGGCTTGCGTCAGTGATCAGCGTTGTCTAACATCGGTGCGTTCGCCTGATTTCAGCTGCTTGCCAGCCGCCGAGCGAGCCAGCAGGGTCATATTGCTTTTCTCCCAGTCTGTCACGCCATTTCTCAAGCAGACGAACGGACCCTGAAGCTGTCGGTGCTGAACTCGGGTTTTACCGTCATATTACTTCTTTCCTTCGAACGAGGCGCTTTTCGGGTGTATCTCCATTGCCGGGGTTTCAATAACCATCAGGCGTCGAGACCCCGCGGGCTCTGATTACAATCAGGCGGTATTCAAGATACCGTTTCCTGTCCCGGCCGCATCTCTTACAGCCATGCTGACTAAAGCGATTTCCGAATCAAGCCGATGAATCTAACCGAACTCAAGCAAAAGACTGTTCCCGAGCTGTTGGAAGTTGCCCAGGAAATGGGCATCGACAATCTGGCTCGTTCGCGCAAGCAGGACATCATTTTCGCCATCCTCAAAAAGCACGCCAAAAGCGGCGAGGATATCTACGGCGATGGCGTACTCGAAATCCTTCAGGATGGCTTTGGTTTTCTGCGCAGTGCCGACTCTTCCTATCTGGCCGGCCCTGATGACATCTATGTCTCTCCGTCGCAGATTCGCCGCTTCAATCTTCGCAAGGGCGACTCGATCGCCGGCAAGATTCGTCCGCCCAAGGAAGGCGAGCGCTACTTTGCGCTGCTCAAGGTCAATCAGATCAACTTTGATCGACCCGAGAACGCCAAGCACAAGATCCTGTTTGAAAACCTGACGCCGCTGTTTCCCCAGGAGCGTCTGGTCATGGAGATCGGCAACGGCTCCACGGAAGACATCACCTCGCGCGTCATTGACCTGACCTCGCCGATCGGCAAGGGCCAGCGCGGTCTGATCGTCTCGCCGCCCAAGGCGGGCAAGACGATGATGCTGCAAAACATCGCCAATTCGATTACCCGTAACAATCCCGAATGTCACATGATTGTGCTGCTGATCGATGAGCGTCCGGAGGAGGTCACCGAGATGTCGCGTACCGTGCGCGGCGAAGTCGTGGCTTCCACCTTCGATGAGCCGCCGGCGCGTCATGTGCAGGTCGCCGAAATGGTGATCGAAAAGGCCAAGCGTCTGGTCGAGCACAAAAAGGACGTGGTGATCCTGCTGGATTCCATTACCCGTCTGGCCCGTGCCTACAACACCGTCGTTCCGAGCTCCGGCAAGGTGCTGACCGGTGGTGTGGATGCCCACGCTCTTGAAAAGCCCAAGCGCTTTTTCGGTGCGGCTCGTAACATCGAAGAGGGCGGCAGCCTGACCATTCTGGCGACCGCGCTGGTGGATACCGGCTCCAAGATGGATGAAGTCATCTTCGAGGAGTTCAAGGGTACCGGTAACATGGAAGCGCATCTGGACCGCAAGCTGGCCGAAAAGCGTGTCTATCCGGCGCTCAATATCCGCCGCTCCGGCACGCGTCGTGAAGACCTGATCGCCTCAGAGGACGAAATGCAGCGTATGTGGATTCTGCGCAAGCTGCTCAATCCGATGGAAGATGTGGCGGCCACCGAGTTTCTCATCGACCGGTTGAAGGATACCAAGACCAATCTGGAATTCTTCGAGGCCATGAAGCGCCGCTAGCGCGTCCTGCGGTGTCACGGGCGTTGTCGGAAGGCGCCTGCATGAGAGGGGCAGCATGCTATGCTGCCCCTTTGCTTTATTACGGGAAGGATCGGCATGAAGTATCGCGATCTGCGGGAGTTTATCCAGGGGCTCGAGCGGATGGGGGAGCTCAAGCGTGTTACCGCTGAAGTCGACCCTCATCTGGAAATGACCGAGATATGTGATCGCGTGCTGCGCGATGAAGGACCGGCCCTGCTGTTTGAAAACGTGCGTGGCAGCACGATGCCGGTGCTGGCCAATCTGTTTGGCACGCCGCGCCGGGTGGCGCTGGGCATGGGCCAGGACAGCGTGGGTGCCCTGCGAGAGGTCGGCGAGCTGCTGGCCTTTTTAAAGGAGCCCGAGCCGCCCAAGGGATTTCGTGACGCCTGGCAGAAGGTGCCGATTTTCAAGCAGGTCATGAGCATGGGGCCGCGCCACGTCAAAAAGGCGCCGTGTCAGGAAGTCGTGCTCGAGGGAAGCGATGTCGATCTGGATGTCATCCCCATTCAGCACTGCTGGCCGGGGGATGCCGCGCCGCTGGTGACCTGGCCTCTGGTCATTACCAAAGGGCCGCACAAGGAGCGCCAGAATCTGGGCATCTATCGCCAGCAGAAGCTGTCGAAAAATCGCCTGATCATGCGCTGGCTGTCCCATCGCGGCGGGGCGCTGGATTTTCGCGACTGGCAGCAGTCGCATCCGGGCGAGCCCTTTCCGGTGGCGGTGGCGCTGGGCGCTGATCCAGCCACCATTCTGGGCGCCGTGACGCCGGTACCCGATTCGCTGTCCGAATACGCCTTTGCCGGGCTGCTGCGCGGCTCCAAGACCGAGCTGGTCAAGTGTCATCACGCCGATCTCAGCGTGCCGGCCAGCGCCGAGATCGTGCTGGAAGGCCATATCTATCCTGATGACATGGCGCCGGAAGGCCCCTTTGGCGATCACACCGGTTATTACAACGAAGTCGATACCTTCCCGGTCTTTACCGTCGAGCGCATTACCCATCGCCGCGATCCCATCTATCATTCTACCTACACCGGGCGCCCGCCGGATGAACCGGCCGTGCTGGGCGTGGCGCTCAATGAGGTCTTTGTGCCCATTCTGCGTCGCCAGTTTCCTGAAATCGTCGACTTCTATCTGCCGCCCGAAGGGTGCTCCTATCGCCTGGCCGTGGTGTCGATGAAAAAGCAGTATCAGGGACACGCCAAGCGCGTGATGATGGGCGTGTGGAGCTTTTTACGTCAGTTCATGTACACCAAGTTCGTGATCGTGGTGGATGATGACGTCAACACCCGCGACTGGAAGGATGTGATCTGGGCCATCACGACGCGCATGGACCCTTCCCGCGATACGGTCATGGTGGACAATACGCCGATCGACTATCTCGACTTTGCCTCGCCGGTCAGCGGTCTGGGCTCCAAGATGGGTCTTGATGCGACGTCCAAGTGGCCGGGCGAAACCCAGCGCGAGTGGGGCACGCCGATTGTGATGAGCGATGAGATCAAGGCCCGGGTGGACGAGCGCTGGGACGACTACGGCATCAATACCTGAGCCGTCAACGGCTCGGGAGTTACCGACACAATGCACTGCTGCATTTCTATCGATTGAAGGAAGCACCATGTCTGCCAGGACGCTGACCTGTAGGGTCGAGACCATGGAAACGCTATCGGCCGATGTCTATCGCCTTTTTCTGCGTGGCGACCCGCAACAGATCCTGTTTGCCCCGGGTCAGTATCTGACGCTGGTGGTACAGGGCAATCATCTGCCGTTTTCGATTGCCAATGCGCCCAACGGTGAGGGCATTCTCGAACTGCACATCCAGTATGTGGCCGAAAGCGACAACGCACGGGCGCTGTTTGAACAGCTCCATGTGGGCGCCGAGATCGAGGTCTCGCTGGCCGGCGGGGAGTCGGTGCTGGAGCTCGATGATCCGCGGCCGCTGCTTTTGATCGCGGCCGGCACCGGGTTTGCACAGATGAAATCCATCATCGAGGCCTCGCTTGCTCTGCATCCCGAGCGTCCCATCCATCTATGGTGGGCGGCGCGCGCGCGCAGCGAGCTTTATATGGAGCTTCAGGCGCGCCACTGGGCCGAACAACACGAGCAGTTCAGCTTTACGCCCGTGGTGGAGTTGCCTGGTGAAGAGGATTTTGACGGTGTGGTCGAGCGTATCGATAACGCTCTGCATGATCGCGTTCAACGTGCCGACGAGGCCAGCATCTTTATCGCCGGCTCCCCCGGCATGGTCTATGCCGTGGTGGACACGCTGGCCCGGATCGAGCCCATGGCCAAGCGAATCTTTTCCGATGTCTTCAGCTACGCGCCTCGAGTGCAGGGGCAGGACGCGGCGTCATGAGCCAGGCGCCCATACTGATCACCGGCGGCGGTCAGCGACTGGGCCGCTACTGTGCCGAACGCCTGCATGACGATGGCCACCCGGTCATCATCACCTATCGCCGCGAACGCCCCGCCATCGAGGCGCTGCGACGTCGGGGCATTACCGCGCTGTATGCCGATTTCTCCAACGAGGCCGACATTCTGGATTTCATTGCCCGGTTGAAGGTGCACACCGGTGCGCTGCGGGCGATTATTCACAATGCTTCGCACTGGCAGCGCGATGAGGACAGCGCCTCGCGTGGCGAGGACTTTGCCCTGATGTTTCAGGTGCACATGCAGGCGCCCTATCTTATCAATGTGCATGCTCATGCGCTTTTGATGGCCTGTCCCGAACCCATGCGCGACATCATCCATGTCACGGATTACAGCGCCTCCCACGGATCAAGAAAGCATATGGCCTATGCCGCCACCAAGGCCGGGCTCGAGAATCTGACCCTGTCCATGGCTCGGCGTTTTGCGCCTGACATCAAGGTCAACGCCATTGCGCCTGCCGGCATCATGCTCAATGCCGACGACGGTGATGACTATGTGGCGCACCTCAACGCCCGGTCGGCCCTGCCTGCGGTGCCCGGGCCCCGGGTGATCTGGCAGGGCGTGCGCTATCTGCTTGATAGTGCTTTCGTCACAGGGACCACATTGCCTGTTGACGGCGGACGCCATGTGAAGTGAACTGGTGTCGGCGACCGGGTCGCCGGATATTTTTGGTGTTCAACAACAACGCTGTTCCAACGACCGTGACAGGTGGCCATCATGACATCGCCGTCGACGTTACTTAAGGATCGTGCATTGCTGGTCGGTATTGTGGCCGGCGTCGTAGTGATATCGCTGGCGGCCGCGCTGCCGGCACTGTTTATCTGGAAGGAGTTTCTCATCTGAGTCAGCCATGCTAGTCTCGGATGATTGACCACGGGGTCCCTGACCCCCGGACAGTCGAACCAGATATCGTTGATCAGGATAACCTGCATGCCACATTTCATGCTCAATGACACACCGATACGGCACTCGCCTCAGGCGATGGCCGTGTTGTCGTGTGTCCATGGCATGGTCGGTTATCCAGTGGGCTATTGGTTTAGAGACAGGCACGCCTGAGTCATCAGGGCGTGCCGGTGTCTACCGTGCTGCCCACCCATGAAACCCCCGGTTGGCAGCATGCCACCGGGGGTTTTTTGTTTTTCATGTCACGGGTCAACGGCCCGATAGCCATCAGGAGAGCAGCATGACCATGACTTATAACAACGACTCGACTTTTGACTGGCGATTTAACCACACGCTGACGGCGTTTCGAGCGCTGGCCGTCGGCGTGCTGGCACAGGGCGCTCCAGAATCCCGATTGTTACGCTGTTAAAGGATAGAAAAACGCCATGAACGCCTTACTCAATACTGTCGAGCCTGCCGCTGCCACCTGCGCTGATCAAAACGGTATCGCCGGTGGCCCGGGTGTTGCCCAGCCGCTGCCAACACCGAGTGCCCTCAAGGAGGCCATCGCGCTTGAGCCCGCTTTAAAAGAGCAGATCGCCGGTCATCGCCAGGCGGTTCGAGACATTCTGGACGGGCGGGATTCACGTCTGCTGGTCGTGATGGGGCCCTGTTCGATTCATGATCGCGACAGTGCGCTTGACTATGCCCGACGCCTGAAAGGGCTTGCCGATGAGGTGGCTGACAGCATGGTGCTGGTCATGCGGGTCTACGTCGAGAAGCCGCGTACGACCGTGGGCTGGAAAGGGCTGGTCTATGATCCGCATCTTGATGGCAGCAACAACATGGCAGAAGGGCTGGCCAGTACGCGCCGGCTCATGCGCGATATTACCGCGCTGGGTCTGCCGATCGCCTGCGAGCTGCTTCAGCCCATGCTGAGCGCCTACATGGAGGATCTGATCAGCTGGGCCGCCGTCGGGGCACGGACCACCGAGTCACAGATTCACCGCGAGATGGTCAGTGCGCTGCCCATGCCCACGGGATTCAAAAACGGCACCGACGGCGGCATTCAGGTTGCCATCGATGCCATGGGCGCCAGTCGCCATGGTCATCGCTATCCGGGCTTTGATGACAATGGCTGTCCGGCGCTTTTACACTCCAGCGGCAATCCGAATACGCACCTGGTGCTGCGCGGTGGCCATCAGGGGCCCAATCATGATGCTCAAAGCGTTCAGCAGGCCATTGATGCGCTCGGCAGGGCCGGTGTTTCAACGGCCATCATGGTGGACTGCTCTCATGCCAATAGCGGCAAGGACCCGGCTCGACAGCCGCTGGTGCTTGACGAAGTCATTCGCCAGCGTCTTGAAGGCACCTCATCACTGGTCGGCGTCATGCTTGAAAGCCATCTGGAGGCAGGCAAGCAGTCCCTGGGCGGCACGTTGCACTATGGCGTCTCCGTGACCGACGCCTGCCTTGGGTGGACCGACAGCGAACATCACCTGCGCCGTGTCGCGCAGCGCCTGTCCAAAAAGGAATCAATGGCGCAGTACGCCTGAGCTGCGACGAGACGGTTTTGGCGCAAAAGCAAAGGCCCGGACACCCAAGGGTGTCCGGGCCTTTTTAAAATGTCTCTGACAAAAAATGCAAGGCCTCAGGGCCGTGCCGCGTAGGCGTACAGCAGGGTTTCCTGCGCGCTGATGGCGGCTTCATCCTTGCCCGGGCAGCGCTTTTCATAGTGGCCATCCGGCTGTAGCGTCCAGCTCTGGCAGTTGTCCAGCATGTAGGTGTCCAGATCCTTTCTGACTCGCTGGGCGATCTTTTTGTCCAGCAGAGGAAAGCAGGTCTCGACGCGCTGGAACATGTTGCGCTCCATGAAGTCGGCGCTGGAGCACCAGGTTTCGGACTTGCCGGCGTTGTGAAAGTAAAAGACGCGGGTATGTTCCAGAAAGCGGCCCACCACCGAGCGCACCGTGATGTTGTCGGAGATGCCGGGCACGCCCGGGCGCAGACAGCAGGTGCCGCGAATGATCAGCTGACAGATGACGCCGGCCTGCGAGGCCCGGTACAGCGCCTGGATCAGTTTGGGCTCTGTCAGGGAGTTGCACTTGACGGTCAACATGGCCTTGCGCCCCTTGCGGGCGTGCGCGGTTTCCCGGTCGATCAGCTCGACCAGACGCTTGTGCAGCGTGAAGGGCGCATGCAGAAGATGCTCGGTATGGCGCGGCTCTCCCATGCCCGAAAGCTGCTGGAAGACATGGTGCACATCCTCGCACAGCGTTTCGCGCGCCGTCAGCAGGCTGTAGTCGGTATAAAGCTTCGCTGTCTTTGAGTGGTAGTTGCCGGTGCCCATGTGGGCGTAGTGGCGAATGCGTCCGGCTTCGCGGCGGACGATATGCAGCATCTTGGCGTGGGTCTTGTAGGCCATGACGCCATAGATCACGTTGGCACCGGCTTCCTGCAGTCGAGAGGCGAGTGCGATATTGTCGGCTTCATCAAAGCGCGCCCGCAGCTCGATGACCACGGTCACTTCCTTGCCGCTGCGTGCCGCGTCCACCAGCGCGCTGACCACCCCCGAATCGGAGCCGGTGCGGTAGAGCGTCTGCTTGATCGCCAGCACGCCCGGATCACGCGCGGCCTCGGCCAGCCAGTTTTCGATGACGCCGAATGACTCCCAGGGATGCAGCAGCAAAATATCCTGCCGGCTGATCAGATCAAACAGGCTCTCATCCTTGCGCAGCGCCTTCGGCAGGCCCGGCACAAACGGGTTGTAGCGCAGATCGCTGCGCTCGCTGTCGCCGATCATGGCCATCAGTCGGCTCAGGTTGACCGGGCCATCGACCAGATACAGATCCTCCTGGCCGAGCTGAAACTGCTTGAGCAGAAAATCGCTTAAATGCGCCGGACAGTTGTTGGCCACTTCCAGGCGCACGCCATCGCCGTAGCGTCTGGCCAGCAGTTCGCTTTTGAGCGCCGAGGCCAGATCCGCCACATCCTCGGTGTCCATGGCAAGGTCGGCGTTGCGGGTCAGGCGGAACTGATAGCAGCCGCGTACCGTCATGCCGGGAAAGAGCTGTTCAGCGTGGGCATGAATCATCGAGGACAAAAACACATACTCCTGACATCCCTCGCGCTCCAGCGCCTCCGGCAATCTGATCAGACGGGGCAACGAGCGCGGCGCCGGAATAATGGCCATGCCGCCCTCACGGCCGAAGGCGTCGCAGCCTTCCAGTTCGACGATGAAATTAAGGCTTTTGTTGACCAGCCGCGGAAAGGGGTGCGACGGGTCCAGCCCGATCGGACTGATGACCGGCATGATCTCGTCATCGAAGTAGGCGCTGACCCAGTCACGCTGCGCCCTGTTCCAGCTGTTGCGGCGCAGGAAATGGATGCCGCGCTCGGCCAGCGCCGGAATCAGTTGGGTGTTGAGAATATGGTACTGGCGCTCTACCTGCTCATGGGCGGTGGTGGCGATGTCATGAAAAATGCTCGAGGTCGAGTGGCCATCCATGCCGGGCGTTTCGTTGCCGTAGGCGATGCGCCGCTTGAGACCGGCTACGCGAATTTCAAAGAACTCATCCAGATTGGATGAAAAAATCAGCAAAAACGTGAGCCGCTCGAGCAGGGGATGGGTTTCATCAAGTGCCTGTTCGAGAACGCGAACGTGAAACCTCAGCGTCGAGAGTTCACGGTTGAAATAGAGCCCGGCATCATCCAGGTCGCGTGCGGCATTGGCGGCGGCTCTGGCGCGGATGCCGGCATGCGTATGGTTGATCCTCAACGTCGAGGCAGGGTCATTCTCGGTTGAGGCGGGTGTTTCGCAAGCCGGGGTAGTGGGCAGTGATGACATCGAGAACTCTCCGGGAAATGACATGCGGCCCAAAAAACCGCATCCACCAGTGTGGGAAACTCTCATGACGCTTTCATGACAGTCAGTCTGCCTTGGGCGCCGGTACGGCCTGGCCTTGAAAAAGTGACATCAGCATGACCGTTGTTTTATCCAGCCAGGCCCTGCCAGCGCCTGGCGTGTCGGTAGACGAAAGTCGGGGCACGCCGCCCTGTCTGACGCGATACAGTACGTTCGGAGAAGGCATGGCCGGTCTGGTCACGACCACACCGGCGCCTTCTGCAGTGTTTGGGCCGCCGCTCTCAGGCAGCGCCACTAACGCCGGGCGTGGGGCCTGCCTGGCCCCGATTGCCGGGAATGGTGTCCTGACGATATACGGTACAGGGCCCGGAGCGATATTGATAATGAGGCCAGGCCCTGCACAAGCCACATGGGATCACAAAGGGGCTTGTGGAACCAGATCCATGGTCTGATAGGCTTTTTGCCGGATTCCCTCCCGTTTCCGGCGGCGATGCCATAGCGTTGTGGCGACGATCTCCTTGACGGATGAAAACGGGCAGAATCGGATCATCAACCGTCATTGTGCTTTCCTGCATCAAGGGCATGGCGCTCAAGAGCGAACACCTGCAGCGCAAACCTGACATGAACGAATACAATCATGATAGCTGGCCTGTCCGGCAGCGGTGGCGATTATCGTCGCAATTGATCAGGCATCCTTTGGTGCCGGTCACCCCTGTCTGCCCGGGAAGGCGGATGACATGTATCTCATGGGAGCAGCAGCATGAAAAAGCGTGTAGCAGTCGTGATTTCCGGATGTGGATGGCTGGATGGCACGGATGTACAGGAGCTGACGATGGTGCTGTTGCGCCTGGATCAGCTGGGCCTTGAATGGAGCTGCTTTGCCCCCGACGTGGCGCAGCATCACGTGATTGACCACACCAGCGGCGAGCCCATGGACAGTGAAGGCCGCCATGCCATGGTGGAGTCGTGTCGCATGGTGCACGAGCGCATCTATCCGCTGGACAAACTGCAGTCAGCAGAGTTTGGCGCGATCATCATTCCCGGCGGGCATGGTGCCATCAATCAACTGAGCGATTTCGCCGTCAGCGGCTCTTCCATGCAGGTGCTGGAACAGCTTGTTTCCCGGCTTCACGAATTTCATGATGCGCGCAAGCCCATCGCCCTGGTCGGCATGGCGGCGCTGCTGGTGCCGCGGCTTTTTGAGCAGGCCATTCCGGTGACGCTGGGGCAAAGTGCGGCCCTTTCCGGCACCATCAGTGCCATGGGGGGATTACATAAAAGCGTCGGCGTGGGCGAGATCGTAGTGGATATCGAGCACCGTGTTCTCACCACACCCGGCTGGCTGATGGGCAAACGCCCCTCGGAGATCGCTCAGGGGCTTTTCAAGCTGGTGGAGCGGGTTAATACCCTGATGGAGCAGCCGCGCTGACGCGCGGCCGGTTTGCCTAGCTGTCGGTGTCGTTCATCTCGACGTCATCACGCCCGCCGCGCGGGTTACGAATGAGACGAGCAAAGAGGATCCCGACCTCGAACAAAAGCCACATGGGCCCTGCCAACAGTGTCTGGGAGATGATGTCTGGCGGTGTCAGCACCATGCCCACGATAAAGCAGGCAATGACCACATAAGGGCGCTTGGCCGTGAGCGCCTGCACCGTGGTGGCACCGGTCAGCACCAGCAAAAAGGTGGCCACCGGAATTTCAAATGCCAGCCCGAACGCCATGAAAAGCTTGAGCACGAAGGAGAGGTAGGCATTGATGTCGGTCATGATTTGCACATCTGCCGGCCCGGCGGTGGTGAAAAACTGAAACAGCAGCGGAAACACCACGTAGTAGGCAAAGGCGGCCCCGCCGTAAAACAGCATGACGCTTGAGCCCAGAATGGGCAGGGCCAGCTTCTTCTCGTTGGCATAAAGGCCCGGGGCGATAAAGGCCCAGGCCTGATAGAGCACAAAGGGAATGGCCAGAAACAGCGACACGATCAGCGTCAGCTTGAACGGCGCCAGAAACGGCGAGGCGACTTCCGTGGCGATCATCTGCGAGCCGGGCGGCAGCAGCGCCATGAGCGGCTCGGCCACAAAGGTGTAGATCTGATTGGAAAAGGCATAAAGCGCGGCAAACGCCACCACGATGACGATCATGGCGCGTAAAAGGCGCGAGCGCAGTTCAATAAGGTGATCGATCAGCGGTGTCTGCGACTGATTATCGTCCTGTGGGCTCATCGATCGTGGTTATCCCTGTCATGACGGTCCGATGCCGGTGGTCGAGAGACGGCGGCATCGGATGGTTTCTGCTCATCAAAAGCGGCCTCGGAGGCCGGCGCCGGGGCAGTCGAAGGGTCGGCAGTGTTCGCATGGCGATCCGGTGCCGGCCTGGTTGACGATTCGACATCAGGCTTTGGGTGCTCTGGCGTCTGATCGGTTCCGGGTGTCTCATCGACCCTGGGTGGCTCGTCTGTTGGCTGTGACGAGCGCTCATCAGCAAGGGCCTTGTCCGAAAGCTTTCGACTGCCGGCAGAGGGATCATCTCCCAGACTCTCGATATCAGTCCGGGCCTTTTTCAGCCCCTGATCGAAGCGGTCCTGCTGGCTTTTCATCTTGCGCTGCAGCTCTTCGGTCTCGAGCTGGGAGGTGATCTCCTGCTGAACGCTGGAAACCGTTCGCTTGATCTTTCCCAGCCACAGGCCGGCCGTGCGTGCTGCCGTTGGCAGACGCTCGGGGCCCAGCACCACCAGGGCGATGGCGCCGATCACGATCAGCTCGGGAAAACTGACATCGAACATTGAGAGTTATTTCCGGGTGTCTTCTTTTTCGCGCGTGTCCGTATGGCTATCGATGGTCTCGTTGCCCGGGGTCTCGTCATGCTTGACGCGCTGCTGAGGTTTGCTGGTCGTGTCGTCATCATCGTTGACGGCCTGCTTGAAGCCCTTGATGGCGCCGCCCAGATCGCCGCCCAGATTGCGAAGCTTTTTCGTGCCGAAAATCAGAATAATGATGCCCAGAACGATCAGAAGCTGCCAGATACTGATACCACCCAACATGGCGTTTCTCCATTGTGTCCGACAGGACACGGTCGTTGATAAGTCCGGTGCCGCCAGGGGCTGCACCTTCATTGTAGTGATAGGACAGGCAAAAGGGGCAAACGTTAGCCGTTAGTGCGCGATGCCTTTTCCTCGAGTCCCGAAATGCCCTGACGACGTGCCAGCTCTTCAAGCACGCCGCGATGGTCCAATCCCAGATGCGAGAGCATGACCAGCGAATGAAACCAGAGATCGGCCGTCTCGTTGACCAGTGCCTGACGGGCGCTTTCGTCACCGTGCTCGGCATCGCGGGCGGCCAGGATCGCTTCGATCGATTCTTCGCCCACCTTTTCCAGAATCTTGTTGAGACCGCGCTGGTGCAGGCCGGCGACGTAGGACGTATCAGCGTCACCATGGCGCCGCTCGGCCAGGCGTTGATCGAGCTGCTCGAGAATCGTGCTCATTGAGATGGGTTCCTGATGTTTCATGCCAGGGCGTGTTCAGGATGATGGGAGCTTATATCATCACCGCCCGCAATGTGTCGATGTTATCTGCACCGCTCAGCGCCAGATCACCAGCACCAGGCCGATACCGGCGGCCGCCAGGATACTCCAGTGCTGCTGCATCGCCCACTGTGAAATGGGCTGCCAGGCCAGAGCGCCCGCGATCAGGATCAGCCCGATGCGTATCCGGCGCGCGCCCCGGCGTACGCCCGACGAGGTGTTTTGAAGCGTGACCAGAGCGGCCGTTTGCTGCTCGCGGTGCTTGCGCTCGTTTTCGACCTGGGACAGGGCCTGATGGGCCAGTACCGGAAGCTGCGGAATACGCTGGGCCAGATCCGGTGCCTGGCGCTTGAGCTCTTCCCAGAACCCCTTGGGCCCGGCACGCTCGTGCATCCAGCGCTCCAGAAAGGGTTTGGCGGTGTGCCACAGGTCGAGTTCGGGATACAGGGTGCGCCCCAGCCCTTCAATATTGAGAAGGGTCTTTTGCAAGAGGACCAGCTGCGGCTGCACCTCCATGTGAAAGCGCTGCGCCGTCTGGAAAAGCCCCATCAGCACCTGGCCAAAGGAGATGTCCTTGAGCGGCTTTTCCAGAATGGGCTCACATACCGAGCGAATGGCGGCGGCAAATTCGTTGGCGCGGGTATCCTCGCCCACCCATCCGGACTCGATGTGCAGCATGGCCACTTCGTAATAGTCCTGACGGAAAAACGCGATGATGTTGCGCGCCAGATAGTCCTGATCTTCCCGGGTCAGGCTGCCCACGATGCCGCAGTCGATGGCAATGTAGCTCGGGTCGCTCGGATTGCTGATATCAACAAAGATGTTGCCCGGGTGCATGTCGGCATGGAAAAAGTTGTCGCGAAACACCTGGGTAAAAAAGATCTCCACGCCGCGCTCGGCGAGCAGGCGCATGTCGACGCCCTGAGCTTCCAGCGCCTCGGTATTGGCCACGGGTTCACCGTTGACCCGCTCCTGGGTCATGACACGCTTGCGCGTCAGCGGCCAGTAGATGGTCGGGACGTGTAACAGCGGCGAGTGCTGAAAGTTGCGCTTGAGCTGGGAGGTATTGGCCGCCTCCTTTTGCAGATCGAGCTCATCAAAGAGCGTAGACTCATAGTCCTTGACCACTTCCACGGGCCGCAGGCGTCGGGCCTCGGGCCAGACCTTCAAAAGGACCTTTGCAAAGGTATACAAAAGCGCCATGTCGTTGCGCATGACGCTGTCGATACCGGGGCGAATGACCTTTACCACGACCTCTTCGCCGGTGTGCAGGCGCGCGGCATGGACCTGGGCAATGGAAGCCGAGGCCATCGAATCGGGTTCAAAGTGATCGAACAGCTCACCGACCGGGGCGCCGAGTTCTTCCTCGATGATGTTGCGCGCCGTCTCGCTGTGAAAGGGCGGTACCTGATCCTGCAGCCGCTTGAGTTCAACGGCAATATCCGGCGGCATCAGATCGCGCCGGGTCGATAGCATCTGACCGAACTTGATAAAAATGGGCCCCAGATCTTCCAGGGCCAGTCGCAGGCGCTCGCCACGCGTCCTGTCCCCTTTCGGGAACAGCCGGATGGGGGCAATGGCCATCAAAAAGCGGGCATAACCCGGCAGCCGCTCGGCAGGAATCAGGCTGTCGAGCCGGTAACGGGTGACCACCCAGGCAATACGGATCAGGCGCCATAGCGTCATCAAGAGTGATGCCCTCGCAGACGACGGTTGAGACGTTCAAGCCGGGCTTCCAGCCGGTCCGTCGCAATTTCGAGTTCGGTCAGATGATCGCGGGCCACATCAAAGCGGGCGCGGCCGGCAAGCCACTGGCCCTCTTCCAGAATGTACTCGCGCAGATCCTGCTCAAGACTTCTTGATGAGTGCACACCAAAGTGGCCCAGGCGTCGCAGGCCGGTGGCCAGGCTGTGCGCCGGTGCCTCGCCGAACCATTCGGCAAAGGCGCCTTCCCAGTCGATATCAAGATCCATGAGCAGCTCACGGGCCTGCATCAAAAGGCCGAGCTGGCCGCGCACGACCAGTCGATGGCTGGTCATGAGCGACTGGATCGGCATGCCGCCAAGCAGGGCGCCCAGCGTGTCGGCATCGATTTCGATGGTCGTGTCGGCGTCACGATCTTCGCCGTCGGGCAGCGAGGCGAGCGTGAGGCCATGGATATGAAAGATGACCAGTACTTCGATACGGGGCGACTCAAGCCGCAGCAAAAGACGCTGTCCGGCCATGGCCGCCAGACGAGACGGCGCCGCCGGGTCGCGTGCCAGCAAGCGATTGACGCTCTTTTCGATACCGGCCAGCAGTACGGGGGTAATAAAGGACATCAGCGGGACTGCCCTTGAGAAATGCAATGACGAAAAGTCATGAAATACGCGTATGTCATGCCGTTAACCCTGTCGGGAAAGCGCCCCGGCGGATGCTGCCAAGCGAAGGGCACCATCCGCACGGGCCGTTCAGAACTTGATACCGCGGTGCAGTGCCACAACACCGCCGGTCATGTTGGTGTACTCGACGCGCTCAAGCCCTGCATTTTCCATCATCGCCTTGAGCGTCGGCTGATCGGGATGCATGCGGATCGATTCGGCCAGATAGCGATAGGAATCGGCATCGTTGGCCACCCACTTGCCGATGCGGGGCAGCACATGGAAGGAGTACTGATCATAGACCTTTTCGAAAACCGCATTGACGGGTCTTGAAAATTCCAGGATCAGCAGCCGGCCACCCGGCTTGAGCACGCGCGCCATGGAGGCAAGGGCTGCATCCTTGTCGGTGACGTTGCGAAGACCGAAGGCAATGGTAATGCAGTCAAAGGTGTTGTCCGGAAAGGGCAGGGCCTGGGCATCGGCCTGCACGATCTCGACCTGAGCGCCGATGCCGCGATCCATCAGACGGTCACGCCCGACCTGCAGCATGGCGGCGTTGATATCGGCCAGCACTACCCGACCGGTGGGGCCGACACGCTCCACGAATTTGGCCGTCAGGTCGCCGGTGCCGCCGGCGATGTCCAGTACGGCATGGCCGCGGCGTACGCCCGAACGCTCCAGCGCCACGCGCTTCCAGAAGCGATGAACGCCCATCGACATCAGATCGTTCATGACGTCATAGCGGCGTGCCACGCTATCGAAGACCTGCTCGACGCGGCCGGCCTTCTCCTCGACAGGGACTTCCTCATAGCCGAAGTGCGTTGTCTGCTTGTCCATGGCGTTCCCCTGTCAGCGTTTGCAAGTCATGTATTCTGGTATCGGCGGCGCTGCCTGCCCGATGGGCATGAAGGCGTTGTCTGTCCGGTCGGGAGGGGCGCGCCTGTCGAGAGCCATTGTAGCTTTCAGGACATCATTTGTCCTGACGCCCATTCGGGATGGCGTCACTGGCGCTGCAGCGGTATGCCCAGCGGCTCGCGTGACGCATTGGCCTTTTTGAGCTCGTGAAGATAGTCGTCCCACCACAGCTCGCGGTTTTCGATCATCTCCCAGAGATAGGCGTAGGTATACAGACCGCTGTCGTGGCCGTCATCAAAATGCAGCTTGAGGGCGTAATTGCCCACCGGCGTGACGTTTTTGAGACCGACATATTTCATGCCGGTCTGCAAAACGGCCTGCTCCGGACTGTGGCCGCGCACTTCGGCCGAGGGTGAATAGACTCTAAGCATTTCGGCGCTGAGACGAAAGCTTTGCGCCTCACCCTCGATGTCATAGGTCAGCGCCAGTTCGCGACTGCGCTGATGGTAGTGAACGCCGGTTGGCATGGGGGCACTCATGGGATGGCTCCATGTTGGGTCGCACCGGATGATGCCTTTTTCCGAACGGGGCGGGCATCATGTCAAAAAACGGGCGGCCCATGAACGGGCCGCCCTCCAGGATACGCGGTTGGCGTCAAACGATAAAGACGCTCAGAGGATATAGCGAGACAGATCCTCATCGCGGGCCAGCTCGCCCAGACGCTCATCGACATAGGCGCCGTCGATCACCAGCGGGCCCTTCATGTCACTGCCGTCAAAGAGCGCTTCTTCCAGCAGGCGTTCCATGACCGTGTGCAGACGCCGTGCGCCGATGTTTTCGGTGCCTTCGTTGACCTGCCAGGCCGTCTGCGCAATGCGCTCGATGCCGTCATCGGTAAATTCGATGTCCAGCCCTTCGGTCTTCATCAGCGCTTCATACTGACGCGTCAGCGAGGCCGACGGCTCGGTCAGAATGCGCTTGAATTCGTTCGGTGACAGCGCCGAAAGCTCCACGCGAATCGGCAGGCGACCCTGCAGCTCCGGAATCAGATCCGAGGGCTTGGAGAGGTGGAACGCGCCAGAGGCGATAAAGAGGATGTGATCGGTATGCACCATGCCGTGCTTGGTGGACACCGTGGACCCCTCGATCAGCGGCAGCAGGTCACGCTGTACGCCCTCGCGGGAGACATCGCCACCGCTGCCGGATTCGGCGCGCTTGGCCACCTTGTCGATCTCGTCGAGAAACACGATGCCGTTTTGTTCCACGGCTTCGATGGCCCGGGCCTTGAGATCGTCATCGTTGACCAGCCTTGAGGCCTCTTCATCACGGACCAGCTTGAAGGCTTCCTTCACGGTGAGACGGCGCGTCTCCTTGTTCTGCTTGCCCATGTTGGAAAACATGCTGGAGAGCTGGTTGGCCATGTCTTCCATCCCCGGCGGGGCCTGAAAGTCCATGCCCTGACCGGCCGGTGACAGCTCGATGTCGATCTCCTTGTCATCGAGCGTGCCCTCGCGCAGCTGCTTGCGAAAGGTCTGACGCGTGGCGCTGTCACGACCCTTGCCGCTGTCGTATTCGCTGCCACGGGCAGGCGGCAGCAGGGCGTCGAGAATGCGCTCTTCGGCGGCGTCATCGGCCTTGTGGCCGACCTGTGACTTGGCCTGCTCACGCACCAGCTTGATGGCCGCTTCCACCAGATCACGAATGATCGATTCGACATCGCGCCCGACGTAGCCGACTTCGGTAAACTTGGTTGCCTCGATCTTGATAAACGGCGCGTTGGCCAGCTTGGCCAGGCGGCGCGCGATTTCGGTCTTGCCCACGCCGGTCGGGCCGATCATCAGGATGTTTTTGGGCGTGACCTCCGGGCGCAGCGCGTCATCGAGCTGCATGCGGCGCCAGCGGTTGCGCAGGGCGATCGCCACGGCGCGCTTGGCTTCGGCCTGGCCGATGATGTATTGATCCAGCGCGTGCACGATCTCGCGCGGGGTCATGTGATTGCTGTTGGCGTTTTGATGGGACATGGAAGTCTCGGTCATGATCAGTCCAGTGATTCGAGCGTCACGTTGTGGTTGGTGTACACACAGATATCTGCCGCAATCGCGAGGCTCTTTTCAGTGATGTCACGCGCTGACAGGTCGGTATTCTGCACCAGGGCGCGCGCGGCGGCGTTGGCATACTGACCGCCCGAACCGATGGTGATGATGCCGTGTTCGGGCTCCAGCACATCGCCGGTGCCCGTAATGATCAGCGAGGAATGGCGGTCGGCCACGGCCAGCATCGCCTCGAGCTTGCGCAGGGCGCGGTCGGTGCGCCACTCCTTGGCAAGCTCCACGGCGGCCTTGGCCAGATGACCCTGATACTTCTCAAGCTGGGCTTCAAAGCGCTCAAACAGCGTGAAGGCATCCGCTGTGCCGCCGGCAAAGCCGGCCAGCACCTGGCCGCGATGAAAACGGCGGACCTTGCTGGCGTTGCCCTTCATGACCGTATTACCCAGCGATACCTGTCCGTCGCCGGCCAGGGCGACCTGTTCGCCGCGGCGAACGGAAACAATCGTGGTCATCGGCGCTACTCCAATGCGTTGGTGACATGCACCTGGTGACTTGAACGCAAACGGCGCGTACATCGTCTGCGTTTTGAAAACTTTCCCCTGAAGTGCGGGCTCTCGCTGCCCAAATCAAGCCATGACTCAAAGGGAAATTGACTGAAGTGTGCATGACGACCCCGGCGTGGCACGCTTTCAGCGCCATCAACACCTGGGGGCGATGCCCGGATTCATGAAAAAGGGTGCCTGCTGCATGGCAACAGGCACCCCTTGTGTCGGCAGGCGTCGGGTCTCAGCGCTGCTGAATCTGCATCGGATCGATGCCGCGGGTCTGCATCAGTCCCCGGGCGCGAGAAAGCTCACCCGAGTCCTGATAGGGGCCGGCCTGCACGCGGTGCCAGGTGGTGCCGTCCGCCGTCTGGACCTGGCTTACCTGGGTGACAAGGCCCAAATCGCGCAGTTTGCCGGCCATGGCGTTGGCATCGCTTTGTGACTTGAACGACGCCGCCTGCAGCATGTAGCTGGGACCGTTGCCCGAGCCGGCGTTGCTGCTGCTTGCGCTTTCCTGCCGGGCCGGCGCGCTCTGGCGGGTGCTGGCCGACTCGTGGCGAGAGGCCAGCTGCTGGATGGCGTCATCGCTTTTGGCATTGTCCGAGCGCTCGGGCGCCGGTTCGGGCCGGGATGGCGGAGCACTCTGCTGCGACGAGGCGTTGCCGTTCGGGTTGCTTACCGAGGAGGTGCCGTCACTGCCCGCGATGCGCCTGGCATGCTGTTCCAGTACGGCGCCTTCGGTGCCGGGGCGTGGGGGCGAGCTGTAGTCTTCCACGTTCGGCGCGATCACTTCCGATTCGGGCAGCAGGGTGTAGAACTCAAAGGTCGGCATCTGACCTTCTTCGCTGTCCTGCTGTGACGCCTCGCCGTCCTGCGGCTGCTCTGCGCCATCGGCGCGCTTTTTGGCCACCACGGCGGCGACCTGGTCGCGCTTGGGCGGCGCATCGTTCTGGAAGTACTGGGCGATGGCAAAGCCTGCAATAACGCCGACCAGTGCCCACAGCCAGCCGGGAATATGGAAGCCGTCGCCGCCACCCTTTGCCTTGTTGCGTGATGTGGCGCCCTTGTCCGAGGGCGCCTTCTTGCTCTGGCGCTGTGCCATTTACATCTCCCTGGGGGCCGAAACGCCCAGCAGGTCAAGCCCGTTGCGCATGACCTGGCGTACGGCCAGGCCGAGCGCCAGTCGCGCGTTGCGCAGATCGGCGTCATCGACCATGACCTTGACGGCGTTGTAGCAGGTGTGGAATTCGCTGGCGAGTTCCTGCAGATACAGGGCGATCTGCTGCGGCTCGCGCTGCTCGGCGGCACGGCGCACCGTCTCGGGCCAGCTGCCCAGCCGGTTGATGAGATCGCGCTCGCGAGCGTCTTCAAGCAGATGCAGCGATGCCTGCGCCAGGTCCGCGTCAAAGGCCCAGCCGTTATCAGCGGCCTTTTTCTCCACGCTGCATACGCGCGCGTGGGCGTACTGGGCGTAGTAGACCGGGTTGTCGCTGGACTGGGAGCGTGCCAGATCGATATCAAAGGTCATCTGCGAGGTGGCTGCGCGCGACACCAGGAAGTAGCGCGTGGCGTCACGGCCGACCTCATCGATGAGATCACGCAGAGTGACGTAGCTGCCGGCCCGCTTGGAGAGCTTGACCTCCTGACCCGAGCGGGTGACCAGCACCATCTGGTGCAGGACGTAGTCCGGCCAGTTCTTCGGGATGCCGGTATCCAGCGCCTGAAGACCGGCGCGAACGCGGGTCACCGTGGAGTGGTGGTCGGCGCCCTGTTCGTTGATGACGGTGGTAAAGCCGCGCTCCCACTTGTCGAGATGATAGGCGACGTCGGGCAGGAAGTAGGTGTAGCCGCCCTCGCGCTTTCGCATCACGCGATCCTTGTCATCGCCGAAGTCGGTGGTCTTGAGCCACAGCGCGCCGTCGGACTCGTAGGTATGACCGCCCTCGATCAGACGCTTGACCGTGGCCTCCACCTTGCCGCTTTCATAAAGGTCGGACTCAAGGAAAAAGACGTCAAAGCCGACACCGAAGGCCTTTAAATCAAGATCCTGTTCGTGGCGCAGCCAGGCGACCGCAAAGGCGCGAATGGCGTCCATGTCGTCGGAATCGGCCGCGGCCGTGACCTGACGGTCGTCGGCGGTGACGGTGTCGCCCTGCATATAGGCGCGCGCCACGTCCTGAATGTACTCGCCGCGATAGCCGTCGGCCGGCCAGGCCGGGTCGTTGGGCTCGATGCCCTTGATGCGCGCCGCCACCGACAGGGCCAGATTGTCGATCTGGGCGCCGGCATCGTTATAGTAGAACTCGCGGGTAACGCTGTAGCCGTTGGCCTCGAGCAGGCGACACAGGCTGTCGCCTACCGCCGCGCCGCGGCCGTGGCCCACGTGCAGCGGGCCGGTCGGGTTGGCCGAGACAAACTCGACCTGCACTTTCTGACCCTGGCCGTCACTGTTGCGACCAAACGCGTCACCGGCGTCAAGGATGTCAAAAAGCACTTCGCCGGCGGCGCTGGTGTTGACGAAGAAATTGATAAAGCCGGGGCCGGCAATCTCGACGCTTGAAATGGCGCTGGAGGCCGGCATCACGGCAATCAGACGCTCTGCCAGCTCGCGCGGCTTCATGTCGGCGGGTTTGGCCAGCATCATGGCCAGATTGCTGGCGTAGTCGCCGTGGGCCCGGTCACGCGCAACGTCGACACGTATGTCGGGCTCGATGCCGATGGGCAAAACGCCTTCGGCCTTGATGGCCTCAAGCGCCGTGTTAAGCAGTAGGGTGATTGTCTCTTTCATGCTGGCATCTATGGTCGTGGATGGCTGGCCCGACGCATTCGGCCAGGTCTTGAACTGCGCGCCTGATGACAGGTGTCCCGCTGACGCCGTCTGGATCAGACAGGGGCAGGCGCTTTGGCGCCCGCCATTATCGTTCAACCGTGGACAGTGTCAAAACCGGTATTGTGTCCGGGGTGTATCGCGTGCATGTGGCCGGGGCCCGTTGGCTCAGTACATTTCCTGCGGATCGATGTCGATGCTGTAGCGCAGGCGCCGGGCATCGCTTTGCTGTGACATCCACTCATCCAGCCAGGCGCTGGCCTCATGCAGGGCACCGCGTCGGTCGGCACTCAACAAAAGCTGGGCGTGATAGCGGTTCTGGCGCCGCTCCATGGGGGCCGGGACCGGCCCCAGACAGTGCACGGCCAGGCCCCGCTCATCGAGCCACTTTCGTACGGCGTCTCCGGCCTGGGTGAACAGCTCGATGACGGCCTCCATGCGCGCACTTTCGCCGCGCATCATCGCCATGAAGCGAAAGGGCGGCAGGCCGGCCAGACGGCGCTCGGTCAAAAGCGACTCGGCCAGGGCGTCATAGCCCTCCTCGACCAGCAGCCTCAGGCTCGGGTCTTCGGGATGCAGGGTCTGGATCAGCACCCGGCCCGGATGCTGGGCACGCCCGGCGCGGCCGGCGACCTGGGTCAGCAGTTGCGCGGAGTGTTCGAGCGCGCGGAAATCGGCGCTATACAGCCCGCCGTCGGCGTTGACCACCACCACCAGCGTGACATGAGGAAAGTGGTGGCCCTTGGCCAGCATCTGGGTGCCGACCAGCAGGCAGGAATTGCCCTGGCGGATCTCGTTGAGCGTGTGTTCCAGCGCGTCACGCCGGCGGGTGCTGTCGCGGTCGATGCGCAGGATACGGGTGTCGCTGAAGGCCTCCTGCAGCGCCTCTTCGGTGCGCTCGGTCCCGGCGCCCTGGGGCCTTAAATCGGCGCTGCCACAGTCGGGACAGGCGTCCGGCACGCCGCGCTGCTGCTCGCAGTGATGGCAAATCAGGCGGTGCGGGTCACGGTGCAGGGTCATGCGGGCGTCGCACTGAGGGCATTCGGCCAGCCAGCCGCACTGATGACAGGCAAGCGTCGGCGCAAAGCCGCGACGGTTGACGAACACCAACACCTGGCGCTTCGCCTGAAGGTGTTCCTTGATGGCGGCCAGCGCCTGAGGGCCGAGCCCGCCACGCTGAGGTTTGCCACGCAGATCCACCAGCGACAGTGCCGCCGGCGCGGCGTTGCCGGCGCGGGTAGTGAGTCGTAAATGGCGGTAGTGGCCGTCACGCGCCCGCGAAAGACTTTCCAGCGATGGCGTGGCGCTGCCCAGCACGATGGGGATGCCATGATGCTGGGCGCGAACGATGGCCAGATCGCGAGCATGATAGCGCAGACTGTCCTGCTGCTTGAAAGAGCCGTCGTGCTCCTCATCCACGATGATGACGCCGGGGCGCGCCAGAGGCGTAAAGACGGCCGAGCGCGTGCCGATCAAAACGGCCGCGCGCCCCGAGCGGGCGGCCTCCCAGCTGTCCAGGCGTTCGTTGTCGTTGAGCCCGGAATGCAGGGCAATGACCGGCGCGTTGAATCGTTTTCGAAAGCGCGACAGCGTCTGCGGTGTCAGGCCGATCTCGGGCACCAGTACCAGCGCCTGGCCCCCGCGGTCGATGACCGCCTCAATCAGCTGCAGATAGACCTCGGTCTTGCCGCTGCCGGTCACGCCGTGCAACAGCGAGACCCGAAACCGGTCCATGTCCTGATGAAGCTCGGCGAGGACGCCCGACTGTTCACGGTTGAGGGCGAGGGTGGGCTCGGCCAGTGTCGCGGCCGTGCGCTCGCCGGCGGGGGCGGCCACGCTCTCCTCGCGGCAGTCGATAAGCCCCTTGTCACGCAGGGCGTGAAGCTGTGTCCGGTTAAATCCCAGCGCGGTGATGGCCGAGGCCACCAGCCCGCGCGGGTGCTGAGCGATGGCGGCCAGCAGTTCGGCCTGGCGAGGCGCCCGTGACAGGGCCTCGTCCGACGCCCGGCCGGCATCGGTGATCAACCAGCGTGCCTGAGAGCGCGCCTCCAGCGGCCGGCCCTGGCGCAGCAGGGCCGGCATGGCACTGTTGAGGGTCTCGCCCAGCGAGTGCTGGTAATAGCGTGCGGCAAAGCGGCACAGCCACAGCCAGTCCTCGGGCAGGGGGCTTCGATCGATCAGGGTTTCGATGCCACGCAGGCGATCAGGTGGCACATCGCTTTGATGTCGAATCTCGACCACCACGCCGACCACCGAGCGCCGTCCGAAGGGCACGCGCACGCGCACGCCGGCCACCCAGCCGTTGTCGGGGGTTTCCCGGCCGGGCAGATAGTCGAATACTCGCTTGAGCGGCGAGGGCACGGCGACTGCCAGAATCACGCGGTCAGGCCCGGACGTGGACACGGTCGGCTTGCTCCAGAGGTATAAAGGAAGGGGTTGGTCAGATCGCTTTTTAGCGGTCATTTCACGGGCCGCGCAGGGTAGCACGTTCTGTTATCCGGTCGTGACGGCGATCCCTTGCCACGTTTTTGTAGCGCTTTTGTAGGCGCTGTGCGTCCGGGGTTGTCAGCTTGTAGGGGCAGGGGTTTTTCGATACGCTCCGCCGAATTGATAATTGATTTTAGACCGAGTAATAGACATGTCCCAGGACAAGAGACAGGCCGCACTGGATTATCACGCTCACCCGATTCCGGGGAAGCTGAGTATCGAGCTTACCAAGCCCACCACGTCTTCAAAACATCTCGCCATGGCCTATAGCCCGGGCGTGGCCGAGCCGGTGCGTGAAATCGCCCGCGACCCGGAAACCGCCTATCGCTATACCGGCAAGGGCAACCTGGTCGCCGTCATCTCCAACGGCAGCGCCATTTTAGGGCTGGGCAATCTGGGGGCGCTGGCCAGCAAGCCGGTCATGGAAGGCAAGGGCGTTTTGTTCAAGCGCTTTGCCGGCATCAATGCCATCGACATCGAGGTCGACAACGCCGATCCCGGCGCCTTTATCGAGACCGTGGCCAATATCGCCTGCAGCTGGGGCGGCATCAATCTGGAAGACATCAAGGCACCCGAGTGCTTCCGGATCGAGCGCGAGCTCAAGGCGCGCTGTGATATCCCGGTCTTTCACGATGACCAGCACGGTACGGCGATTGTCACTGCGGCGGGGCTGCTCAACGCCCTGGATATCGCCGGCAAGACGCTGGAAGACGCTCGAATCGTGTGTCTGGGGGCGGGGTCGGCAGCGATCGCCTGCATGGATCTTTTGATCGCCTGCGGCGCGGCACGCAACAACATTCGCATGCTCGACAGCCGCGGCGTCATTCACGACGGTCGTGATGATCTTAACGAGTTCAAGGCGCGCTACGCGGCCACTACCTCCGAGCGCAGCCTGGATGATGCCATCGACGGCGCCGATGTGTTTATCGGTCTGTCCGGTCCGGATCTGTTTGCCGCTGAGCAGCTGAAAAAAATGGCGGCCAATCCCGTCGTTTTTGCCTGCTCCAATCCGGACCCGGAGATTCATCCCGATACGGCCCATGCCACCCGTGATGATGTAATCATGGCGACCGGGCGCTCGGACTATCCCAACCAGGTCAACAACGTGCTGGGCTTTCCCTTCATCTTTCGCGGCGCGCTGGATGTGCGGGCCCGCGAAATCAATGAAGCAATGAAGGTCGCCGCCGTCCATGCCCTCAAGGACCTCGCCCGCGAGCCGGTCACCGATGATGTGCTGACGGCCTATGAGCTTGAATCGCTCGAGTTCGGCCGGGGCTATATCATTCCCACGCCGCTGGATTCGCGCCTGCTTGATCGCGTGTCTTCAGCCGTGGCCCGTGCCGCAGTGGATTCAGGTGTGGCCACGAAGGCCTATCCGTCCCACTATCCGCTTAAAAGCGTCGAGGACGTCTACGGCGGCTGATCAAGTCCGCCGGGCGATACGAAAAGCCCCGCGACCTCCTGGTCGCGGGGCTTTTTCATGTCCGGCAACCGGCCTGGAAACGAAGGGCGTTAGAAGTCGTAGACCACCGAGACAGCCGTGGTGGTATCGGTCTTGTGGCTGGCGTCTTCGGGCGGGTCGTCGTTGAAATCGACATCGTAGGACAGACGCATCGCCAGGGCGTCGTTGATCGCCACCGTCATCGAGGTCTGGGAGCGCATGATGAGGTTGAGTCCGGTGGCTTCCAGTACCAGATCCTGACCGAAGGTGGCCGTGTCGGAGACCTGCCAGCGATAGTTCAGCCCGCTGTAGGCCAGCGCCCGATATTTTTCGCCGCCGCCGTCGGTATAGCTGTCGCGACGCACGCCAGGGCCTGCCTCGATCGACAGGGCCTGTGGCGGGCCGCTGAGCAGCTGACGACCGTAACCGCCGGCCAGCGTGCTCTGCGAGTTGTAGCCGGCGAAGCGGTCCTTGCGCCAGCGCGCCAGGCCAAAGAGATAGTTGTCATCGCTGAGGTTAAAGCGGGTGCGCCCGCCGAGATTGTAGTTCTCGGCCGAGGTGTCGTTGTCATCGCTGGCGCTGTTGATACCGGCGTAGAGATTCCACGACCAGGGGCCGTCATACCAGGTGAGGTTGGTGCTGGTACGCAGGCTGGAGCTGTTGCTGTTGCCCGAGAGTTTCGTGTAACCCAGCGAATACTCGCCATCGAAGTACTCATCGGCCTGAGAAGCACTTTCAAGCGTGGAGTAGCCGGCAAAGTTTTCGTTATCGGCGGCCAGGCTCTGCCCGCAGGGCAGTACGGTGGCCAGTAGCGGCAAAAAGACGGCAAAAGAAAAAGAACGTGTACGGCGTGAACCCATGATGGTGACAATCTCTCAAGTACCGATGCACTGCGACAGCAGCTGTAGTGGTGGTGTGATCCCACAGCGTCTCTCCGGAGCAGGCGCTGCGCGAGCGCAGTGTGCCCGGAAGAGACGGGGTTTAGGGTGATGTTTTGTGAGACCTGATGTCTTCGTGGGCCGAAACGTTGGCCGGCGTTAGAAGTTGTAAACCACCGACGCTGCCGTGGTGCGATCAGTCTTGGCATCCGCCTCGCGCGGCGGATTGGAGTTGCTTTTGATGTCGTGGGACACCCGCAGCGACAGGCTGGAATTGATGGCAACCGAGATGGCCGAGTAGGCGCGAAGGGTCACGTTGTCGTCGGCGCCTTCGACCGAAAACTGCTGAATGAAGCTGGCCGTATCCGACAGCGACAGGGCGTAGTCGGCCGCCAGATAGCCCAGCACCATGTGTCGGCTGCCGCCGTTTTCGTAGTCGTCAAAGCGATAGCCCGGGCCCGCCTCCAGCGACAGCGCCTGAAGGTCGGTATCAAAGATCTGGCGACCGTAGCCGATGATGGTCGTGAACTGATTGTCGTAGCCCGAAAAGCGCTCCTTTTCATAGCGCGCCAGCCCGAAGAGGTAGTTGGGAGAATCTCCCAGCGAGTAGCGCTCGCGCTGACTGAAAAGATACTGCTCGGCAGTGGTGTTTTCGCTGTCGCTGACGCTTTTCACCTCGGCGCGGGTGGTATGTGTCCAGGCCTGGTCATACCAGGTGATGCGACCCTTGCCCAGCAGCGTCTCGGTGTTGGTGTTGCCGGACAGCGAGGTATAGCCAAGCTCGATGGCGCCCGAAAAGGGCACGGCATCGTCGCTGGGCGGCGGCGGGGCATAGAACAGCGAGTCGGCCGCCCGGGCGCTGTTGTGCCAGCAGGCAAGAGCGACCAGCACAAAAAAGCCGATACGCCGGCGCAGGGCCGGTAACGGGAAGGACAGAGCAACCGGCGCAGGCGCGGTCGTGACATCGATGTTGGCGTGAGCGGGTGGGCGCATGGTCATGAAGTTTCACTGCGGTTTGAATACCTGCCCGGTTGTGCCCGGGCAGGCATATGGCACGATCAGAAAATGGCGTCGTAGCTGCCGGTACCCTGAGAGCCGCTTTCCGATTCAAGTTCAGGACGAATCGAGCGCTGCTGATAAGGCGGCAGATTGTCCTTTCTAAAGATCTCGGTGATGCCGCCGCCGTCTTCGTCATGCAGACGCTTGCCGGTATCGGGATCGATACGCACCGTCACGATATCTTCGGGCGCATTCGGCGTGGCCTCGGGCGTGCCCTGAAGCACCGTGCCCATGAAGTCGTTCCAGATGGGCAGCGCGGCCTGGGCGCCGTATTCGGCAATGGTTTCGTTGGTGTCCTTGCCGACCCACACGCTGGTGGCCACGTTGCTGTTGAACCCGGAGAACCAGGCATCACGCTGATCGTTGGTGGTCCCGGTCTTGCCGGCAATATCCCCGCGATTGAGCGACAGGGCGGCGCGACCGGTGCCGCGCTCGATCACATCGCGCATCATGGTGCGCAGCATGTACACCGATTCGGGCGAGGCCACGCGCTCGGCGATTGGATAGGTGCGCTCACCGATGGTGACGGTGGCATCCATCGGATCGCACTCGCGACACGCTGCCGGCGGGTTGGTCTCTTCCAGCAGGTTGGGACCGTCCTCGCCCTGAGTGACGCGCTCGATGAACCACGGCTTGATGCGGAAACCGCCGTTGGCGATCTCGGCGTAGCCGCGGGCAATCTCCAGCGGCGTCAGCTCGGCCGTGCCCAGCGCCAGCGACAGGCCCTGTGGCAGCCGATTGCGCTCAAAGCCCATGTTCACCAGAAAGTCGATGGTGTTGTCCAGACCCACCGACTGCAGGGTACGAATGGTCACCAGATTCAGCGAGCGATACAGGCCCACGCGCAGACGCGTGGGGCCACCGAAACTGCGCTCGGAGTTCTCCGGGCGCCAGGCGTCCTGATTGCCGATACCGGCCTGCACGATCGGGGCATCGTTGACGATGGTGGCCGGTGTCATGCCGCTTTCAAGCGCGGCCAGATAGATGAAGGGCTTGAAGTTGGAACCGGGCTGGCGGCGTGCCTGGGTGACGCGGTTGAACTTGCTGCTGGCGAAGCTGAAACCGCCCTGCAGGGCTCTGAGTGCGCCGGTCTGCGGGTCCAGCGACACCAGTGCGCCTTCGGCCTGCGGCATCTGTGCCAGACGCCAGCCGTCACCGCGGGTGCGCTCCATGATGCGAACCAGATCGCCGCGATCGGCAATCTGTCCGGCACTGCTCGGCGCCGCCGCACGGCCACGCGGGCTCAGGTAGCGTGCCGCCCATTCAAGGCCCGGCCACTCGATGGTGATGACCTCATCGTTGTCATCAAGCACACGCATGGTGCGGCCATTGGTGTCGATCACGATGGCCGGCTGCAGCGGGCCCAGACGCGGCGTGGCATCGAGCACGCGCTGCCAGTTGCTGACATCGCCGTCGATGCCGGCCACGGTAGTCTTGCTGCGTGCCGCGGCCTCGCGGGCAGTACTTTCGACTTCCGGTGACTCGGAGAGCTCTTCTTCAAGTCCGGCCCGGTCGGTGCGGTCCTGGGCTTCCGACAGGCTGGCCGGAATGTCGCTTTCTTCTGCGCCGCGCCAGCCGTGACGGGTGTCATAGTCCACCAGACCGTTGATCAGCGCGTTGCGGGCGGCTTCCTGCATCTCGCTGTCAAGGGTGGTGACGATACGGTAGTTGCCGGTGTAGGCGTCGTCACCAAAGCGCTCGACGGCGTACTGGCGCGCCATTTCGGCCACCCACGGGGCCTGAACGTCAGGCTGGGTGTGATGACGACGGGTTTCGATCGGCGCCTGAACTGCGTTTTGATAGGCGTTCTGGTCGATCAGACCCAGCTGGTTCATGCGCAGCAGCACCCAGTTGCGGCGAATCAGCGAGCGCTGAGGACTGCTGATCGGGTTCAGGCTCGACGGCGCCTTGGGCAGCCCGGCGATGGTGGCCAGTTCCGGCAGGCTCAGCTCGTTGAGCGGCTTGTCGAAATAGGCCTCGGCGGCCGCACCCACACCGTAAGCGCCCTGACCCAGATAGATCTTGTTGACGTAGAGCTCGAGAATCTGCTGCTTGGAGAGAATCTGTTCCATCTGCAGCGACAGCAGGATCTCGCGAATCTTGCGGGTAAAGGTCTGATCAAGCGTGAGCAGGTAGTTACGGGCCACCTGCATGGTAATGGTGCTGCCGCCGGAGCGGATGCGACCGCTGGTGCCCAGCTCCAGGGCGGCGCGCATCAGGCCGCGCGGGTCCACGCCCGGATGCTGATAGAAGCCGGCGTCTTCGGCGGCCAGCAGGGCATTGATGAAGTCCTGAGGAATCTCGTCTCCCTTGACCAGCTGGCGGCGCTGAGCGCCGAACTCACCGATGAGCTTGTCATCACTGGTATAGACCCGCAGCGGCATCTCGAGCTGGTAGTCCTGCAGCTGATGAACGTCGGGCAGGCTGGGGGCAAAGTAGAGCGCAGCGCCAGCTACTGAAAGCGCAATGCCCGCCGTGATGGCAAGCAGCAGAAAAAAGAGGTGGAAAACCAGGCGCTTGATGAACGTCATGTAACACGTGTTCCGTCAATGAGGCGGGCTTGGGTCCGCAGGACATCGGTGACCGTCTGGCGTCGTCGTCGAAGACCGCGCGGGAATAAGGAACCAGCAAGCCGGGCATTATAAGTAGCCGGTGCCAGGGCGACCAGCGTTAATGGGTAGTCGAGCACAGAGTGATCGCTTTTAAAACCGTTTAAAGCGTGTGTAAACCCCGTTATTTGCGACTTCACGGCAGTCTCCAACGCGTTATAAACAATGTCCGCATAAGGCGGGTCATTGGCCGGAGAGCTTGAGTGCTGGGTTTCGGACGTGCGACACAGGGGTTGATCGGCGTGGACATTACCTCGGCCACCGTCAAGCTGCTTGAGCTTGAGCGCTCGGGGGATCATTGGCGCGTGGCCTCCTGGGCCGTGCGCCCGCTGGTGGACCGCGCCGTGGTGGAGCGGCGCATTCGTGATATGGATCAGGTCGTCATGACGCTGTCTCGTGCCATCGACCATGCCGGGCCGCGCGCGCGCCGCGCCGTGGTGGCCGTGCCCACCGGTACCGTGATCACCAAGGTGCTGAGCATGCCGGTGTCGTTTGACGACAACGATATTGCCCAGCGTATTGCCATGGAATCGGACAAGCATATCCCGTTTCCGTTCAACGAAGTAACGCTCGACTTTCAGCGTCTGGGGGTCAACGCCCGCTACGACGATCAGCAGGACATCCTGCTGGTGGCCTGTCGCCGCCAGGACATGCAGCTGCTGACCGATGTGCTGGAGCAGGTCGGGCTTGAGCCTGCGGTGGTGGATGTCGAAATGTTCGCCATGGAGCGTGCCACCCGCTACCTGCTCTCCCGAATGACCCATCGCCCCGACCGGGGCAGTGCCCTGATCGATATCGGTGCCAGCATGACGGCCTTTCACATCTTTCACCGGGGGCGCATCGTCCACACCCGCGACAACGTCATGGGCGGGCGCCAGCTGACCGACGAAATTCGCCAGCACTATCGTCTGACCTTTGACGAGGCCGGGCGTGCCAAGAAAACCAACGATCTGCCGGACTACCGCCAGCGCATTCTGCATCCGTTCCGGGAGTCGCTGGTACAGCAGATCATGCGCTCGCTGAAGCTTTACTACACCACGGCCGGGGCCTGCGAGATCGATCGGCTGATTCTGGCCGGCGGCTCCAGCGTCATCGAGGGGCTGGCCGAGCGCCTGGCCGAGGAGAGCCGCCTTGAAGTGGTGCCGGCCAATCCGTTTGCCAGCATGCGCATCGCCAGCGGCATCGACAGTGCCCGCCTTGCCCTGGACGCGCCCGCCATGATGACCGCCTGTGGTCTGGCCATGAGGTCACTGACATGAACACGGTAGTGGCAACGCCCGGCGATGTCCGTATCGATATCAATCTGCTGCCCTGGCGTGAGCAGGCCCGCGAACGCCGCACCCGGCGGTTTCATCTCTGGCTGGCATTCAGCGTGCTGCTGGGGCTTGGCATCGGATTTTTATGTCAGTTCTGGCAGCACTACCAGCTCGGTCGTGTCAACGCCGATATCGCCCATATCCAGCAGCGCACGGATGACCTTGAGCACGATATTACCCAGGGGCGCGCTCTCGATGAACAGCGTCATCAGATGCAGGAGCGCATCGAGCTGATTCGCCGGCTGCAGTTCTCCCGGCCCCAGACGGTGGCGCTTTTTCAGGCGCTGACCGATACCCTGGGCGACGGGGTGGTCTACGACCGGATCGAGCGTCATGACGGGCAGCTCGATATCAGCGGGCTGGCGAGCACCAACCGTCAGGTCTCCGATCAGATGCGCGCGCTCGCCAGCGCACCGGTGCTGGGCGAGCCGCTGCTGCTGGATGTGCGCGCCGAAAGCGAGCGCTCAAGCCAGCGTCGTTTCAATCTGCAGGTGCCCGAGCGGGCATTGCGTGATGAACAGGCAACAGGGCCGGCGGCATCGGAGACGTCGTCATGAGATCTGTCGACTGGCGTCTTGAATGGCAGCGCCTGTGCCAGACGCGCCTTTCCGAGCTGAGCTTCGAGGAGGGCGGCAGCTGGCCGTGGCTTTTGCGGGTCATCACCTGCGCTCTGGTCGTGGGGGTTGTGGCGCTGGGCGCGCAATGGTTTCTGGCCACACCCGTGGCAGATGAGGTGGATGACGCCCGCGCTCAGGTGGAAACCCTGAAGTCGCAGTACGCCACGCGGGCCTTCCAGGCGGCCAACCTGCCGCTGCTGGAACGGCGCATGCAGGAGCTGGACGTACGCATGGGTACGCTTTTAAGCATGCTGCCCACCGACAGTGAGGTGCCGGCGCTGCTTGACGACATCAGCGACGCCGCTCGCGGTCAGCAGCTCGAGATCGATTTCATCCGGCTGGCACCCGCCGAATCACACCCTTTCTACATCACCCAGCCACTAAATATTCAGGTGCGCGGTGATTACCACCGCCTGGCCGCGTTCACTTCGAGGGTGGCGGAGCTGCCGCGCATCGTGACGCTGCACGATTTTACCCTGGCCCCCTCCGAGAGCGAGACGGATGAAGCACTGGTGCTGTCGCTGCAGGCCGAGACCTATCGCTATGAGCCCGAGCAGGTCGGCGAAGCGTCGGCCGGGACGGTGACGCCATGAGAGCCCCCTGCCTGATCATGCTGGCGCTGTGTCTGGGGCTGTGGGGCTGCGGGGAGGACAGGGCGGCGCAGCTGGATGCCGAGCTTGAAACGCTGCGAAATCGTCCGGTCGGCCATCTGGACGCGCTGCCCGAGCAGCCGGCGTATCAGCCGCTGCGCTACGACGCGCACGCGCGGCGCAGCCCCTTTGCGGCGGCCCCGGGCATGGTGGCCGCGGTGCCTGCCGAAACACCGCCACCGAGCAGCGTCAGACCGGACCCGGAGCGCGCGCGCGAGCCGCTGGAAAATTACGCCCTGAGCGCCCTGCGACTGGTCGGCACCCTGAGCGTGGACGGTCGCACGATCGCGCTGATTCGCACGCCGGACGGGCGGGTCGTGCGCCTTCAGCATCGCCAGCATATCGGTGAGAACAATGGACGGGTCACGCGCATTGGCAGTGACCATATCGAGATTACGGAGCTTTCGCCGGATGGCAGCGGCGGTTTCAGTGAAGTCAGCCGCACGCTGACGCTGGGAGCAACCTCATGACCCACAAGGGTAACGATCTGTACCGCGCAAGCCGCTTGAACGGTCTGCGTCTTTTGACCGAAACGATGGGCCAGCGCCGGGTCTGGCGTCATGTCACGGCGCTTTGGGCGGGTCTTTTGCTGCTTGTGACCGCCTCGCTTTCGAGCGCGGCCTCACTGACCGATATTTCACTGCGCCCGGATCAGGGCCAGGACATCGTTCGGCTGACCTTCGACGGCGCCGTTGATGTGCCGCAATCCACCATGCTGAGTGCGCCGCAGCGGCTGGTGCTGGATTTCGACGGCGTCGGCAGTCGTCTTGCGGGCTCGCGCGTGCCGCTTTCCGGGGTGAGTGTCAGTGGTGCTGAGGCGCGCGTGTCGGGGGATCAGCTGCGCGTTATCGTCGCCATGGCGCGTCCGGTCGGCTGGCAGCTCTCTGCGCTGGGCAACGTGCTGGAGGTCAGACTCGGCGAGGGCGGGCAGGGCCGCGGCGCAGGCCAGGGCGGCGATCTTCTGCAGCGCATTGCCGCCGTTCAGGCAAGTGGTGCGGTCAGTTGGGGCTACGACAGCCGCGCCGCGGCCAGCGACGCCCGTGCCCGGATCGAGGATATCGATTATCGCGCCCTGGGGCAGGGCGCCGGGGAACTGGTCGTGACGCTGGACCGGCAGGGCATCTCGCCGCAGCTGGATGTGCAGGGCGATCAGGCGCGCGTGCGTTTAAGCGGTGTGCGCCTGACGCCGCAGTGGCAGCGCATCGTGGATGTCAGCGACTTTGCCACACCTGTATCGCGGGTGACGCCGTCACAGTCCGGTGAGGATGTGGTGCTCACGCTTGCCATGGCGCCGGGGGCGGTGGCGATGGCTACCCAGCGCGGTCGCGAGGCGGTTATCCGGGTTTCACCCAATGATTCGGCCGCGGCCGGTCGTCAGCAGTCGCAGTTTCCCTTTGATGGCAAGCGCATCTCGCTGAATTTCGAAGATATTGACGTGCGCACGGTGCTGTCGATTCTGGCCGACGAGGTCGGGCTCAATCTGGTGGTCAGCGACACCGTCAGCGGCAACGTGACAATCAATCTGCGCCAGGTGCCGTGGGATCAGGCGCTGGATCTGATTTTGCAGACCCGGGGGCTGGCCAGTCGCCGCAGCGGTGATGTGTTGCTGGTGGCCCCCGGGGAAGAGCTGGCCGGCATGGCGCAGCGCGTCGCCCAGGCCGATCAGAGCCTGTCTGCCAACGAGGCACTGACCACCGACTATCTACAGATGCGCTACGCCAAGGCGATCAATATGGCCGCCCTTTTGCGCGGTGAGCAGGGCCTGGGGCTCTTGTCCGAGCGCGGGCACGTGTCGGTGGATGAGCGCACCAACACGCTTTTGGTGCAGGATACCCGCGAGCGCATCGAGGCGATCCGGCGCACCATTGACCATCTGGACGTGCCGGTGCGCCAGGTCCAGATCGAGGCGCGCATCGTGATTGCGCGTGACCGGGTGGTCAATCAGCTGGGCGTGCGCTGGGGGCTGTCGCGTCCGGGCACGCCGTCCAGCGGCATCAATCTGGCCGGCGCCTCCAGCGGCATTGCCACCAACGGCGGACTGAGCGTGGATCTGGGCAATGCCGTGGCGCCGACCACCGGTTTCAGCTTTGGCTATCTCTCGGGCGATGTGCTGCTGGACCTGGAGCTCAATGCGCTGGAATCCGAAGGCAAGAGCCAGACGATCTCCCAGCCCAAGGTGATCACGGCCAACCAGCATCCGGCGTTGATCAAGCAGGGTCAGGAAATTCCGTATCAGCAGGGCGGTGACAACACTCTGACCGGCACCACCGTCCAGTTCAAGG
The DNA here is from genome assembly GCF_977968315.1 of Kushneria sp. EE4. The sequence goes on from NZ_OZ386212.1 coordinate 260,923, forward strand.
AGGCCGTGCTGTCGCTCGAGGTTACGCCGCAGATCACGCCGGACAATCGCATCATCATGGATCTGATCGTCAATAACGACGACGTCTCCAGCAGCCAGTACAACGGTGTACCGGCCATCGATACCAATCAAATTCAGACCCAGGTACTGGTCAACGATGGTGAAACGGTCGTACTTGGCGGTATCCTCTCTACCGAGCAGGTCAATAATCTGTACAAGACCCCGTTTCTGGGGGACCTGCCGGGCCTTGGTCGACTGTTTCGCTATACCGAACAGTCCAATGAAAAGGTAGAATTGCTGGTGTTCATTACGCCAAGGATCCTTGAGGACACCCTGACGGTGCGCTAATGCAGGCTTTACCCAATCTGTTTCTGGTCGGCCCGATGGGGACCGGCAAAAGTACCATCGGCCGCACGCTGGCGGCCGAGCTGCATCGTGATTTTTTCGATAGCGACCACGTTATCGAGCATCGCTGTGGCTGCAATATTCCCTGGATATTCGATGTCGAGGGCGAGGCCGGGTTTCGCATTCGCGAAGCCCAGGTCATCGATGAAATTACTCGCTATCAGGGCATCGTGATGGCTACCGGCGGTGGCGCGGTCATGCATCCCACCAACCGGCGCCTGTTGCGCGAGCGGGGCGTGGTCATCTATCTCTCCACCACCGTCGAGCAGCAGCTCCGGCGCACGGCGCGCGATCGTAATCGCCCGCTTTTACAGTGCGCCGACCCGGAGCAGCGCCTGCGCGAGCTTCTGGAGCTGCGTGACCCGCTCTATCGCGATACCGCCACCCTGATTGTCAGCACCGACCGGCGCAGCCCGCGCTCGGTGGTCGCCGAGATCCGGCGGCGTACCCGACGCTATGCGACCAGTACCTCGCGCGGCTGTCACTCCGATGTGCCGGGCTACTCGCTTTAGCCGATGCCTGTCGGCGCCGGCACGAGGCGCCGCCATCCATTCCTTACTGATCAACGGATGTCGCAGATGCAGACCCTCACGGTGGAATTGCCGGATCGTCACTACCCCATTCATGTCGGCCCGGGTCTTCTGGATGACGCCTCGCTTTTGACGCCGCATCTTGCCGGTCGCCAGGTCATGATCGTGACCAACGAGACGGTGGCGCCGCTGTATCTCGAGCGATTGAAGGCGTCACTGGCCGGCTATGATGTCCACGAGGTGGTCCTGCCCGACGGTGAGGCGACCAAAAATCTCGAGCACGTCGAGCGCATCTGGGACGCCCTGCTGGCGGCCGGCTTTAATCGACGGGCGACTCTGATCGCGCTGGGCGGCGGTGTGACCGGCGACATGACCGGTTTTGCGGCGGCCAGCTATCAGCGCGGCATCGCCTTTATCCAGGTGCCGACCACGCTGCTGGCGCAGGTGGACTCCTCGGTAGGTGGCAAGACCGGCGTTAATCATCCCCGCGGCAAGAACATGATCGGTGCCTTCCATCAGCCGCGCGCGGTGATCGTGGATACCGATACGCTGAACACGCTGCCGGCGCGTGAGCTCACCGCCGGGCTTGCCGAGGTGATCAAGTACGGCCTGATTCGCGATGAGCCCTTCATGACCTGGCTTGAAGACAACATGTCAGGCCTTCGCGCGCTGGAGGCGCCGCTTCTGACCGAGGCGATTTTAAAAAGCTGCGCGGTCAAGGCCGAGATCGTGGTGGAAGATGAGACCGAGCAGGGCGTGCGCGCCCATCTCAACCTGGGCCACACCTTTGGCCATGCCATCGAAACCGCCATGGGTTACGGCAACTGGCTGCACGGTGAGGCGGTCGGTGCCGGCATGATGATGGCAACGTCTCTGTCGCAGCGTCTTGGCTGGCTGGATGAGGCGGCCGTCGATCGGGTGGCATCTCTGCTTGATGCGGCGGGCCTGCCGCGTCATGCGCCGGGCGCTGTCAGCGCCGAGCGGTTTCTGGAGCTGATGCATCTGGACAAGAAGGTCACCGATGCGCGCCTGCGGCTGGTGCTTTTAAAGGCGCTGGGTGAGGCCTGTATTACCGATGAGGTCAACGAGGCAACAGTCCATGAGCTTCTGGACAACTGGGAAAGGCGCTAGCTTAATGCGTCTTTTCTGATGCAGGGCATTTCCCTGTCACGGTGGCCGATGCGATGACGCATCGGCTATTTTTTGGCCTCAACTTTAGTAGTATTGCTACATCGATCGAGGCTTTCATTTCTGACAGGTTCGAAACCTGAAAACCGCCGTGAATAACAATGGTTATCATCGGCTCGATGGCGTCTGAGACCAAGGTCTTATTGTATCGTTACCACCGCGCTTAAAAACCCTTTCCTTTCAGTTGTGTAAGCTTTGCCTTGCCGGTATCCGGCCCTCTACTCTCGCTCGATTGTGCTCCAGCCGGTCGAGTGCCGGCAGCTTCCCATCAGGACAACAACCGCGGGAGAGGAAAGGTGCTGACCCTCATAGGCCTTGCCATCATCATTACCATCGTGACCCTTTTGCTGTTTGAAAAGGTCATCCCGATCATCGCGCTCAGCGCCATTCCCTTTGTTGGGGCGTTGCTGGCCGGCTTTGGCATCGGTGATATCTCGGAGTTCTTTCAGCAGGGCGTGAACAAGGTGGCAGGCGTCGCCTTCATGTTCATGTTCGCCATCCTGTTTTTCTCCATTATGAAGGAGCGCGGGCTCTTTGATCCGCTGATCACCGCCATGGTGAAGCTCACACGCGGCAACGTGGTAGCCGTGGCCGTCATGACGGCGCTGGTGGCCGCCTGTGTGCACCTGGATGGCGCCGGTGCCGCGACCTTTCTGATCGTTTTGCCGGCGCTGATTCCACTGTATCGCCGGCTGGGCATGAGCCCCTATCTGATGCTGACCCTGATGGCGACCAGTATGGGCATTTTGAACATGGTGCCCTGGGGCGGGCCGATCGGGCGGGCCGCGGCCGTGACCGATATCTCTCCCGACGAGCTCTGGCACGGGCTGATCCCGGTACAGCTGATCGGGGTGGTACTGGCCGTGCTCGGGGCGCTTCTGCTGGGGCTGCGCGAAAAGCGTCGTATCAATGCCGCCGGTGGGGTCGAGGCGGCGGTCGCGCTCAACTATCCGCCGGGCAGCAGCACGGATATTGCCTCCCGGGGGACGGCCGCGACTCAGGAGACTTCCCACGACGGCGACAGCAGTGACAATACTGCGCCGGGTCGTGCGGGCATGCCGCGCTTTTACTGGATTAACGCGGCGCTGACACTGATTACGGTCGTGTCGTTGGCGCTGGGTCTGATGGCCCCGGCCTATATCTTCATGCTGTCGCTGTCGGTGGCGCTTTTGCTCAACTATCCAAGCCTGTCAGCGCAGTCGCGCGTGATCACCCAGTACGCGCCGCAGGCCTTCAACATGGGCGCGATCATTGCCGCCGCCGGCGCCTTTCTGGGTATTCTCAACGGCACCGGCATGCTGGAATCCATTGCCCTGGACGTGACGCGCCTGCTGCCCGGCCAGGCGGTGGGCATGCTGCACATCATTGTCGGTTCGATCGGGGTGCCGCTGGAGCTTTTGACCAGCACCGATGCCTACTACTTCGCGCTTTTGCCGGTCATTCAGCAGATCACGGCCAGTGCCGGCGTGGACCCGATCTCGGTGGCGCACGCCATGTCGATCGGCAGCATCGTGGGCACCTTCATCAGTCCGTTTTCACCGGCGTTGTGGCTGGCCCTCGGGCTGGCCGGTCTCGAGATGGGGCGCTATATCCGCTACGCCTTTCTCTATCTGTGGGGCTTTAGCCTGATCATGATGGTCGTCGGCTATCTCTTCGGTCTGTACTGAGTCCGCCCGTCAAACGCCTTGAATACTATCGATGCCAGGCCCGGAGACGACTTCCGGGCCTTTTTGTCATCGCCACCGATCAGGCCTGTCGAAAGCCATGAACCAAAAAAGGCATGGGTCATGCACAAACGGCATGGGGTGGCACGCACTTTTATAGGGCGGTAAATGCCTTCAGGCGCCATCGGGGTGCAGACCTAACGTCTTGAGAAGACTGTCTTTTTTGGCAGGAGTGTGTCGTAACCCTTCGAAATTGAGTCGTTTTTTCAAAATCGCGAGGGTGGCAGGGGGTTTGCCTCGCAGGCCGTCTATCGTATGCTCGAAGCAGCTCTTTTCCCACCTCGGGCGCTCAAGAGGCGCTGTCTGAAACAAGAACAACCGGGCAGAGTATCCTTCTTTTAGACCCATTACAACCGTGTCAATTTCTTGATGCTTCGCTTTCTAGCGTTTACGGAGAGGCATGTTCATGACAAGAGGTCTTCATCGGCCCGACGAGTTCCGTGACAACTGCGGTTTCGGCCTGATCGCCCACATGGAAGGGCAGTCAAGCCATGACCTGCTTGCCACTGCCATCGAATCCCTGACCTGCATGACGCACCGTGGCGGCATCAACGCCGACGGCAAGACCGGCGATGGCTGCGGCCTGCTGCTGGGGATGCCCACGGGCTTCATGCGCGATATCGCCCGTGAGTCTTTGCAGGCAGAGCTGGGGGATAACTTCGCCGTGGGCGTGGTGTTCTTCCCCGACGACGACGAGCGTGAAATGAAGGCGCGAGGCGTTGTCGAGGAAGAACTCGCCGCCCGTGGCCTGTCGTTTCACGGCTGGCGCGACGTGCCCGTGGACGACAGCGTCTGCGGGCCGCTGGCGCAGTCATGCCAGCCGCGCATTCGACAGATGTTCGTCTCCCCGGCCAAAGGCCGTGACAGCGATCTCGACTTCAACGTCGATCTGTACATGGCGCGCCGCTTTGCCGAGCAAAAGCTCAAGGGCGAAGAGGAGTTCTACGTCTGCTCGCTCTCCTCGAAAGTGGTCTCCTACAAGGGGCTGATGATGCCGGCGGATCTGCCGACGTTTTATCAGGACCTGAGCGATGAGCGCCTGGAGACTTCGATCTGCGTTTTCCACCAGCGCTTTTCGACCAATACCGCGCCGCGCTGGCCGCTGGCCCAGCCGTTTCGTTTTCTGGCCCACAACGGCGAAATCAACACCATCGAGGCCAACCGCAGCTGGGCCAATTCGCGCAAGGAAAACTTTGCGACCGAGCGGCTCAAGGAGATTGAAGGGCTCGAGGAGATCGTCAACACCACCGGGTCCGACTCCTCGAGCATGGACAACATGCTCGAGCTGTTGCTGACCGGCGGTATGGAGCTCTACCGCGCCGTGCGTTTGATGGTGCCGCCGGCGTGGCAGAACGTCGAGACCATGGACAGCGAGCTGCGCTCGTTTTACGAATACAACTCCATGCACATGGAAGCCTGGGACGGCCCGGCCGGCATCGTGTTGACCGATGGCCGCCACGCCGTGTGCATGCTGGATCGCAACGGTCTGCGCCCGGCGCGCTGGGTGATCACCGACAACGGCTATATCACGCTGGCCTCGGAGATCGGTGTGTGGAACTACCCCACCGGGACGGTCGTGGCCAAGGGTCGCGTCGGACCGGGGCAGATCCTGTCGGTGGATACCCACACCGGTGAGGTCCTTCACACCGCCGATGTCGATGACCGCCTCAAGCGTGCCTACCCGTACAAGCGCTGGCTCAAGGAAAACGCCCACTATCTGGAATCGGCGCTGACCGAGCTGGCAGAATTCCAGCCGGTAGACGACAAGCAGCTGCTGGCGATGGAGAAGATGTTCCTTGTGACCAACGAGGAGCGCGATCAGGTGCTGCGGCCGCTGGCCGAAACCGGTCAGGAAGCGGTCGGCTCGATGGGCGATGATACCCCCATGGCCGTACTGTCGCGTCAGCCGCGGCTTCTGAGCGACTTTTTCCGCCAGAAGTTCGCCCAGGTCACCAATCCGCCGATCGACCCGCTGCGTGAAGCGATCGTCATGTCGCTGGAGACCTGTCTTGGCGCCGAGCGCAGCGTGTTCGAGGCCACGCCCGATCACGCCCACCGCCTGATTCTGACCACGCCGGTACTGTCACCGCGCAAGTTCACCGCGCTGACCGAGCATGACGACCCGGCCTTTACCAGCTGTCGCCTGCCGATGATGTATGACGGCGAGGCGATGAGCCTGAAAGAGGGCATCCTGCATTTGCGCCAGCAGGCCGAAGAGAAGGCGCGGGCGGGCTGTGTGGTGCTGGTGCTTTCCGACAGCGGTCTGGAACAGGGCCAGTTGCCGATTCATCCGGCACTGGCCGTGGGCGCGGTGCATCAGCATCTGGGTCGACTGGCGCTGCGCCCGCGCATCAATATCGTGGTCGAGACCGGTTTTGCCCGCGACGCCCATCAGATGGCGGTGCTTTTCGGCGTGGGGGCCACGGCGGTCTATCCGTGGCTGGCCTATCAGACCATGGCGGATATGTACCGCAGCGGCGAGCTGACCGGCAATCCGGCAGACGGGCGCGAAAACTATCGTCGCGGTCTGCAAAAGGGGCTTTTCAAGATCCTGTCCAAGATGGGCATTTCGCACATCGCCTCCTACCGCGGCTCGCAACAGTTCGAGGCGGTAGGGCTGTCCTCCGAGATCATGGATCTATGCTTTCACGGCATGGCCTCGCGCATCGAGGGCACCGGCTTTGCCGAACTGCAGCTGCAGCAGGAGCTGCTGGCCCGGGATGCCTGGACGGCGCGCAAGCCGATTCGTCAGGGTGGCATCTACCGCTACGTGCACGGCCACGAGTATCACGCCTACAACCCGGATGTGGTCAAAAAGCTTCAGGAGGCCGTGCAGGAGAGCAGCTTCGAGAAGTGGAAGGTGTTTGCGGCGCTGGTCAACGAGCGTCCGGTGGCCACCATCCGCGACATGCTCAGGCTCAAGGCCGGCGCCGAGCCGATCGATCTGAGCGAGGTCGAGCCGGTCGAAAACCTGCTGCCGCGTTTTGACAGCGCGGGCATGTCACTGGGCGCACTCTCGCCCGAGGCGCACGAGTCGCTGGCCCAGGCCATGAACGAGGCGGGCGGGCGCTCCAACTCCGGCGAAGGTGGGGAAGACCCGGCGCGCTACGGCACGATTCGCTCCTCCAAGATCAAGCAGATCGCCTCCGGGCGCTTTGGCGTGACGCCGGCCTATCTGGTCAACGCCGAAGTCATGCAGATCAAGGTCGCGCAGGGCGCCAAGCCCGGCGAGGGCGGTCAGCTACCGGGGGGCAAGGTCAACGCGCTGATTGCCAAGCTTCGCTACGCCGTACCCGGTGTGACGCTGATCTCGCCGCCGCCGCACCACGATATCTACTCCATCGAGGATCTGGCCCAGCTGATCTTTGATTTGAAACAGGTCAATCCGGCCGGTCAGGTGTCGGTCAAGCTGGTCTCCGAGCCCGGCATCGGCACCATCGCCACCGGTGTGGCCAAGGCCTACGCCGATCTGATTACGGTGTCGGGCTACGACGGCGGTACCGCGGCCAGCCCGCTGACCTCGATCAAGCACGCCGGCTCGCCGTGGGAGCTGGGACTGCCCGAGGTCCATCAGGCGCTGCGGATCAACGGCATGCGCGGGCGGATTCGTCTGCAGACTGACGGCGGTCTGAAAACCGGGCTGGACGTGGTCAAGGCAGCGATTCTGGGCGCCGAGAGCTTCGGCTTTGGCACCGCGCCGATGGTCGCGCTGGGGTGCAAGTATCTGCGGATCTGTCACCTCAATAACTGCGCTACCGGTGTCGCTACCCAGCATCAGGGGCTGCGTGACGAGCATTTCCGCGGCACGGTGGACATGGTCAAGAACTACTTCCGCTTCATCGCCGAGGAAGTGCGCGAGCTGATGGCCATGCTGGGCGTGCGACAGCTCACCGATCTGATTGGGCGGGTGGATCTGCTCGAAAAGATCGAGGGCGAGACCCGCTCCCAGCGCGCGCTCGAGTTCGAATCGCTGCTTTACAACGATTTCGTGCCCGATGACGCGCCGCAGTTCTGCCAGGTGGAGCGCAACATGCCCCACGACGGCGGCGAGAAAAACCTCGAGATCATGGATCTGACGCGTGAGGCGCTCGAAGAGAAAAGTGGCGGCGAGTTCCATCTCACGACCACCAACTGCGACCGTTCGATCGGTGCGACGCTGTCCGGCGCCATCGCCAAGCGCTACGGCGAGGCGGGCCTTGAAGACGCCCCGATCACGCTGCGCCTGACCGGCGTGGCCGGCCAGAGCTTCGGCGTGTGGAACGCGCGCGGGCTCAACATGTATCTCGAAGGCGATGCCAACGACTACGTCGGCAAGGGCATGAACGGCGGCACGCTGATCATCACGCCGCCGAAGGACAGTCGGTTTGAAAGCCGTCACACGGCGATCATCGGCAACACCTGTCTGTATGGCGCGACCGGCGGCACGCTGTATGCCGCGGGCACGGCCGGCGAGCGCTTTGGCGTGCGCAACTCCGGGGCCTTTGCGGTCATCGAAGGCGCCGGCGATCACTGCTGTGAGTACATGACCGGTGGGGTCATCACGGTGCTGGGCAGGACCGGACTCAATTTCGGTGCCGGCATGACCGGTGGCTTTGCCTTCGTACTCGACCTGGATCGCGAATTCGTGGACAGCTACAACCACGAGCTGGTCGAGATCCAGCGCGTCAACACCGAGTACATGGAAGCCTATCGGCGCTACCTGCGTGAAACGCTCGAGGCATATGTCGCTGAAACCGGGTCCGCCTGGGGTCAGGAGATCCTTGAGGACTTCACCGAATTTGTCCGCTATTTCTGGCTGGTGAAGCCCAAGGCCGCAAGCCTTGGAACCCTTCTGGCCGAATCCCGCCGCCGGCCCGAATAAGGAGTGACGTCACATGGCAGAACAGCTCTCCAACGATTTTCAGTTTATCGATGTGGGTCGCCAGGACCCGAAGAAAAAGGAAGCGCACCTGCGCGTGCAGGAGTTCGGCGAGATCTATGAAGAGTATCGCCCGCGCGACGCCGCAAGCCAGGCGCATCGCTGCCTGCACTGCGGCAATCCGTACTGCGAATGGAAGTGCCCGGTCCACAACTACATTCCCAACTGGCTGAAACTGGTCACCGAAGGGAACATTCTGGAGGCCGCGGAGCTTTCGCACCGCACCAACTCGCTGCCGGAAGTGTGCGGGCGCGTCTGCCCGCAGGATCGCCTGTGCGAAGGCGACTGCACGCTCAACGATGGCTTTGGCGCGGTCACCATCGGCTCGATCGAGAAATACATCACCGATACGGCCTTTGCGATGGGCTGGCGTCCCGACATGACCGGCGTTGAGTGGACCGACAAGCGCGTGGCCGTCATCGGGGCCGGCCCGGCAGGTCTGGGCTGCGCCGATGTGCTGGTACGCAACGGTGTCAAACCCGTGGTCTATGACCGCTATCCGGAAATCGGCGGGCTTTTGACCTTCGGTATCCCCGAGTTCAAGCTCGAAAAGCACGTCATGCAGCGCCGTCGCAAGGTGTTCGAGGAGATGGGTGTCGAGTTCCGCCTGGGCGTCAATATCGGTACTGACGTTGCGATCACCGATCTTCTGGGCGAGTACGATGCCGTGTTCATGGGCATGGGCACCTACAAGTACATGGAAGGTGGCTTCCCCGGCGAGCAGCTCGACGGCGTCTACAAGGCGCTGGACTATCTGATCGGCAACGTGAACCACAATCTGGGCTTTTCGGACTCGGCCACCGACTTCGTCTCGCTCAAGGGCAAGCGGGTGGTAGTGCTCGGCGGCGGCGATACGGCGATGGACTGCAACCGTACCGCGCTGCGTCAGGGGGCCGATGAGGTGACCTGCGTCTACCGTCGCGACGAGGCCAATATGCCCGGCTCGCGGCGCGAGGTGAAAAACGCTCGCGAGGAGGGCGTCGAGTTCCTCTTCAATCGTCAGCCCATTGCCGTCATCGGCGAGAACGGTAAGGTTGAAGGCATCAAGGTCGTGCGCACCCGCATGGGGGACCCGGACGACAACGGCCGTCAACGCGCCGAGGTGGTCCCGGATTCCGAAGAGGTCATCGAGTGCGAAGCGGTCGTGGTGGCCTTTGGTTTCCAGCCCCATGAGGTGGACTGGTACAGTGACCATCGCGTCGACATCGATGAGCGCGGTCGTGTACTGGCGCCTGAAAAGGGCGACATGGAAATGCGTCGCTTTGCCTATCAGACCGGCAACGAAAAGATCTTTGCCGGGGGCGATATGGTCCGTGGCTCGGATCTGGTCGTGACCGCTGTTTTCGAGGGGCGCCAGGCGGCAGAGGGCATTCTGGATTACCTGGCGGTCTGATCGCGACCGGAGGCAGCAGGGGCGTCGGCCGCTGTGCCGGTGCCCCTTTTTTGTTCTGAAACCGGGCGTGTTGGCGCCCGCCCCGGTGGTATGTGCGCCGCCAAATCTATACAGTGGCGCCCTCGCGACACACTGCAACGAACGGACAAGGGTAAAGAACATGATCAGGCTGGAACGCAATATTCTGGATCAGGCCAATAACCATATGCGTGAACTGGAAGATCATGTCATGGGCAACAACGACGGTGATCAGAACAAGGCGCTGGACACCAGCAGCCAGCTCAAGGCACTGCTGGCATTGGCCGAGATTCGCGACAGCGGCATGTCCGATGAGTGCGCCGGCATGCTCGAGGAAATCGAGCGCCGCTCGAAGCTTGTAATTTCAAAGCTCGAAGACAGCCGCCTGAGCCTCTAAACGTCTCGTCGGGCCGTAAAAACGGGCGTCCTGTGATCAGGGCGCCCGTTTTTTTAATGGTCATGGTGGAGACTCAGGGATGCCGTCGATCAGGGCAGGGGTTACTCTCTTGCCGACAATACTGAATCGCGCAGGGAAAAGGCATGGCCGTCATTGTCACAGAGTGTGGATTGGCGCAGGCATCACGGGTTGCGGCCATCGGACGTGAAACCTATCGCCAGACGTTTGAGAGCCATCATGACGCCGATGTCATGACACAATATCTTGATCGCGCGTTCAATATCAGCGTCGTGACAAAGGAGATCGGCCACCCGCAGTCAGGGTTCTGGCTGCTCGAGGTGGACGGTCACGTCGCCGGCTATCTCAAGATGAACCATGGGCTGGCACAGACCGAAGCGCAGGAAGACGGCGGCATCGAAATCGAGCGAATCTATCTTCTCAAGGCATTTCAGGGCCAGGGGCATGGCCGGGTGCTCTTTGACAAGGCGATGGCAGTTGCCCGGGCTTACAGCAGCCGCTTTGTCTGGCTGGGAGTGTGGGAACACAACGATCGCGCCGTTGCATTTTACAAGGCCATGGGATTTGAAATTACAGGTACCCACGACTTTCGAATGGGAGACGTCGTGGATACCGACTACATCATGCGCCTGATGCTTTAACGAACACGAGCGCCTGTCGGCCGACAGGCGCTTATGGATGCGGCGGCTCAGGCGATTTCGATGCGCCCGATCAGCGTCTCTTCGCTCTGCTCAGCGGTATCGGCCAGTACCCGGCGAGCGTCTTCAAGCTTTTCCGGGTCCATGTTGAGCTGCAAAACGCCCTTCACTTGTTTGTTGTCCAGGTAATACACCACGCCCTGCTGCTGCGGGGTGGCCCAGTCTTCGATGGTCTCAAGCGAGCTGTCGAGCGTGCCGACGGCCTTGTAGGCCATGTCGAACACGGTGGAGTAGAAATACGGCGTGTGGTCGTAGGTTTCACCGCTGCCGGCCATGATACGGCCCGCGCTCATGCCGGACTGGTTGGCATGATCGACATGCTCGATGCGACGGCGGCCCAGAATCCGGTCCGGATAGCAGGCGACGTCGCCGGCGGCGAAGATGGCCTCGTCAGCGGTCTGCAGCCGCTCGTTGACGACCACACCTTCATTCACTTCAAGGCCGGCATTTTCGGCAATCTCGACGTTGGGCGTCACGCCCAGCCCAAACACTACGGCATCGGCTTCCAGCGTGCTGCCATCATCCAGTGACAGGGTCACACTGTCACCGCTGACTCTGCCGGTCTCGACGCTGCGACCGCCCAGCAGCCTGACGCCCTGGTCCAGATAGGCCTGATGAAAGCAGCTGGCCAGCGACTGCGGGAACATTTTGCTGCCCAGCACCTCTTCGGGATAGACCAGCGTCACCTGCGTGTCGTTTTGCACCAGCGCGGCGGCAATTTCGGTGCCGATATAGCTACCGCCGACGACCACGATATGGCGTTGCCCGCCTGAAAGCTCATACAGGCGGTCGTAATCGCGCACGGTGCGAAAATAGAGCACGCGATCGCCCGCTGGCAGGTCATCAAGCGTCACAACCGTGCCGCCGGTGGCCAGCAACAGCCTGCCATAGCCGTGCACTTCTCCCGAGGCCGTGGTCACGGTCTTTTCGTCACGGTTGATGCTTTCCACACGGGTGTCGGTGTAGAGCGTGGTGTGCTCGTCCTGCTCCGGCGACATCCAGATCTTGTCATAAGTGAACTCGGGGTCGGTCCAGAGCTTCTTGGAAAGGGCGGGGCGCGTGACGGGGCCGTTGGGCTCGGCGCCCAGAATGGCAATGCTGCCCCGGTCGTCGTGCTCGCGGATACCGTTGACGGCGTTGGCGGCCACCATGCCGCCTCCGATGATCAGATAATCATGGCGTTGCATATCGACTCCCTGTCGTGAAATGCGTTGAGTGCAGTGCCGGCCTCCAGCCGGCAAACCTGATAGCTCAAGCGTAGTTCAGGACGGGTGGGTCTGTCGGGCATAACCCCCTCGATATCAGGGAGGCCGGATGGGCATCTGCGCCCGCTCTATCGTTGCCTCTGAGGCCGGCCATGGCCGACGGGAGTGCTGACTCGATAACGGGCTGTATTTTATACCGTTTTTTTTTAGTGTGGTGGAGATCGTGAAGCACTTGCTTCGCCATGGCGCCCCTGTCAGCCTGGCGGGTCGTGTCGACCGGTCAGTCGCCCGGCAGTGTCGTTCGCCAGGATGGCCGGTGCCTGGTCCTGTCTCGGGCCGCAGGGGAGCATCCCGACGCCCGGGGCGGTAGAATGCGCGCCGGATGGCATTTGATGACACGGCTGGAGTAGACAAGAGATGGCACAATCCTGGTTTCCACGCTGGCACCCGGCTGACGCCAGCAAGGGCGGGCTGGTCGCGCCCGATGAGCGCCTCAGCGCCGGCCAGACGCTGGTCATGGGTATTCAGCATGCGGTGGCGATGTTCGGCTCAACCGTGCTGGCGCCGCTTTTGATGGGCTTTGATCCCAATCTGGCCATTTTGATGTCCGGTATCGGTACGTTGCTGTTTTTTCTGATCGTGGGCGGGCGCGTGCCGAGCTATCTGGGCTCGAGCTTTGCCTTTATCGGCGTGGTGATTGCCGCCACTGGTTACGCCGGCAGCGGCGGCAACCCCAATATCGGCCTGGCGCTGGGCGGCATCATTGCCTGCGGAGCGATCTATGCCCTGGTCGGGCTGATCGTAATGGGGCTGGGCACGCGCTGGATCGAGGTGCTGCTGCCGCCGGTGGTGACCGGGGCGATCGTCATGACCATCGGGCTCAATCTGGCGCCGGTGGCCGTTTCAAGCGTGGCGGATTCCAGCTTTGACAGCATCATGGCGCTGGTCACGGTGCTCTGCGTCGGGCTGGCGGCGGTATTCACCCACGGCATGCTGCAGCGGCTTTTGATTCTGGTCGGGCTGGTGGCGGCCTATATCCTCTACGCCGTGGTCACCAACGGGCTGGGCCTGGGCACGCCGATCGACTTTTCGGTGATCTCGAGCGCCGCCTGGTTCGGGTGGCCAGGCTTCACGGCGCCCACGTTCAGCGCGCATGCGATCGTTTTGATCGCACCGGTGGCGGTGATCCTGGTGGCCGAGAACCTGGGGCATATCAAGGCGGTCGGGGCCATGACGCAGCGCAATCTGGACCCGTATATCGGTCGCGCCTTTCTGGGCGATGGGCTGGCGACCATGCTCTCCGGGTCGGCCGGCGGTACCGGCGTGACCACCTATGCCGAGAACATCGGTGTGATGGCGGTTACCCGGGTCTACTCGACGCTGATTTTCGTCGCCGCCGCCGGCTTTGCGATTTTGCTGGGCTTTTCGCCGCGCTTCGGGGCCGTCATTCAGACCATTCCCGAGCCGGTGCTGGCCGGTACCTCGATCGTGGTCTTTGGTCTGATCGCCGTGGCCGGTGCGCGCATCTGGATCGAAAACAATGTGGACCTGGGCGATAACGCCAACCTGATCGTGGTTGCGGTCACGCTGGTGCTGGGTGCCGGCAACTTCTCGCTGAACCTTGGTCAGTTCACCCTCGATGGCATCGGCACGGCCACCTTCGGGGCGGTGATCCTGCATGCCATCCTGCGTCGTGGCACATCGCGCAAGGCGCTGGAAGATGGGCACTGACGTCTGCCCTGATCAGACGCGCCCCGATGTGTTCTCCGGCATCCAGCGCGCAAGGCCGGTGTTATCACATGTTGTGCTTTCGTTTTCACGGGCCTGGCGCGTTAGGCTGGATGAGATGACCGACACGAACCGGGGCGCCTTATGAACGAACAGCCTGACGATGAACGACCGCTGGCCATGACGCGCGAAGTGCTCGAGGCCGACCGGTTGCGCGCCCACTATGAAAAGCATCATCCGCAGGAGACACTGGTCTCCAACGAGACCTTTCGCGACTCGATCAATGAGATGCTGGCCCATCGACCGCCCTGTGCCGAGCAGATCGACGGCGTGTATCTGTTTGCCTACGGTTCGCTGGTGTGGAATCCGTGCATCGAGATCGAAGAACGACGTCGCGTGCGCCTTGAAGGCTATCATCGTGACTTCTGCCTGAATCTGGAGCACGGACGCGGCACGCCGGAGTGCCCGGGACTGATGCTGGCACTGGTGCCCGGCGGTGACAGTGAAGGCATGGCGCTGCGGGTCAGCGAGCAGCACCTGGCGCATGAACTGTTGCTGGTCTGGCGCCGTGAGATGCTCACCGGCGCCTACATGCCGCGCTGGGTAACGCTGGCCAGTGAGGCGGGCGAGCTGCCGGGCATTGCCTTTATTGCCAACCCCGACCATCCGCGCTATCTACCCGGTCTTTCCGATGCCGACATCTTTGGCCGGCTGGCCCGGGCCAGCGGCGTGCTGGGCAGTTGCCTTGAGTATCTGGACAACACGGTCGCCGGACTCAAGGATCTGGGCATCGAGGATAACTATCTGGGACGCATTCAGCGCGCCGTGCATGCCCATAATCGTACGCTCCGCTCGCGTTAGGGTGAATACGGGGGATCGCATGCCGATCGATTTCCTGCTGTACTTGCCCGTTATGGCCATTGATACCTGATCCCCGGAGCATGCATGAAAAAGCCCCAGACCCTTTTTTTTCAGGATGATGGCAATATTCCCAACAGCGCCTATCCCACACTTGTCTATCGCGCCATGATCGCAGACAGCGGCCAGACACTGGTAGACATGTTCGAAGCCCTGTTCCAGCAAAACGACTGGCCCGTTCAGTGGCGCGGTGGGGTGTTTGACTACCATCACTTTCACAGCACGGCTCATGAGGTACTGGGGGTCTACGCCGGCGCTGCGACCTTGCGTCTGGGCGGTGAGCGCGGTGAAGACATCGAGGTCAGCGCCGGCGATGTCATCGTGCTGCCGGCCGGTACCGGGCACTGTCGTATCAGTGCCAGCAACGACTTTGCCGTGACGGCCGGCTATCCGCGCGGGCAGTCGGACTGGGACATCTGCCGCAGCGGCGATAATACGCCCGCCGTGAAAGCGCGTATCGCATCGCTGTCGCGTCCGGCGCTTGATCCGGTCGCCGGAGAGGCGGGCGGTGTGGCAAGTGACTGGCGCTGACTATATTGATAGCGCGTCGCCGGTTCGCGGCGTGTTTGTTCATTCCAGGAGGATACGTCGTTGACGAACGAGCATCGCCAACGCACCGGCGCACAGGATCGGGATACGCACGACAGCAGTGCCATCGTGTTCGAGGGGGTCACCAAGCGCTACAGCGATGGCACGGTGGCGGTCGAGTCACTGGATCTGACCCTGCCGGCCGGGGAGCTGACCGTGCTGGTCGGCCCGTCGGGCTGTGGCAAGACCACCACGCTTCGCATGATCAATCGACTGGAAACGCTGAGCGAGGGGCGGCTTCTGATCGGTGAGCGCGATGTGATGTCGGTGGATGCCACACGACTGCGCCGCCAGATCGGCTATGTGATGCAGCATTCGGGGCTCTTTCCGCACAAGACGATTGCCGACAATATTGCCGTCGTGCCGCGCCTTCTGGGCTGGGACAAGACCCGCATTCGCGAACGCGTCGCCGAGCTGGTCGAGCTGGTGGGCCTTGATGAGGCGCTCGCCAGGCGCTATCCGCATCAGCTTTCCGGCGGACAGCAGCAGCGCGTGGGGCTGGCGCGGGCGCTGGCCGCCGACCCGCCGATTCTTTTGATGGATGAGCCCTTTGCCGCGGTCGACCCCATCGTGCGCTCGCATCTGCAGGAGGAGTTTTTGAGCCTGCAGCGCCGGGTGCAAAAGACCATCGTGATGGTGACCCACGATATTGACGAGGCGATGAAGCTCGGCGATCGGGTGGCGATCTTTGCCCAGGGCGGCAAGCTTGCCCAGTTTGATACACCGGCACGCCTTCTATCGGCACCGGCGAGCGATTTCGTGGTCGATTTCATCGGGGCCGATCGCGAACTGCGGCGCCTGGCGCTGGAGCGCCTGGACAGTCTGGCGCTGGATGCCGGGCTGACCGCGCCGCGAGACGAGATCGTGGCCAGGGCGCGCAGCTATCTGCAGCAGGCCGGCAGCAGCGGCATCGTGGTGCTCGATGAGCAGCGCGCGCCGCTGGGCTGGCTGGACTGGGACACGCTCAAGCAGGCCGACCCTCAGGCCCGGATCGATGCCCTGCCGCTCAAGGCCTGGCGTCACCGCCTCTATCTACACGACAATCTGCGAAGCGCCCTTAATGCCCTGATCAGCTCGCCCGGCGAGGTCATGCCGGTGCTTAACGCCCAGGGGCGTTATGTGGGGGTGATCGATCAGCTGCAGCTGACAAGGCGGCTGTCATGAACTGGGGCTGGGTGGCCTCCAACAGCTCGCAGATCACGGCGGCACTGTTGCAGCATGTGCAGCTGGTCGGCCTGGCGCTTTTGTTCGGCTTTTTGATCGCCTTTCCGCTGGCGCTGCTGGCCGTGCGCTGGCCGCGTCTTTATGGGCCCTCGCTGGCCGTCACCGGCGTGATGTTCACCATTCCCTCGCTGGCGCTGTTCATTTTGCTGATGCCCTTTACGGGGCTTTCGATGGCGACCTCGCTGATCGGTCTGACCATCTATACGCTGCTGATTTTGTTTCGCAATATCGTTCAGGGCCTGCGCGGTGTGTCGCCCAGCGTGCGGGAGGCCGCGCGGGCGCTGGGTTATACACCGGCGCGGCGGCTGTTTGCCGTGGAGCTGCCGATCGCGCTGCCGGTGATTGTGGCCGGCATTCGCATTGCGGCGGTGACCATCATCGGCATGGTGACGGTGACCGCGCTGATCGGCCAGGGCGGGCTGGGGCAGCTGTTCATCACTGGCTTTACCCTGAGCTTTGCCACGCCTCTGATTATCGGCTTTGTTTTGTCGGTGGTGCTGGCAGTGGCCGTGGATCTGGCGCTGGTGGGCATCTTGTACTGGCTGACGCCATGGCAGCGAGGGGTGCGCTGATGAACAGTGACTTCATGAGTCTGCTGGCGGGCGTGATCGACTGGTTCTCCCAGCCCGTGAACTGGCAGGGCCCCGGCAGTATCCCCGAACACGTTCTCGAGCATGTGACCTATGTGTTGATTTCGACGCTGATCGGAGCCGCCATCGCACTGCCCATCGGCATCGGGCTGGGGCACAGCGGTCGCGGCGGGCTGATGGCGATCAATATCTCCAATATCGGTCGCGCCATTCCCTCCTTCGGGGTGATCATCCTGGTCTTTTTGCTGGTCGGTTACGGCGTCATTCCGATCATCGTGGCGCTGGTGGCGCTGGCGATCCCGCCGATGGTGACCAACAGTTTCGTGGGCATGCGCGAGGTGGACCCGGCCGTGCGCCAGGCGGCCGTGGCGCTGGGGATGACCGGCTGGCAGCGGCTGTGGCAGGTGGAACTGCCGATTGCCATGCCATTGATCATGGCGGGGGTGCGCACATCCGCCGTGCAGGTAATGTCCACGGCGACGCTTGCCGCCTACGTGGGCCTGGGCGGGCTGGGCCGCTATCTGATTGACGGTCTGGCTGTGCGCGATCTCGCCCAGGTGCTGGTGGGGGCCATCCTGGTGGCGGTGCTTGCGATCATGACCGAGCTTTTGTTTGCAGGGCTTCAAAAACTGATTACGGCCAAAGGGCTGCAATAACGGGGTGCGTGCAACAAGGGTGCACAAGGCGCCGGTCTGGGCCAGAATCGACAGGGCCAACGATTGAAGACAAGGAAAGGCACATCATGACAAAAGGGATCACGACCATGAACATGACCGGCAGCTGGAAGCTGGGACTTGGCGCACTGGCGCTGGCAGCGCTCGCCGGGTGCTCGGACGGCGATAACGAGGCCGACGACAATACCACCGCACAAAACGACAGCGGCAATCAGGCCAGTGTGACCATCGGCTCGACCAACTTCCCGGAACAGCTGATTCTGGCCAATATCTACGCCGACGTGCTGCGTGGTGACGGCGTCAACGTCAACACCCGCCTCAATCTGGGCTCACGTGAGGTCGTGTTTCCGGCATTGACCAATGGCGAAATCGATCTGCTGCCGGACTATACCGGCGCACTGATGACCTATCTCGATCAGGATGAGGCACATGTCGATGCTCGCAACAGTGAGGATGTCATGACGGCCCTGCGCGAGGTCCTGCCTGACGGGCTCGAGGCGCTGGACGCTTCACCGGCCGAGGATCGTGATGCGCTGGTGGTCACGCGTGAGACCGCCGACCAGTACGGCCTTGAAACCTTTTCCGACCTGGCCCCGGTCTCCGGAGAGCTGACGCTGGGCGGGCCGCCGGAAACGCGCACGCGCGATGTCGGCATTCCCGGTCTCAAGCGGGTCTATGACATCGAGTTTGCCGGTTTTCGCTCACTCGATGCCGGCGGGCCGCTGACCCGCGGGGCGCTGGCCAATGGTGATATCGACGTGGCGCGCATGTTCTCCTCTCAGGGCGCGATTGCCGAGAACAACTGGGTGGCACTGGTGGATGACAAGGATCTGGAACCGGCCCAGAACATCGTGCCGATCGGGCGTAGCGAGGCGCTGACCGATGAGATGCGTGACAGCCTCAATCGCGTCTCCGCGGCACTGTCCACGCAGGATCTGCAGGCCATGAACCATCGCGTCGAGATCGACAAGGCCGACCCGGCCGAGGTCGCCGGTGAGTGGGTCGATGAGCACATGGACAACGACAGCCAGACTGCGAATTAAACGCGGGCTCTACCGTGGCTGATCGCGCCGCCCTTCGGGGCGGCGTTTTTGTGTCTGCAGGGGCCTGTTTTGCCGGACGCTGCACCGCCATCAGCCAAAAAAATGCCAGGTTGCACCACCCACAAGGAAAAAAATTGCCGATGGCCGGTGCCGGGACAGAAAAAAGACGATCACCGGATCTGTCACGCTGTAAGTCAGGTAGCGGCAGCGCCTTCAGCGTCTGCCGGTAGACGCTCATCCATGACGCGTTCGCGTCCGGGAGGTGACATGCAGCTCAACGATCCACGCCTTTTTCGTCAACTGGCCTATATCAACGGGCAATGGACGGCCGGCACCAGCAACCGCGACGAGGTGGTGCTGGACCCGGCCAACGGCGAAACCCTGGGGTTTTGTGCGCTGCTCGACGCTGAACAGATCACCGGCGCCGTGACAGCGGCCGAGCGCGCCTTTGCCGGCTGGCGGGCGCTGTCGGTGGAGGCCCGCGGCCAGCGTCTTCATCGCTGGTACCAGCTGTTGCATGAGCACCGCGAGGACCTGGCCCATCTAATGACGCTGGAGCAGGGCAAGCCGCTGCGTGATGCTCGCGGTGAAGTCGATTACGGCGCCAGCTTCATTCAGTGGTTTGCCGAAGAGGCGCGCCGTGCCTACGGCGTGACGATTCCGAGTCATATCCCCAATGCCATGCTGGGCACCCTCAAGGAGCCGGTAGGCGTGTCGGCCATGTTCACCCCGTGGAACTTTCCGCTGGCGATGATTACCCGCAAGGCGGGCGCGGCGCTGGCGGCGGGCTGTCCGGTGATCGTCAAGCCGGCCAACGAAACGCCGTTCACCGCACTGGCGCTGGCCGAGCTTGCCGAGCGCGCCGACATTCCACCGGGCGTTTTTAACGTGGTCACCGGCGAGCCGGCCACGGTCTCGGAGGTGCTCTGCACCGATAGTCGGGTACGCTCGATCTCGTTTACCGGCTCCACGCGGGTGGGCAAGCTGCTGATGCGTCAAAGCGCCGGCAGCGTCAAGCGCATGTCGCTGGAGCTGGGCGGCAACGCGCCCTTTATCGTCTGTGAGGATGTCGACGTCGATGAAGCGGCCCGTGACGCGGTCGCGGCGAAGTTTCAGACCGCCGGTCAGGACTGTCTGGCGGCCAATCGCATCTTCGTGCATCGGCGTATCCATGACCGTTTTCTGGAGCGTTTTGCCGTGCACATGAAGGCGCTCAAGGTGGGCAGCGGCATGATGGAGGTCGATATCGGCCCACTGATCCATCGTCGGGCCGTGGAGGCAGCGAACGCCATTGTCGAGGACGCCGTGAATCAGGGCGCCCGGCTGATGGCCGGCAATCAGTCGATGGCGCCGGGGGCCAATTTTTTCATTCCAACTCTTTTGGCCGACATTACCCCGGAGATGCGCGTCTTTCGCGAGGAGACCTTCTCGCCGGTGGCTGGCGTGTGCGCCTTTGATGACGACGAGGCCGTCGTGGCGGCGGCCAACGACACCGAATACGGGCTGGCGGCCTATGTCTACAGCAACGACGTCAAGCGCCTCTGGAAGATGATGCGCGGGCTCGAGTACGGCATGATCAGCGTCAACACGTTGAAGATGACCGGCGCACCGATTCCCTTCGGTGGGGTCAAGCAGTCGGGGCTGGGTCGTGAGGGCGGCGCACAGGGTCTGGAGGAGTATCTGGACACCAAGTACTTCTGTCTGGGCAACATGCCGGGCCCGTCCGGAAGCTGAGCCGCCATGGCTGAATCGGGCCGCCTTGAAGCGTTCCGGCCCATGCGCCAGGGTGAACGGTGCCAGAGTGAAAGACCGTGGCGCATCCGCCTTTTATCGACCGAGAGCCCCATGAACTGCCATCCCGTCACCCTGCATGATATCTATCTGGCCCGCGCACGCCTGGCGGGGCAGGCAGCCAGAACGCCGCTGGTGAAGTCCGTGGCGCTGTCCCATCGCTTTGACGCCGAGGTCTATCTCAAGCTCGAGACCCTGCAACCCAGCGGCGCCTTCAAGCTTCGAGGCGCGCTCAACGCTATTGCCGCGATGGACGAGGCGACGCTGGCACGCGGTGTGACCACGGCCTCGACCGGCAACCACGGCCGGGCGGTGGCCTGGGCGGCGTCCCGGCTGGGGGCGCGCGCCATCATCTGTGTCTCGGAGCTGGTGCCGGCCAACAAGGTGGCCGCCATCGAGGCGCTGGGCGCCGAGGTGCGTACGGTCGGGCGCAGTCAGGATGATGCCTTCGTGGAAGCGCGCCGGCTGGTGAAAGACGACGGCATGACGCTGATCGAGCCCTTCGATGATCCGCTGATCGTGGCCGGGCAGGGCACCATTGGTCTTGAGCTGATGGAAGATGTCCCCGGGCTTGATCGGGTGCTGGTCGGCCTTTCCGGCGGCGGCCTGCTGGGCGGCATCGGCCGCGCCGTGCGGGCGATCAACCCGCAGGTGCAGGTGACCGGCGTGAGCATGATGGCAGGGGCGGCGATGATCGAGAGCCTGACCGCCGGCCACCCGGTCGCGGTCGAGGAGGTTGAGACGCTGGCGGATTCCCTCGGCGGCGGCATCGGCCTTGAAAACCGCTGCACCTGGTCGCTGGTGCGCGAGGTGATGACCGATCACTGCCAGGTCAGCGAGCACGCCATCGCCCGCGCCATGGTGCACTTTCTGGAAACCGAGAAGATGCTCGTGGAGGGCGCAGCGGTCGTGGGGCTGGCAGCGCTTGAAGAGCATGCTATCGACATTCGCGGTGAGAAGGTCGCGCTGATTGTTTCCGGCAGCGGCGTGGACATGGCCACCTGGCAGCGGGCCAAACACATGGTCGACGGATCAACCATCATTTGAGGACACAGGGAGCGGGCATGGAGCTTTACAATCGCACGCAGATTCAGGACGTCGTCCGGCTTGATCACGCGGCACTCGATGCCGTCGAGGCCGGCTTTCGGGCGCTCGGACAGGGGCAGGTGGTGCAGCCGCCGATTCTGTCCATGGCGATCGAGGAGTCCAACGGCGAGGTCGACGTCAAAACCGCCCACATTCGCGGCAACGACCGCTTCGCCATCAAGGTCAGTCCCGGGTTTTTTGACAACCCCTCCATCGGCCTGCCGAGTCTCAACGGGCTGATGATCGTCTTCTCGGCCAGAACCGGGTTGGTGGAAGCGGTGCTCTTTGATGAGGGCTATCTCACCGACATTCGCACGGCGCTGGCCGGTGCCATTGCCGCAAAGCACCTGTCGCGAAGCGAGAGCCGCCGCGCCGCCGTGATTGGGGCGGGCGTTCAGGCCGAGCTACAGATTGCCGCGCTCAGGCTGGTGCGCGACATCGACACCGTTGATGTCTGGGCGCGCGATACCGACCGCGCCGAGGCGTACGCCGAGCGCATGCGAAAGCGCTTTGACGACCTGACCGTCAACGTCCATGGCGAGATCGAGCGCGCCTGTCGCGAGGCGGACGTGATCATCACCACCACGCCGTCGAAATCCCCGCTGCTGGACGCCTCGTATCTGCCCGCCGGGGTGCATGTCACCGCCATGGGCTCGGACAGCCCGGAAAAGCGCGAACTGGACGAATCGGTGATGACGCGCGCCGATGCCTTCGTGGCCGATACCCGCGCCCAGAGCGAGACCAACGGCGAGCTCAAGGCCTGGGCTGGCAAGGCGCCTTCCTTCGAAGTGATGGAGTTGGGCCAAATCATCGCCTCGGGGCAGTCACCGCGCACGACGCGTGATCAGATTACGGTGTGCGACCTGACCGGCACCGGCGTGCAGGACACCGCGATTGCCGGCTTTGCCCTGCAAAGGCTGGTGGCGTAGCGCGCCGGGCGTCCGGGTTTGGCCTGTCAGCGTCAAGCGAACGCCCTGCTCACTGGCGCATCGAGTCGCGTCTTGCCAGGGTGTCATGACTGTTTCATCAACCGGGAGACCCCATGCGCATTCTGTTTACAGGTGGCAGCGGCAAGGCCGGCCGCCACGCGAGCGCTTATCTTCGCGACCAGGGGCATCAGGTCACCAACCTGGACTGGGCGCCGTCCGACACGCCCGGCATCGCGCATTTGACCACCGACCTGACCGACGCAGGCCAGGTGTTCAACGCCTGTCAGGCCTACGCCCGTCATGACGAGCTGGAACCGGGCACCGGTTTGCCGCACTACGATGCCATCGTCCACTTCGCGGCCATACCGGCCATCCTGCTCCGGCCCGACAACGAGACGTATCGCATCAATACGCTGGGCACCTATAACGTGCTGGACGCCGCCACCAGACTGGGCATTCCCAAGGTGATTTTTGCTTCCAGCGAAACCACCTACGGGGTCTGCTTTGCCGATGGCGAGGTAAAGCCCGAGTACCTGCCCGTGGATGAAGCGCACCCCACCGTCCCGCAGGACAGCTACGCCATGAGCAAGGTGGTCAACGAGGTCACCGCGCGCTCGTTTCAGGCCCGCTCGGGCATCGATATCTACGGCCTGCGCATCAACAACGTGATCGAGCCCCATGAGTACCGTGAGAAGTTTCCGGCGTTCATGGATGACCCGGCTCTGCGCCGTCGCAACATCTTTGCCTACATCGATGCCCGCGATCTGGGGCAGATGGTCGACTGCTGCCTGAAAACGGATGGTCTGGGCTACGAGGTGTTCAACGTGGCCAATGACGATCTATCGGTGAGTCTGACAAACCGCGAGGTCATCGAGCGTTTCTACCCGGAGGTACCGCTCAAACGCGAGATGGGCGAGTTCGAGACCTTTTACAGCAACGAGAAGGCGCGTCGTCTGGTCGGTTTCGCGCCGAAGCACTCCTGGCGGGACGAGCTGGGGCAGTAGAAAAGCCTGCCGGAAGCCGCCAGCGTGCCATTACGGCTTTCAGGGTCAATGAAAAGGGAGGACGCGGCTGGGCCGTGTCCTCCCTTTTTCTTCTGCCTGATCAAAGGGGTTCGACCATCTCAATTAATACTATTTCCGCCTTGAACTGCCCGGCACCGGTGCCACGCCCGGCCCTGTAACCTCGCCGATCTTGTGCCACTGGCGACCGTCGCGCTCGAGCAGGTCGTCGGCGCTTTGCGGGCCGTCGGAGCCGGCCTCATAGCCCTCGACGCTGTCGTCCTCGGCCCAGGCGTCCAGAAAGGGTTGAACGGCGCGCCAGCTGTTTTCGATCGTGTCCACGCGCTGAAACAGCATCTGATCGCCGGTCAGACAGTCATAGATCAGGGTTTCATAGCCGGTGGCGGCGGGCAGGTCGAAGAAGTCCTTGTAGGCGAAACCCATCTTGACGGTATCCATCTCCAGCTCCGGCCCCGGACGCTTGGCCTGAAAGTCGAACCACATGCCTTCATTGGGCTGCAGCTGAATGATCAGCCAGTTGGAGGTCACCCGGTCCACATCGGTGCCGCGGAACTGGGCGTAGGGGGCCGGCTTGAAGCAGATGGCGATCTCGGTATCGCGCGCGCCCAGCCGCTTGCCGGTGCGCAGATAAAAGGGCACGTTCACCCAGCGCCAGTTGTCGACCATCATCTTCATGGCGACATAGGTCTCGGTATTGCTGTCCTCTGCGACATCGGGCTCGTCCCGATAGCCCGGAACCTCCTTGTCGCTGGCGGTGCCGGCACGATACTGACCGCGCACCGAGTTCTGGCGCACCTCTTCTCTGGGCCAGGGGCGCAGGGCACCCAGCACCTTGGCCTTTTCGCTGCGCAGGGCGTCGGCGCCGAAGGCGGCCGGCGGCTCGATGGCGACCATGGCGAGCAGCTGGAACAGGTGGTTGGGTACCATGTCGCGCATGGCGCCGCTTTTTTCGTAGAACTTGCCGCGTGTCTCGACGCCCACGGTCTCGGCGGCGGTGATCTGGATATGATCGATGTAGTGATTGTTCCAGAAGGGCTCGAACAACACGTTGGCAAAGCGGGCGACCAGGATGTTCTGCACGGTCTCCTTGCCCAGAAAGTGATCGATTCGATAGATCTGCTCTTCCTTCATGACCTCCAGAAGCTGAGCATTGAGCGCCTTCGCCGATTCAAGGTCGTGACCGAAGGGCTTTTCGACCACCATGCGACGATAGCGGTTGTCGCCTTCCTTCATCAGATCGGTCTGGCCAAGCTGCGTGGCGATCTCGCCAAAAAAGCGCGGTGCGGTGGCGCAGTAGAAGATGGCGTTGTCGCTGGTGGCGTTGTCCAGATGCGCCTTGATTTGGGCATAGATGTCCGACTCGGTGAAATCGCCCTGCAGATAATGGAGACGCTGGGCGAAATCCTGCCAGTGGTCTTCATCGAGTTCCTGACCGCCACCTTCGGCATGCTTGTCAGCGGCCTTGTCGGCGATGAAATCCTTGAGATGGCCACGAAAGCTGTCGTCGTCATGATCGGCAATGTCGACGCCGACAATGTTCATGCCGCGGTCGAGCAGACCGTCGCGGTCCAGGTTGTACAGCGAGGGGACCAGCAGGCGCTTTACCAGATCGCCGCTGGCGCCAAAGATGAACATGGTGGTGTCGTCGGCCGGTGGGGCCGCCTTCTGGTGCTGCCCGTCCTCTTGATGCTGATGGTCGGTCTGGGTCATGTCATCGCCTTGTGCATGGGTGCATGTGGACCGGGAGCAACACGTCACTCCCCTTTTATAAAGCGTAATGCAAATGCGACGTTATGCCCCATCCTTCCTTCAAGACCGGGGGCGTGAGTCTTGATCAGGGCGTTGATCGTTCTCATCAGGCAGGGAAGGGGGCCTGGGGGCGTCGTGCATGTGGTCCAGCCGCTCACGCAGCTCGCGCACTTCACCGGTCAGTTCACGAATCTGGTGATGAAGGGCGCGGGTCATGTCGCGCTGGGCACGCGCCTCGCGGGATTCGCGCTCGCTGTCATCGGCGATGAACAGTGAGCCGACATAGGCGGCAAAGCTGCCGAAAAGCCCGACGCCGCCAATCATCAACAGTACGGCCACGACCCGCCCCAGCGTCGTGACCGGGTAAAAATCGCCATAGCCCACGGTCGTGACGGTCACGATCGCCCACCAGAGCGCATCTTCGGCCGTCTCGATCGGGCTTGCCGGGTTGGGGCTTTCCACCATCAGCATGGTGATGGCGCCAAAGGCCACCAGCAATACCGTGGCGGTGGCGGCCGAAGCGAACACGCCTTCGGCGCGGTTGCGAAACAAAAGCTGCCAGATCATCTCCATCGATTTGATCGCGCGCAGCACTCTGAGCACCTGCACCACGCGAAACAGGCGAGCGCCCTGAAAAAGGCCGGCCGGGATACAGGCCAGCAGATCGATCCAGCCCCAGCGCATATAGGCCAGTTTGCTTTCGGCGCGAAAGAAGCGCTGACAAAAATCGATGAAAAAGAACAGGCAGACAATGTAGTCCATGTACCGCAGCAGCCGGACAAGCTCCGGGGGCAGCGCCACCAGCATGCTGACGGCCATGGCAGTGATGACATAGATCGACAGCACCAGAACAAACAGCTGAAAGGGGGTGACGCGCTCTTTCATCATGGGGTTCCGTCACGGCTGGACCACGAGTGGCCTTCAGGCGCGCTGGATGCGCGCCAAAAGGCAGACGGTTATTCGACCCGGCAAGACAGGCCGGTGGTTTCCTCAAGCCCCAGGTGAATATTCATGTTCTGTACGGCGGCACCGGCGGCACCCTTGCCCAGGTTGTCCATGCGCGCCACCAGTGCCAGCCGCTCCTCATTGCCAAAGACACACAGATCGACCCGATTGGTGTCATTGCAGGCGGTGACGTCAAAAAAGCCGCCATCGAGCGCGTCACTGTCCTGTGCAGCCATCACGTGCACGAAGGGGGAACCGTCGTAGTGGGCCTGCCAGGCGCGAGTGATACTCTCGGCGCTGGTGCCCTCGGGCAGGTGCGAGCACTGAAGTGCAATATTGACCGACAGCCCCTTCAGGAAGTGGCCCACGATCGGTGTGAATACCGGCGAGCGCGCCAGGCCACCATGAATGCGCATTTCCGGCAGATGCTTGTGGGAAAGCGTCAGGGCGTAGGGGCGGGGGGCATCCAGCGAGCCGTTCGTTGCGGCTTCAAACTCGGCAATCATTTTCTTGCCGCCGCCGCTGTAGCCGGTCAGTGAAAAGGCCGAGAAGGGGTAATCAGACGGCAGCAGGCCGGCATCGATCAGCGGGCGGACCAGCATGATAAAGGCGCTGGCGTGACAGCCCACGTTGGCGATGCGCTTGCTCTTGCGAATGCGCTCGCGCTGGCCCGGTGTCAGCTCCGGCAGTCCGTAGGTCCATTCGGGGTCGGTACGAAAGGCGGTGCTGGCATCGATCAGGCAGGTATCGGGGTTGTCGACCAGCGAGGCGGCCTCGCGAGACGCCTCATCCGGCAGGCAGAGAAAGACGACATCGGCCTGGTTGATCAGGCGGGCGCGCTCGTCCCGGTCCTTGCGGCGATCGCTTGCGATGCGCAGCAGTTCGATATCCTCGCGCGCCTGCAGATAGTCAAAGATTCTCAGGCCGGTCGTGCCTTCCTGACCATCCACAAATACCCTGAACGTCATGGTCTACCTCACGGGAGTAATGATATGAAGCCGTTGATCCGTCATTGTACGCCTTGCGTGCGCCGGTGCGTCCAGAGCCTGTCACTGTTGGCGCCTGAAAGGGCTCGGCTCAGGCGCGCGTCATTCATGCAATCAAGGGCCCCGGTGGCCAAAAACGCGCGACGCTGCCATCGATCGACAGGCATTCAATACGGCGCAGATTATACAAAAAGCATCTGAAAAAACGGGGCTCGTGGCTTATAGTCTTTCATGCCAATGGGTAACTCGACAGCAAAATGATATCGATGATTATCTGATGACAGTGGATATGACGCCACCGGCGTGAGATCACAATGCCTTTCAATGACCGGTTGAAAAGGCCGATGGCTGATGGCCGACATGTAATGGCAAAAGGCAGATCATCAAGGGGTTTCACGCCCGCAAATCTCTCAGGGCAGAAGGGCTGGAGCGCCATGGCAGTGTCAGGGAATGTAAAGCGAAACCCCCAGCGTGACGTCTTCGATCATGAGCCGGTCGGCCGTGGTTTTCATGTTTTTGGCGCAGGTCGGCAGGTGTCGAACGGCATACGTCAGGATCACCCTTTCGACTGATCAATGAAGTTCCATTTTTTATCATTCCCTTCCGAATTTTTAGCCTAATTATCCCATGCCCCGGTACGTTGCTCGCTCATGTGACCTGTGCCATTTGCACTCTTTGCCCTGTATTTTCTGGTCAGAAATGATTAATGCATTAATCAGACAGGAAGCAGGTGGAAGCGGTGTCCATAATGTGACCATGAGTAATGCTTACGTAATTAAAGGTAACCATCACAAGATGAGTCATTGTCCGCCGCCCGCCGACGACTGCCCGTCCATCGAGGCACTCGACAAGCTGAACATCGCGGCACTGGTCTACCGGTGTGGCGAGCGCGTTACGCTTGAAGGCATCAACGAGTCTGCCAGAGCCCTGCTGAACCATTTTGCGCCCTTTGACGAAAATGAACCCTGGCAGTGGTACCCCGATGAACAGGGACACCATCCTGCTCATGACTGGTATCTCGATAATGAGACGGCCGGTCAGAGGCAGATTCCGCGCGTGCGCTGGCTTCGTTTCAACGACGGTGGCCGGCGTATGGCGCTTGGCCTCACCGGTTGTCGGCTGGCCGATGACGGCCCGACGCAGCGAATCATGATGGTAGTGCAGGACTGTACCCAGCAGATCGTTCAGCACGAAGAGCTCAGGCGCAGTCAGGAGTGCATTTCGAGCATCATCAACGCCACGCCCATGGGCATCTGTGTGCTGACCGAAGATGGCCGCTTCGAAATGGTCAATCCGGCTTACTGCCGCTTTCATGGCTATGAGGAGCACGAGCTGATCGGTCGCCCCTTTTCGATGGTGGTGCCCTACAGCAGCCATCAGTACCTTCTGCGCCAGCAGCATGGCGCACAGGGCAGCCATCATGGCCACAGCCAGCAGTTCGGGGAGTGCGAACTGGTCGCGCGTCACGGCGAGCGTCATACGGTCATTGTCGAAAGCGTGCGCATCGAGGGCGAGGATGGCCGGCCGCGTGATGTCATTTTTCTGGTCGACATCAGCGAGCGTAAAAAGCTCGAGATGGCACTGGAAGAGAAAAACGTGCGGCTTGAATATCTTGCCACGCACGACGAGCTGACCGGCATTCGCAACCGTCGTTTCGGCATCAGCAGTCTCGAAGCGGCTCTTGAGCAGGCCGAGCGTCAGGGGCTCGATATCAGCGTGGCCCTGCTGGATATTGATCACTTCAAGCGTGTCAACGATGACTACGGACACACCGTCGGTGATCAGGTACTCCAGCAGTTCGCCGAGGTACTGTCGCGCCAGCTGCGTGCCAGCGATATCTTGGTGCGCTGGGGCGGGGAAGAGTTCATGCTGATCCTGCCGGGCATCGATCAATGCGGTGCGCTTCAGGCGCTCGAACGCCTTCGTCAGACCCTGTCGCTTGAATACCTTGGGCCGCGCGGGCTGCAGGTCACCTTTTCGGCCGGCATCATTAACGCCCGAGGCATGAGCAGCAATGACCTGGTAGAAGGCGTGGATCAAAAGCTTTATCAGGCCAAGGGGCGCGGGCGCGATCGAATCATCTCCTGACGGCCACGACAGGCGCTTGCGACTCGACTACGGTTGCCTATAGTCACGTGTGGTCAGAGCTGGACCGGGCACGACAGTCAACGGCAAACGGGAGCGCGTCATGAAAAAAGCTTTTTCCAGAGGCATCATGCTGGCAGCCGCCGGTCTGGTACTGGGAGGCTGCAGCCAGCAGCCGCAGGTGTCATCGGCACCGCAGGTCATGTCCGTGGCCGAAAGCTGGCAGGGCGTGCTGCCCTGCGCTGACTGCGAGGGCATCGAAACCGAGCTGACGCTGGTGTCCTCCGGCATGACAGGTTTTGGTGCGACCTACACGCTCAAGCAGCGCTATCTGGGTGGCAGTGACGAGCGCGATGTCCGAACGCGCGCAGGCGACTGGGTCGTGACGCGTGGCAATCAGGTCGACCCGCAAGCCGTGATCTATCGACTCGACCCGGAAAGCGACGAGCGATGCATGAGCTTTCAGGTCATCGGTGACGACCGTTTGCGTCAGTTGAACTGTAACGGTCAGCCCATCAACACCACGCACAACATCGAGCTGCGTCGTGTGGCCGAGCCGGTCCAGCCCGCCTCGGGCACGGCGGCGCAATCCATGCCGTATCAGGAGTAGCGCTCGTCGGCGTTACAAGCCGCGAAAATATCTGCCAGGACCGGCGCTTGTCGCCGGTTTTTTCATGTCCGAATCTGGGGGGCAGGAGAGGCCGACACCGACCCGAAAAAGATCAGCGTTTCATGCAGACATAAAAAAACCGGCCACTGGGACCGGTTTTTTCAGATATGGCGGAGAGGGAGGGATTCGAACCCTCGGTGGGCGCAAACCCACTCCGGTTTTCGAGACCGGCGCCTTCGGCCACTCGACCACCTCTCCGAAGGCGGCATATGGTACGGATGTCGTTACGGTTTGTCCATGCCTGTCGTCATGAAAGGCCCTGCCGGGCATCAGAGTTCATCAAAGTCGTCAAATCCTCCTGCATCACCGCCGAAAAACGAGCTGTCATCCTGAAAGCCGCCGTCATCCTGAGGCGCACTGTCCTGGGCGTCGTAGCCAGTCGGTTCAAACCCGCCCTGATCGGTGCCGGTGTCGCCACTGTCTGCGGCATCGCTCTGGTCGTCGGTGCCGACCGGGTCGTCGATGGCATCGGCCATCGCATCGCCATGGTGGTTGCCGAACATGCCCATCAGCATGTTGCCGAGCATGACCCCGCCGGCCACGCCGGCCGCCGTTTGCAGGGCCCCGCCCAAAAAGCCGCCGCCGCGCGTAGCACCACCTCGCATGGCATTGCCGGGGGCGTTTGATGCCGGGCCGCTGGTCTGCCAGTTCTGTCCCGGGCCAGCAGCGGCCGTGCGGCCTGACGCGCTCGAGGGGCGGCCTTGCTCGGCGGGTTTTTCATCCTCCTGACCGGCACCGAAGATACCGGCCAGAAAGCCACCGCTGCTGCGCTTCTCGCTTTTCTGCTTCTCCAGCGCCTCGATGCGGGCGTTGAGACGCTTGATGGCCGCCTCCTGTACCAGGATGGTCTGCGCCATGTAGTAGGGCGCGCCGGGCTGCTCATTAACGTGGTCGTCAATGCGCTTTTGCGCCTGTTCGTCACGCTCGCCGGTCTGCGCCTCGGCTTCCTTGAGACGGGAAAACAGACCGTCGATCATTTCCTGTTCGCTGCGTGCCATGGGAGGTCTCCTTGTCCGGCAATGCATGGTGTCGGTCACTGCTTTGACCACAACCGGCCGCTCTTGTGCCCGGCTCAGGCCTGGTTGAGCCTTTGCACCAGTTCGGGCAGATCCTTCATGTAAAGCAGTTCATGCGCCCGTGCAGGCGTGGTCTCTTCTGCGGGAAAGTGATTGATATGCGCCACCTGCATGCCGGCGTCCAGCGCTGCCGTGACGCCCACGGGGGCGTCATCGATGACCAGACACGCCTCGGGCGCCACGCCCATGGCGCGAGCGGCGTGCAAAAAGAGCCCGGGGTCCGGCTTGAAGTGACCCACCTCATAGGCTGAAAAAAGATGCTCGCCGAAAAAGCGCCCCAGTCCGGAGACTTCCATGGACTGGCGAATCTTGCTGAGCGGTCCGTTGGAGGCCACACAGCACAGATAGTCCGGTGCCAGGGTTTCCATGGCCGCCTCGATACCGGCAATGATCTGCAGATTGTCCTTGAGACCGGCCATCAAACGCGCGCGCATACGCGTTTCGGTCTCTTTTTTGACCGTCTCATCCACGGCACCATGGCGCTTTTCGAGTTCCGCCACGATATGGGCATACACTACGCCGCGAAATTCATTCATGTAATCGCTTGCCGTGAAGGGCAGACCGGCCTCCGGCAGACTCTGCGCCAGAACGTCGGCCAGCAGGGGTTCACTGTCGACCAGCGTGCCGTCGCAGTCGAAGATCAGGCATTTGATGCGTGCCATGGGGGGGCTCCTGAAACTGTTCTCTCGGGAACAGTCATGAAATTTTGGGAATATTGTAGTGGCTTGAGTCAGACTAGCTTCGGGTGCATCGTCGCAAAATACAATGCCGGAAAGGGAGAACCATCTTGTCATCAACCATCGCGCTTATGGGTGAATGCATGATCGAAATGCATGGTCGGCCGGGCCAGTCCATTCACCAGACCTTCGGTGGCGACAGCTTCAATACGGCGGCCTATCTGGCTCGTCTTGCGGGAACATCGCTGAAAGTGGAATACGTCACGGCGCTGGGCAGTGACGGTTTCAGTCAGGCCATGCGTGAGCGCTTTACCCGGGAAAACGTCGGCACCGACAGCGTCAGAACCCTTGAGTCGCGCCTGCCGGGGCTTTATTTCATCGAGACCGACGAGACCGGCGAACGGCGCTTTCACTACTGGCGCAGTGAGGCCGCGGCCCGTTTCATGTTCGATGGCGAGGAGGGCGAGCGGCTGCTTGAAAGCCTGGCGCACAGCAATACGCTCTATCTCAGCGGCATCAGTCTGGCCATTCTGACCGATCAGGGCCGCGAGCGATTGATGGCGGGACTGCCCGGGCTGCGGGCCCGGGGCGTGAAGGTGGTGTTTGACAACAACTACCGCCCCCGGCTCTGGCAGGACGCCGAGAGCGCCCGTCACGCGCATCAGGCGCTGCTGGCACACGTCGATCTGGGCATTGTCACCTTCGAGGATGACCAGGCGCTGTTTGGCTTTGAAACACCCGAAGCGCTGTTTGCGTTTTATCGCGACCAGGGTGTGGGCGAGATCGTGATCAAGCGCGGCGCCGAAAGCTGTCTGATCGAGTATGAGGGCGTGCGTCATGAAGTGGCCGGCGAGCGGGTCGAGAAGGTGGTAGATACCACGGCGGCGGGGGACTCCTTCAGCGCCGGCTATCTGGCCTGTCGCCTGACCGGCGGCGATGTCGAGCAGGCCGCGCGCTGGGGCCATCGGCTGGCGGGCACTGTCATCGGCCATCGCGGCGCCATCATCGATGTCGAGTACATGCCCGAGATGCCCTGAGTAACGGGTTTGGCATCAAAAAACGGGAGCGCCCTGATGGGCGCTCCCGTTGTCATTTCAATGCCGACGGCATGGCCGAAAGTGTGCGCCCGGGGCTCAGGCACCTTCCTGCATGTGAGCCTCGATGAACCACAGGTTGCTGTCGAGCGTGCGCGACACGCCGGTCAACAGGTCGGAAGAGTCGGCATCGCCGAGCTCGTCGGCCTCATTGATGGACTTGCGCACCGTGGCACCCACCCCGGCGTAGTGATCGGCCAGCGCCTTGAGATGGTCCTCGATGCGGTGAATGTTGGCCGGATAGCTTTCCAGGCTGGTGTTCTTCGAAACCTGTTGCACCGTGCCCAGTGCCGTGCCGCCCAGCTGGACCAGACGCTCGGCGACTTCATCGACGTGGGCATCGATGCCGCTTCTGAAACCGTCAAGCATCTCGTGGACGGCGATGAACTGCGGGCCCTTGAGGTTCCAGTGGGCCTGCTTGATCACCAGCGCCAGGTCGATCAGCTCGGCCAGTCGAGCGTTCATCACCGCCACGACCTTTTCGCGCTCGCCTTCGGGGATATCGTTGCGCGTCGGATAAAGCGTCGTTGCGCTCTTCTGGTTGGCATCCTTGATGTTGCGCGTGCTGGCACTGCTCATGAGTCACATCCTTTTGTCGAGACCAGTGAAAACGGCCCGCTGCTGCCGGGCTGGGTGGCGTGTTGTCATGGCACGCCATCGCAATCTGCTCATAAGCAATTTTGGTATGTCCTGCCCCGATATCAAGGCTGAGTTCAGCTATCGAGGCGATTGAATTATCCAAAAAGGCTCGGCAGCCAGACACTAAATCCCACGATGATTATAAAAAACGCGCCCAGTATCGCGATTGTGGGCACATGAAGATCCAGTACGGGTCGGGGCATGACCTCGCTGTGTGTGCGGCGCTGTGTCACGGCGCTGACGATCAGAGCGACGACGAGCATGGCTACGGCCCCGGTGACGTTCCACCAGAACCAGAAAAGCTGCGGCACATAAAGCCACAAAAAGGCGTTGAGACCGACGCCTGTGATCAGTCCGCAGTTGGCCCCGATACCGTTGATGCGCCGGATCAGGATGGCGGCCAGAAAGGTGGCCAGCATCGGGCCGAAAAAGAGCGAGCCGACCTTGTTGATCGCCTCAATGATGGTCGAGGCGATGTTGCCGGCAAAAAAGGCCAGCGTGATGCAGACCACGCCCCAGAAGATGGAGGCAAGACGGGAGAGGCGCATGTAGCGCTTGTCATCGATGTCACGGCCGCGCACGAAAAGATCCTCGACGCTGGCCGCCGACAGCGAATTGATCGCCGAGCTGACCGAGGACATGGCCGCTGAAAAGATCGCCACGATCAAAATGCCGGTCAGCCCGGCGGGCAGATAGTCGCGCATGAACAGCGGCACCATCAGATCCGGTTCATCCACGGGCACCAGCGCGCGAAATTCCGGGTGCGTCACGGCAAGGGTGCCCAGCACCAGCCCCAAAAGGCAGTAGCACAGCGTGACCGGAAAGCGCAGCAGTCCGTTGGCCAGCAGGGTATGGCGCACGGTGCGCGCGTCACGGGCGGACAGCAGCCGCTGGGCCTGGCTCTGGTCGGCGCCGTAATAGGCGGCGTAGAGAAACAGCCCGCCAACCACCATGGGCCAGAAGCCGAAGCCGTTGTTGCCACTGCCAATGCCGAAATCATCAAAGCGCACGGTTTCAAGGCGTGCCGGGTCGACATTGGCGATAAAGACATCCCAGCCGCCGATCAGCGACAGGGCAAACACCAGACAGACCACCAGACCGATCACCAGCAACGCCATCTGGATCACATCGCCGTAGACCACGGCCTTCATGCCGCCCTGGCACGAATACACCAGCGTGACCACGCCGATGACGACAATGGTGGCCCACAGCGGCAGGCCGATGGCATGGGTGAGAATCAGTGCGATGGCGTAGACCATGACGCTGGTGGCGAAGGCGCGCGAGAACTGAAAGACAAGGCTTAGCAGGATGCGGGTACTACGCCCGAAGCGTTTTTCCAGATAGCCGTAGATGCTGACCACGCCGGCGGCATAAAGCGTCGGGAAAAAGAGCACGATCAGCGCCATCATCGCCAGCGGCACCGCAAACTCATAGGTCAGCCAGATCAGGCCGCCGCCGTCTTTCATGCCGACAAAGGCAGGCGCCGAGATAAAGCTCACCGCTGAAAGCTGGGTGGCCGCCGCCGACAGTGACAGCGGGAACCAGCCAAAACTGCGGCTGCCCAGAAAGTAGTCCTTGCCGGTGTGCTGCTTTCTGAACAGCTGCCCCAGCAGCAAAAAACCGCCCAGGTACGCCGTGATCACCGCATAGTCCAGCCAGGCCATGCCACCTCCCGTGTCGGTCAGCACAAAGGGGCTGCTGACCAGAGCTGTTGGAATTGTTATTCGCCGCGCGGTCTGTCGGGATTGAATGCAGATTCGCGCGCTGCATCTGTCTACATTAGGTCAGATGCATGGGGCTGGCGACCCGGCAGCTAAGGTATCTGCCGTCAGCGGGCGGGAGAGATCAGGAGGTCGGAGGCTCGATGCCGCGGGTAAAGAGGTAGCCGTCAAATCCCGGGTCATCGGTATCGGAGTGGGTGAACAGCGTATGCATGACATGGTCGATGTGGGCCCACATCGCGTCATGAGCGCCGGCGCTGTCCCGTTTTTTAAGGCAGGCAAGAATACGGTCATGGTCATCAAGCCAGCTGCGGCGATAGGAAAAGTCCATGATGCGCCCGTGCAGGCGCCGCCACATGCGGCTGCGATCGCGCTGCTCCCAGAGTCGATTGACGGCGTCCTCAAGCAGGGTGTTCTGGCTGGCTCTGGCAATCAAGAGATGAAAGGCCCGGTCGGCCTGATCGGGCGCGTTGGTCAGCTCCTTCCCGCCAATGGAAGTTTTCAGCGCCTGTCGCTCCTGGGCCAGCAGGGCAGACAGGGCGCGCATATCGCTTGGCGTGACCAGCTCGGCCGCTGCCGCGGCCACGGCACTTTCCACCACCTGACGCGCCTTCAAAAGCTCGAAGGGACCGATGTCCTCGACAGGCCCTGCAGGCGCCGGCGAGGGCAGGGGGGCTTCGTCGGCGTGACAGACATAGGTGCCCGACCCCTTGCGTACCTCTACGCGCCCGGCCAGCTCCAGCATGATGAAGGCTTCGCGTACCACCGTACGGCTGACATCAAAGCGTTCGGCGTACTCACGCTCCGTGGGCAGCCTGTCGCCGGGGCGATAGCCGTCGCGATCGATCTGCTCGCCGATCTGCTCGCCAATGATCTGATACTGTCGGCGCATCCCGACCTCCCCATGATGGCGCCGATCGGTGATCGGCCACGACAGCTCCGGTTACCGGACGCTTCTTTTCGGCATGCCAATTCCAGCAAGATGTGCTGATAAAGCCTATCTGACAACACTTTAAAGCCGGTTGTGAAGGTTTGCGACGCCGATGTATACCAATGTCTATTTGGTATACCAATCACAATACAGGTAGCCTGGCGTCATTGATGTACACAGGCAGAGAACCCTTATGAAGATTGTGGATGCACGCGTCATCGTCACCTGTCCGGGTCGAAATCTGGTCACGCTGAAAATCGAAACCGATGAAGGGGTCTACGGCATCGGCGATGCCACGCTCAACGGTCGGGAACTGGCGGTCGTGGCCTATCTCGAGGAGCACGTGGCCCCGGCGCTGATCGGGCGCGATCCATCGAACATCGAGGATATCTGGCAGTTTTTCTATCGCGGTGCCTACTGGCGCCGGGGGCCGGTCACCATGTCGGCGATCAGTGCCGTGGACATGGCGCTGTGGGACATCATGGGCAAGGTTGCCGGTCTGCCGCTCTACAAGCTGCTGGGCGGCAAGAGCCGCGACCGGGTCATGGTCTATGGCCACGCCACCGGCCATGACATCGAGGGCTGTCTTGAAGAGGTTGCCCGCCACGTCGAGCAGGGCTATCGCGCCGTGCGCGTTCAGTGCGGCATTCCCGGCATCGCCTCCACCTATGGCGTGGCCAAAAAGGCCGGCGAGCGCTATGAGCCGGCCGATTCGAGCCTGCCCAGCGAGAACGTCTGGAGCACCTCGAAGTATCTCAACCACGTGCCAAAGCTCTTTCAGGCCGTTCGCGAGCGCTTCGGTGACGACCTGCACATCCTGCATGACGTGCACCACCGCCTGACGCCCATCGAGGCGGCGCGACTGGGCAAGGAGGTCGAGCCCTATCATCTGTTCTGGCTCGAGGACTGCGTGCCGGCCGAGAATCAAAGTGCTTTCCGCCTGATTCGCCAGCACACCACCACGCCGCTGGCGGTGGGGGAAGTGTTCAACTCCATCCACGACTGCCGCGAGCTGATCGAGTCGCAGTCGATCGACTACATCCGCGCCACCCTGACCCATGCCGGCGGTATCACGCATGTCCGCCGCATCGCAGCGCTGGCCGAGCTCTATCACGTGCGCACCGGCTTTCACGGTCCGACCGATCTGTCGCCGGTCTGCATGGGCGCGGCGCTGCATTTCGATACCTGGGTGCCCAACTTCGGCATTCAGGAGCATATGCCGCACAGCGAGGAGATCGAGGAAGTTTTCCCGCACGCCTACCGCTTCGAGGATGGCCACTTTACGCCGGGCGAAGCCCCCGGCCACGGCGTGGATATCGACGAGGCACTGGCGGCGAAGTACCCCTACAAGCGCGCCAGCCTGCCGGTCAATCGGCTCGAGGATGGCACGCTCTGGCACTGGTAGGCCGATGGCGTCCTGCCTGGAAACGAGCAGGGTGATAGATACGGGCTGCCGAGCAGCCGATGATCCCACCGCTGGATTTTGATCAGGGCCCGGGCCCTGCAGGAGCAAGGTATGTCGATGCGTCAATTGTCTCGTCTGCGTCTGTCGCAGCTTATCAGTGCCGGCGTGCTGGCCGCCGGGGTTCTGGCAATGGCCACGCCGGTACAGGCCGCCGACTACACGCTGAAATTCGGTCACCTGGCCAACGAGCAAAACATCTGGAACAAGGCCGCCATGCACTTCAAGGAGGAGGTCGAAAAGAACTCCGACGGTCGTATCGAAGTGCAGGTCTATCCCAACGAGCAGCTGGGCAACGAGATGGACATGATCAACTCCATCCAGCTGGGCACGGCGGATATCACCATTACCGGTGAGAGCCTGCAGAACTGGGCGCCCAAGGCCGCCATGATGGCCGTCCCCTACGCCTTTCGTGACAGCGACCAGCTGGAAAGGGCGGTTGATGGCGAGATCGGCAGCGAGATCGAAGCCCAGATTACCGAGCGTACCGGCCTGGTCCCGCTGACCTGGTTTGAGCGCGGCGCCCGTGAGCTGACCGCCAATCGTGAGATCAAGACACCGGATGACCTGAAGGGTCTGCGTCTGCGCGTGCCCAACGTGCCGCTGTTTGTGGACACCTGGCAGGCGCTGGGGGCACGGCCTACGCCCATGGCCTTCAGCGAAGTGTTCACCTCGCTGCAGCAGGGCACCATCGACGGTCAGGAAAACCCGCTGTCGCTGATCGAAAGCGCGAGCCTGTCCGAAGTGCAGGATTACGTGAACATGACCGATCACGTCAGAAGCTGGATCTATGTCGTGATCGGCAAGCGCCAGCTTGAGGGCATGCCCGACGATCTGCAGCAGGTCGTGCGCGAGGCCGCCGGCGACATGCAAAGCTATGAGCGTGAGCTTTTTGCCGAAGACCAGACCCGTCTTGAACAGGCGCTCAAGGACAAGGGCATGACCTTTGTCGAGGTCGACACCCAGGCCTTTGCCGACAAGGCCATGCCGGCCATCAAAAAGGCACTTGATCCCGAGCAGACCGCGCTTCTCGAGCGTATCGAACAGCTCTGATCGCTGCCGGCTCGTCGTCGAGCCATGGGCAAACCGCTGACTCTCACGCCTTCCGTGCATATTGCCCGGAGGGCGTGACAGCAGGAGAGACAACGTGAGTGACACTGAAAAACGGGCCAGCGAGGCGCTGGAAGCGCTCGATGTTCTGGGTCGGGTGCCGCGTCTGGGCGGGGTGTTCGGCGCCCTGGTCAACGTTCTGGATCGAATACTCGCAACGGTCGCCGGGCTGATACTGGTGGCTATCGCCGGCGTCGTGATCGTGCAGATTCTGGGGCGTTTGATACTGCCGGCGGCACCGGTCTGGACCGAGGAGCTGTCGCGCTATCTCTTTATCATGATGATTGCCGTGAGTGCAGGCCTTGTCATGCGCCGCGGCAAGCACATCAGTCTGGAGCTCTTTCATCACCGATTCGGTGTCAGGGGCGCCTGTCTCTATCAGCTGTTGATGAGCGTCGTGCTGGTCGGCTTTGCCTGGCTGATCCTGCCCTATGCCTGGCAGTACGCCAGCATCGGCGCCTTTCAGACCTCGCCGGCGCTCAAGGTATCGATGCAGTGGGTCTTTGGCGCCACCGTGGTGCTGTTTGCCATGGTCATTTTGTATGGCGTGATCGGTGCCATTGAAGCCGTGGCCGGGCTTTTGGGCCTGTCTCGTGACCACAAGACAACGCCCGGCACCGGGCAGAGGTAGCACCATGGAAGTATTGATGCTGTTTGCCGTATTTTTCGTGCTGCTGTTTGCCGGCATTCCGATCGCCTTCGCGCTTGGCATCTCCTCGGCGGCCTATCTGTTCTTTGCCGGTATCCCGCTGACCATCGTGCCCCAGCGCATGTTTGCCGGCATGGACTCGTTTGTTCTGCTGTGTATTCCAGGCTTCATTCTGGCCGGTAACCTGATGAACGTGGGTAACATCACCGAACACATCGTGCGCTTTTCCAACGCCGTGGTCGGTCACATTCGCGGCGGTTTGGGGCTGGCCAACGTGGGCGGTTCGATGATCTTTGGCGGCATTTCCGGCACCGCCGTGGCCGACGCCGCAAGCGTCGGCTCGGTCATGATCCCCGGCATGTCGAAAGCCGGCTATGACAAGCCCTTTGCCGCAGCCGTGACGGCGGCTTCCTCGACAATCGGCCCGATCATTCCGCCCAGCGTGCCAATGATTATTGTGGGGTCGCTGTCGGGTATCTCGGTCGGTCGCATGTTCATGGCAGGCGTGGTGCCGGGCATATTGCTGGCACTGGGCATGATGCTCACGGTGTATGTGCTGGCGGTCAAACGGGGCTACCCGAAAGAGAAGCGTGCCACGCTCAAGGAGATTCTGATCGAAGGCAAGAGCGCGTTCTGGGCGCTTTTGATGACCTTCATCATTCTCTACGGGATCATCGGCGGCTTGTTTACGCCCACCGAGGCCTCGATCGTGGCCTGTATTTACGCGATGGTGGTGGGCATGTTCGTCTACAAGGGGCTGAACTGGCGCAACCTGCCAAAGCTGTTCGTGGATGCTGCCCTGACCTCCGCCGCGCTGATGATGCTGGTGGGGCTGGCCAATCTGTTTGGCTGGATTCTGACCAGCGAGCGCATCCCGCAGATGATTGCCGATGGCATCCTGGGCATCAGCGAAAACCCGTTGATGGTGATTTTGATCCTCAATCTGATTTTGCTGTTTGTCGGCACCTTCATGGAGACCATTGCGGCGCTGATCATTTTGTTCCCGGCGCTGCTGGGCGTGGCGACCGGCGTCGGCGTTGATCCGGTGCACTTTGGCATCATGGCGGTACTGAATCTGATGATCGGTCTGACCACGCCGCCGGTGGGCATCTGCCTGTTCGTGGTAGCAGGGATCGGCGAGATCCGCATGAGTGAAGTGGCCCGCGCCATCATTCCGTTTCTGCTGTGCAACCTGGCGGTCCTGGGGCTGGTGATGTACATCCCGGCCATTTCGCTGTGGCTGCCCAATCTGGTCATGGGACCGGCCGGATAACGTGGCGTTTGACGCCGTATCGGCGCCACAGACAAGGAGAGATTGATGAGTTCATCCGACAGCCACGAC
Organism: Kushneria sp. EE4; assembly: GCF_977968315.1. The sequence continues at coordinate 302,145 of NZ_OZ386212.1, forward strand.
GCTCCCGAAGTGGTGCGCATTCCCTCCGGGCATGCGCCCGAGCGCATCGGGATCGTACATCTGGGACTCGGCGCCTTCCACCGGGCCCATCAGGCGCAGGTGGTGGAGCAGTGCATCGACCGCGGCGAGCGTGACTGGGGCATCTGCAGCGTCAACATCCGCGGCAATCGCGCGCTGGTGGAGACCCTGCGTGACCAGGGGTTTCGCTACCATCTGGCCGAGTATACCGACCGCGCCCATGTCGCTCTGCGTGAGATTCGTGCCATCAGCGAGACGCTGTTTACCGGCATCGATCAACAGGGGCAGCAGGGCGAGGATCTCCCCGCGCTGCTGTCCCGCCTGAGCAATAGTGATACCCGGATCGTCACGCTCACGGTGACCGAAAAGGGCTATTACCTGAGCCCCAGTGAGGGGACACTGCTGAGCGAGGAGCCGGCCATTGCCGCCGACATCGCCCATCCCGAGGCCCCGCGTACGGCGCCGGGCATTCTGGTCGAAGCACTGGCGCGTCGCCGACAGGCCGGCATCCCGCCGTTTACGGTGCTTTGCTGTGACAACATGCCGGACAACGGCGAGCGCACCCGTCGGGCCGTGGTGGCCCTGGCCGAAAGGCGGGATACCGAACTTGCCGAGTGGATCGACACGCAGGTGGCCTTTCCTTCCAGCATGGTGGATCGCATCGTGCCGGCGATGGACGACGAGGCCTTCGAGCGCCTTCAGGCACTGGGCTGTGACGACCCCGCGGCCGTAGTCAGCGAGGCCTTTTTGCAGTGGGTGATCGAGGATCACTTTCCCCAGGGCCGGCCCGACTGGGGGCCGGCCGGTGTCGAAATGGTCGAGGATGTGGCGCCGTTCGAGACCATGAAGCTTCGCATGCTCAACGGCGCGCACTCGCTTTTGGCCTATACCGGCCCCCTGATGGGGCTGGAAACGGTCGCGCAGGCGGTTGCTGACCCGCTGCTGCAAAAGCTGCTGCGTCGCTACATGCTTGAGGAAGCCGCACCAACGCTATCGATGCCGGCAAGCGTGTCGCTGGAAGGCTATGCCGACGCGCTGATGGCGCGCTTTGGCAACGACAGCCTGCGTCACCGCCTGCACCAGATCGCCATGGACGGCTCGCAGAAGCTTCCCCAGCGCTGGCTGCGTGGCGGTGAGCAACGCCTGGCCGACAGTCAGGACGAGCAGGCCCTGGCTGCCACCGTATTCGGCGTGGCGGCGTGGATTCGCTATACCCGCGGCGAGGACGAGCAGGGCCATGCCTACCCGGTCAGCGACCCGATGGCGGATCAACTGGCGCAGTGCCATGGCCATGAGCGCAGCGCGGATCGGGCGGCGGCCGCCATGGCCATCGAGGCGATCTTTGCCCCGACGCTGGTCAGCACGCCGCGTTTTAATGATCAGGTGCAGCAAACACTGGAGGCCATCGAGCGCCTGGGCATGCGCGCCGCGCTTGAGCAGCATCTGGCCAGCATCTGAGTCGACGTCAGATTCTCCGGGCAGCGCCCGGGACTTGAAGGCAGGAGAGAGGCATGGAACATACCTGGCGCTGGTTTGGCCCCAACGACCCGGTGACACTGGCCGAGATCCGTCAGGCCGGGGCCACCGGCATCGTCACTGCACTGCACGGTCACGCCCCGGATATCCCCTGGTCGGTCGAAGAGATTGCCGCGCGCCAGCGCCTGATCGAGGCGGCGGGGCTGTCATGGTCGGTGGTGGAAAGCGTGCCGGTGCCGGAGGCGATCAAGCAGGCGCTGGATGTTGAGGCTCGCGACCGCGCCATCGAGGTATTCTGCGCAACGCTGGAAAACCTGGCCGCCTGCGGCATCGATACGGTGTGCTACAACTTCATGCCGATTCTGGACTGGACGCGCACCGAGCTTGAATGGCCGCTGGAAGAGGGCGGGCTGGCCCTGCGTTTTGACCAGACAAGTTTTGCCGCCTTTGAACTGTTCATTCTCGAGCGCCCCGGCGCCCGGGCACTGTACAGCGAGGCTGAAATCGAGGCGGCGCGACAGCGTTTCGAGGGTATGGATGACATCGCGCGCGAGCGGCTGGTCACCACCCTGATCGCCGGGCTGCCGGGCGCCGATCAGCACTACACCCTGGCGCAGTTTCTTGAGCACCTGGGGGCGTATGAGGCCATCGACGAGGGTCAGCTACGCGCCAACTATCGTCATTTCCTGCAGGCCGTGGTGCCGGTGGCCGAGCGCCTCGGGCTGCGTCTGGCGGTGCATCCGGATGACCCGCCGCGCCCGCTGCTGGGCCTGCCGCGCATTGTCTCGACCGCCGAGGACGCGCGCTGGGTGCTCGATCAGGTCAAAAGCCCGGCCAACGGCCTGACGTTTTGCACCGGCTCCTATGGCGTGCGCGAGGACAACAACCTGGTAGCGATGGCGCATGAGTTCGCCCCGCACATTCATTTCGTGCATCTGCGCGCCACGCGGCGCGATGTCGATGACCCTGCAAGCTTTATCGAGGCGGGCCATCTGGACGGCGATGTCGATATGGTCGGCGTGATCGGCGAGCTGGTTAAAGAGGAGCGACGCCGCAAAGAGAGTGGCGATGCCCGCCTGCCGATGCGACCCGATCACGGTCACAAGCTCTGCGACGACAAAACACGCCAGACCAACCCGGGCTATCCGCTGATCGGCCGTCTAAAGGGGCTGGCCGAGCTTCGTGGCGTGGAGTGCGCCGTGCAGGCACTCATTTAACCGGACGCACGACGGCCGGGGCGTTCGGGGTCAGGAGGAGAGCATGCGTGCCGTACGTCGCCACAGGGCGCGCGGCGCTCTGGCGGCCCGGCGTAAATGGCGGGTGCGGTGCCGGCGCAGCGCCTTCGCCGGCAGGCGATACTCCATGCCCTCCTCGATGGTGTAGCGACAGGGATTACAGAGTCCGCAGGGGGCGCTGTCGATGGGGCTGTAGCAGAACCAGGATTTCTCCAGTGCGTCGATAAAGCCATGACGCTCGGCCTCAACCTTCATCCGTGTCTTGGAGACCTCCAGCAAAGGAAAGTCGAAAAAGCGGAAAATGGCCTCGTCGGTGTCGACTCGATCGTCAAACGTCCAGCTGCCATCCGCGGTGGCCACCACCCTGCCTTTGAGAAAGTGATAGGCCTTGTCATCGACATGCACGCTCAGCTCCAGGTGCCTGATCCCTTCACTTTTGGCATAGCGAGCAAGCCAGTCGTACTGGCTGCCCAGATGCGCCTGCTGTGTCAGCCGGTGGTAGGCCGCACTCAGCTCGGGCACTTTCGCAATTTCGCTGACCGGTGTGATCCGAAGCGGCTCGATTCGGGCGGCCGCGTCGGAATCGATATCGGCCAGTGCCGCGCGCACTTCGGAAATGGCCTGCAGTTCGCGCAGACTGGAAGCCCGTCCCAGATCAACAATGTAATGCGGAACGACCGTTTTATGATCGACCATGGCCGACGAGAGAACCCGATAGGTCGAATCCCAGCCGCCTGTCCACAGCACCTCTATCCGGGGTCGCATAAAATTTCCATAAGCAGGTTTTAATTAAACGGGGCAGACGCTATCGCATTTGGCATCCTGCTTATTAGGCCGTTTCGCGCGTTGCGACCGGTCGGGGCCTCTTTGCTTCGACCCAGCCACGCCCGAGGATGGCTTCGCCATGGTGATTCGTTCAGACACAGTGCAGTCGGCAGGTGTACTCTGTTGATTATTGATATCTGATGCAGTCCGCCTGCCGGGAGCTCTGATGACACCTGCACCCCGCCTGTTGATTTTTCTTCTTCTCTCGCTGGTGGCGCTGCCGGCCTGGGCGGCCACACCAATGGCCGTCGAGGACGGGGTCCTGATCGTTTTGCTGGGCCTTTTGCTGATCGGCATCGAGGCCATTACGCCGACCTTTGGCGTGGTGGGACTGCTGGGGCTTCTGGTTTTTGTCGCCGGCGCCTCGATGATGGTCAATGCAGGGCTTTTGCCCGGCGGCGACAGCGCGCTGGGCATGGGGTTGGTCATCGCCACCGCGCTGCTTCTGGGCGCCTTTTTGCTGTGGGTCGTCATGCGCTTTTTACGCTTTCGCCACATTACGCCCATGGGCGGGCGCGAAGAGGTGATCGGCGCCGTGGCCGAAGCCACTCGTCACTTCACCGAATATCATGAGGGCGACTATCACGGCTACGTTCGCGTCCAGGGCGAGCGCTGGCAGGCGCGCAGCACCACGCCCGTGGCAGAAGGGGAGCACCGCCGCGTCAGCGATGTTCATGGCCTGGTGCTGATGCTTGAGTGCGAGGCCACCTTGACTGCGACACAAACAACATCCACGCACGAGTAAACCCATCAGTTCCTGTCAGGGAGACGTCGCATGCTGACCTATCTGATTCCCGTTGTTGTCATCGTTTTCATTCTCGCCGCATCGGTCAAGGTACTGCCCGAATACAAGCGCGGCGTGGTGTTTTTTCTGGGACGTTTTCAGGGCGTGAAGGGGCCGGGGCTCTTTTTCATCATCCCCGTGATCCAGAAAATGGACATTGTGGATCTGCGAACCGTCACCCTGGATGTGCCGGGGCAGGACGTGATCTCCCGGGACAACGTCACGGTGCGGGTCAACGCGGTGGTCTATTTCAAGGTGGTCGACCCCGAGCGTGCCATCATTCAGATCGAAAACTACGGCATGGCCACCAGCCAGATTGCGCAGACCACGCTGCGTTCGGTGCTGGGCAAGCACGATCTTGATGAGATGCTCTCCGAGCGTGATCGGCTCAATGACGACATCCAGGTGATCCTCGATCAGCAGACCGAGGCCTGGGGCATCAAGGTCTCCAACGTCGAGATCAAGCAGGTCGATATCAGTGAAGACATGGTGCGCGCGATTGCCCGTCAGGCCGAGGCCGAGCGCGAACGTCGCGCCAAGATCATCGCCGCTGAAGGGGAGATGCAGGCCTCCGAGAAACTGGTGGAGGCCGCCGATATCATGTCGAGAAATCCGGCCGCCCTGCAGCTTCGCTATCTGCAGACCATGAGCGACATGAGCAACAAGAACGCCTCGACCATCGTCTTCCCGCTGCCGCTGGAAATCACCAAAATCTTTGAGCAGATGCGCGGTGGCCGCGACGACTAAACGGCGATATCGATGCGCGATGGTGGCGCAAACGCCGTTAATTTAACCTATGCTGTTGCATGTAACACAAAGGATCACAGAGGGAGAGTCCACGTGCAAAAAACGACCACACTGAGTGCCGCCGTGCTGGCAGGCATGCTGAGCATTGCACCGGCCATGGCCGATCAGCAAACGCCTGAAACCGACGACATCAATGATGTGCCGGCCGGCAATTACCATGTCGACCCGCTGCACTCCAAGATTACCTGGGGTGTGGACCACTACGGTTTTTCGCGCTATGAAGGCCAGTTCGTGGATCTGTCCGGCTCGCTGAGACTCGGTGAAGACCCCGCCGACAGCAATCTGAAAATCGAGATCCCGCTCGACAAGGTACTGACCGGTAGCGGTCTGACCGAGCATCTGCAGGGCGAGGATTTCTTCAACAGCGAAGAGCACGGCACGGCCACGTTTACCTCGACCAGCATCGAAATCGATGGTGACGACGAGGCCACGATCACCGGTAACCTGGCGCTCAACGGCCAGACCCACCCGGTCGAGATCGATGCCGAATTCAACCGCGGCGGCGTCTACGCCTTTGACGAGAAATACCACATCGGCTTTAGCGGTGAAGCAACGATCAAGCGCAGCGACTACGCCATCGATTACCTGATGCCCACCGACGACGAGCAGGGCATCAGCGACGAAGTTACGCTTCGCATCAATGCCGAGTTCGTGCCCGATCAGGGCGAGTAAATCCTGACCGGCGAGGGCGCAGAAATCATCTGCGCCTTCCCTCAAGGGCCGTGATCTTCTGCGATCACGGCCCTTTTTGTGCTCACACGTTGACCGCGTCCCAGCGATATGTCGACAAGGGCGCCTGCCATTTCGGGATGCACGATCCGTGTCCGGCTGTTAGACTGCGCCGCAATTGATGACCTCCAAAGCTGGTTGATGCAATGATCTCGATGCCCGTCACGACCCTCTGGCGCCTTACGCCACCCTGAGCCTTTCAGGGATGACCGCTCACCCGAGCGGCGCACTCGCACGAGTGCTTTTGTCGTGACGTCTCCGGCGTCAAATCTCCGTGGTTTTATTAAAAGTAATGCATGATTGTCATGATGCGCTGCCGGCCCCTGGCCTGCTCGCCCTGTCATGACCCTTACAGACAACGGCACTCGGACCCTCGTGTGGCACCGGTCGATATCCGGCGTCATCGGTTCATGTCCCGTCAGGCCATGAAACAGGTCCTCCTCATTCAGACCCGGCGCGGTGCGTCGGGTCGCTGGCAGTGACGGCGCGCGCCCTCGAGGCGCCATGAATTTTCAACCGCAGAAGGGAAAGATGAGCATGATGGGCTCAATAAAACAGAACTGGTTTTCCAACGTGCGCCCTGACGTATTGTCAGGGCTGGTGGTGGCGCTGGCGCTGATCCCCGAGGCAATCGCCTTTTCGATCATCGCAGGCGTTGACCCGCAGGTCGGGCTTTACGCCTCGTTTTCAATGGCCGTGGTGATTTCGATTACTGGCGGCCGCCCGGCGATGATCTCGGCGGCCACCGGTGCCATGGCGCTTTTAATGGTCACTCTGGTACGCGACCACGGCCTTGAATATCTGCTGGCAGCCACTGTATTGACGGGGCTTCTACAGATTCTATGGGGCTATCTGAAGCTGGCCAATCTGATGCGCTTTGTCTCCCGCTCGGTGGTTGTCGGCTTTGTCAACGCGCTGGCCATTTTGATCTTCATGGCGCAGCTGCCGGAGATTACCGGCGCCAACGCCACGCTGACGGTTTACGCCATCATGCTGGGCGGGCTTGGCATCATCTATCTCTTTCCCCATGTGCCAAAGGTCGGCAAGGTCATTCCCTCGCCGATGGTGTGCATCGTACTGATGACCGCCATTGCCATGACCCTTGGCCTTGATGTGCGCACCGTGGGTGACATGGGCAGCCTGCCCGACAGCCTGCCGGTGTTTCTGATTCCTGATATCCCGCTCAATCTTGAAACGCTGTTGATCATCCTTCCCTACGCCCTGACGCTTTCCATGGTGGGGCTTCTGGAGTCGATGATGACCGCAACGATCGTGGACGATCTCACCGATACCTCCAGCGACAAGAATCGCGAGTGCCGTGGCCAGGGCATTGCCAACGTGGCCACCGGCTTTCTGGGTGGCATGGCCGGCTGTGCCATGATCGGCCAGACCGTAATCAACGTGAAATCCGGCGGGCGGACCCGGCTGTCCACCATGACCGCCGGCGTCGGGCTTTTGATCATGGTGGTCTTTCTGGGGCCGCTGGTGGCGCAAATTCCGATGGCGGCACTGGTCGCCGTCATGATCATGGTCTCGATCGGCACCTTTGACTGGGGCTCGATTCGAGATCTGCCCAAAAAGCCGCTGACCACCAATATTGTCATGCTCGCCACTGTCGCGGTGACCGTGGCCACCCACAACCTGGCCATGGGCGTGCTGGTCGGCGTGCTGCTGGCCGCACTTTTCTTTGCCAACAAGATCAGCCGCATCCTGCAGATCGACAGCGTGCTCAACGAGCAGGACGGGGCATCGCAGCGCGACTATCACGTGCGCGGTCAGGTCTTTTTTGCCTCGACCACCCGCTTTGCCGATGCCTTTGACGTCAAGGAAGGCGTGGATCGGGTATGTATCAACGTCACCCATGCCCATTTCTGGGATGTGACCGCCGTTGAAGTGCTCGACCGGATCGTCATGAAATTTCGCCGCGAGGGCATCGAGGCCGAGGTGGTGGGGCTTAACGAGGCCAGCCAGACCATGGTCGACCGCTTCGGCGTGCACGACAAGACCGAAGGCATTATCGAGCCGGGCGGTCACTGAGCCATCGCATCCTGAGTCCGGGCGGCATCGACGCCCGGAATAAGCCACAATCGAACAACGACATGCGTTTCGGGAGACTCTCATGAGCAGAACCATCATTGCCTGCTTCGATGATCAGGCGAGTGCCGACAGTGCCATCGGTGACTATGCCGCCTGGGCGGCGAGGCGCATCAACGCCCCACTGTGTCTTATGCACGTGCTGGAACAGCACGCCCTGACGCATGAGGATTATTCCGGCCAGATCGGTCTGGGCACCCGGGAGCGCATGCTGGAAGAGCGCACCGAAGAGGAGGGGCAGGCCGCTCGTCAGGCGCGTGAGGCGGGGCGTCACATGCTCGAGGCGCTCAGAGCGCGTCTTGCGGATGACACGCTGATGCCGGAGATGCAGCAGCGCCACGGGGCGCTGGCACCCACCCTGCGCGAGAAGTGCACCAGTGAAGATCTACTGGTGCTGGGCCGCTGCGGCCGTGATCACAATCATGGTGATGGTACCAACTCGCTGGGCGCGCATCTGGAGGATCTGGCGCAGCACCTGGACGTGCCCATGCTGATCGCCCCGGCACGTTTTCAGAGGCCGACGCGCGCCATGGTGGCCCTGGATGGCAGCAAGCGTGGGCTCGATCAGCTCTCGCGGTTGATGCAGTGGGGCTGGCTCGAGGGTCTGGAGACCCATGTGGTACACGTCAGCGAGCCGGCCGATACCGAACCGGCCGAGCGCGGCGCCGAGTTGCTCAGCGCGGCGGGAATCGATGCCCGGGCAGTGACCCTGGAAGGGGATGCCGGGCGCAAGCTGCCGGCCTACGCCCGCGAACACGACATCGGTCTTGTCGCGATGGGCGCCTACGGACACAGTTCGCTGCGCCGCTTTTTGATGGGCAGCAAGACCCATACGCTGCTTGAGTCCATGCCGGGCGCGGTGCTTTTGATGCGCCACATCTGAAGATGTCGGCTCGCCAATCCACATGGCGACATGAAAAACGGCGTGTGGCAGACGCCAGCGTAAAAAAAGGGCGCCCCGAGGGGCGCCCTTTTTTAATGCCGCAGGGCAGGGTTACTGACCCAGCGTAACCATGTCGCCCTTGAAGGCGACTTCCGTGACCACGTTGCCGGCACGGCACTCATAGCGCTGGCTGTCCGGATTGGCCCGCTGCTCGTAGTAGCTTGTGATGTTGACGATGGCGTCGGCACCTACCTGACGGGCGCGATCCTGCAGGGCCAGCAACGACTGAAGTGCGGCCAGACGGCAGGATTCGTCATCGGTGCGAAGCGCGGCACGCACCTTGTTGGAGCTGTAGAAGCCACCGCGGCGCGTCTGAATGGCCGGGTGCTGCTGGTCGGCAAAGTAGAGCCGGATCGAGGGATCGAGCTTTTCCTGCGCCTCGGGCTGGGTCATTACCTCGGCCAGCGGCTGCATCAGAAAGGTGTTGCGTGCCTGTGCAGGGCCTGCCGTGGCCAGCATGATCAGGGCGCCCGTCATGGCCGCGGCCATGGAGACTTTAAAGGGCAGGTGGAAGGTCATCGAACATCCTCCGGGAGGTATCAAAAAGGCAGGGTGCACAATGTAGCCTGTCACACACGTTTGCGAAAGACCGCGCCACGGGCACACCTTTGATGATCAGTCTCAAAGCGGTTTGCGAAAGGCCTGAAAACAGTGTTGATTGCGCGGCAGGGCGACCACCCGGTGTGCGTCCAGCCCCGGGACACTGATCGGCTCAAGGTTGCTGATGGCCGGAATATCGGCCGGGCCGACCCGGTTGTAGGGCGCCCGGTCGTTCCAGCCCAGCAGCAAAAGGCCTCCCGGTCGCAGGCAGTCCACGCAGGCGTTAAAAGCCTTGTCGACATCGGCCTGCTCGTTGAGGCCCCAGCCCAGTACGCCGTTGCACAACACGGCATCGAGCGCGCCGTGCGGGATATAATCCCCCAGCGCCGTCAGATTGCCCACGATATGGCTGTCGCCGCCAAAGGGCCGTTTGGCGGCGTCCAGATCAATGGTCGTGACTTCAGCATCGCCCAGAAGCGACGGGTAGTGATGGGTATACCAGCCGCAGCCCACCATCAGCACGCGCCGAATGCTGTCATCATTTGCCAGCGCCGGCAGGATCGCGTTTTCAAACATGATGCGGTCACGATAGGGGTAGCGCAGCCGTACGCCGTGGTGATCCAGCGTGCGAAGGGTCGTGGCCGTCCAGCCATACAGCGATGCCTTGAACGTCATGCGTCGTCTCTCTGATTATTGTCGTGTCGTTATACGAAACATGCCACGGCCATGCCTTGCCTGACGCCGGTCTGAAAAGGCCGAATCAGAACAGTCCGCCGTTGACGGCAATGACCTGCCGGGTGACGTAGCTGCTGTCGCTGGAGCACAAAAAGCTGATCACACCGGCGACTTCATCGGCTTCCCCCATGCGCTGCATGGGGACGATTTTTTTGATTTCGACATCGACGTTGTCGGTCATGTCGGTATTGACCCATCCCGGGGCAATACAGTTCACCGTGATGTTTCGTTTGGCAAGCTCCAGCGCCAGCGACTTGCTGGCGGCAATCAGCCCGCCCTTGGCCGCGCCGTAGTTGACCTGACCGCGGTTGCCGATCACGCCGGCCGCCGAAGAGAGCACCACGATGCGCCCGGGCCGGCGGCGCTGAATCATGGGCATGACCAGGGGCCTGAGCACGTTATAAAACCCGCCCAGGTCGACATTGAGCACGCTGTCCCACTGCGCATCCGTCATGCCGGGAAAGGGCGCATCCTGATGAAAGCCGGCATTGAGCACCACGCCGTAGTAGGCCCCGTGCTCGGCGACATCGGCTTCAAGACAGGCGCGGGCCTCGTCGCGCTCGCCCACGTCAAACTGCACAAGACGGGCGCTGCGGCCCATGGCGGTAATTTCCTGCGCCACGGCGCGGGCCTGCGCTTCGCTCTGGCGATAGTGCACGACGATATCGAAGCCGTCGCGGGCCAGGCGCAGCGCGGCGGCCCGGCCGATACCGCGTCCGGCACCGGTAATCAGGATGGTCTGTGACATGTCACCTTCCGGTCACGTGGGTGGGAGTGGAAAACGACGGGGCCCGAGTGGTGGTGGCCACTATGCGGCCCCGGTCTGTAAAACGCTCAGATTCGCCCGGGCCAGCCAGTCACGCTCGGGGTTGTCGCCGGGCCGATAGAGAAGGCCGTCAAAGGTGCCCAGACCGCTGTCGGCGAGGGTGTCCACGGCAAGCACAATCTCCAGCGACTGATCAAAGGGAAAGTCATCGACGCGCGCCTCGAAGCGGCGGGCCCCCAGCAGCATGCCCTGTCGCGGCGTGCCGCCCTCGCGGGGCTGCAAAGTCGACCAGGCAGCCGAGGCCTGCGCCATCCACTCCAGGGCGATCTGCACCGGGACGCCGCGCTCGTCGGCAAAAAGATCCGTCGATGACGGGATGACGGCCACCACGATACGTTCGCCGTCGACGTCCACCACGTGGTCGAGCAGACACATCGGCCCCTGATGCGGGACCAGCGTGGCCACGGGCGGCCAGAGGCTCTGTTTGGCGCGGGACTCATCCATCGTGGCGCTCCAGCACCAGGGCGGCGTTGTTGCCGCCAAAGGCGAAGGCGTTGGACAGTGCCACGCGCGGCCGACCGGTCGTGTCCGCGCCGACCAGCGACAGCGGCATCAGCGTCTCATCCAGCGCTTGATCATGCACATGGCGGGGCAGAAAACCGTGTTCCAGCGCCAGCCAGCAAAAGGCGGCTTCAAGTGCACCGGCGGCGCCCAGGGTATGGCCGGTCAGCGCCTTGGTCGAACTGGCCGGCGGCGGATGCTCACCGAACACATCATGAAGGGCCAGCGCCTCCATGGCGTCGTTGTGCGTGGTGGCCGTGCCGTGCAGGTTTAGATAGTCGATGTCACCGGGGTCGCGGCCGGCCATGCTGAGTGCCTGACGAATGGCGGTAATGGCGCCCTGGCCATCCGGTGCCGGCGCCGAGATGTGGTGAGCATCCGAGCTTTCGCCGTAGCCGGTCAGCTGAACGCCGCCGGCCTCGCGGGTGACGATGAACAGCGCCGCGGCCTCGCCGATATTGATGCCGCGCCGGTCCCGCGTGAACGGCTGGCACGGCGCATCGCTGATCGCCCCCAGGGCGTCAAAGCCATGAACGGTCAGATTGCACAGGGTGTCGGCGCCGCCGGCAATCACGGCGTCCGCCTGCCCGGAGCGCAGCAGCCGGCGCGCCGCGCTCAGTGCCCGGGCGCCGGAACTGCAGGCCGTGGAGATGGTCCAGGCCGGCCCCGACAGCCCCAGATGATCGCGAATGAAATGCGCCGGCGCGCCGAGCTCCTGATGGGCGTAGCGATAGCGCTCGTCAAAGTCGTTGCCCGGTCCGGTGCGGGCAATGGCGGCTTCGGTTTCCGAGATCCCCGAGGTACTGGTGCCCATGACCACCGCGATACGGTGCGGTGCATGACGCGCCAGGGCCTCGTCAAGCTGTGGCCCGAGCGCCTTCAGCGCCGTGGCGATCAGCCGGTTGTTGCGGCTGGCGTGCTCGACGGGCCAGCGCTCCCCCGACACCAGCGCCGCCGTGACATCGCCCAGCGCCAGCATGCGCCCGGGCGTGTAGCGATCGCTGTCCGTAAGCCCGCGCCGGCCGGCGGTCAAGGCATCAACGATGGCGTCATGGTCGCCGCCGATGCTGCAGATCACGGCCGGCGAGGAGAGTCGACAGTAGGCGGCGGTCATGGTGTCTCTCCGGCACGGTCATCACCGAAGGGGGTGATGACCATGCGATAGCCGATCTGAAAGTCGGTCAGCACGTCATGGGCCCGGTCGGCGGGGTGGTCAATGGCGTCGATGCGCGCCACGAGCGTGTCGCCGTCGATAATCTCGCGCACCCGACCATGCTCAAAGCCCTGATCACGCACCTGCCAGTCACTGCCATGAAAGGCCTCGCGCAGTGCCGACTCGGGCCGCAGGCTCCACTCCAGACGCTGGGCAAACCACTTCGCCGGGAAGGGCGGCTTTTCCATGATCGACTGCGTATAGCGCGCGCCCTCGTCATCACGGATCAGGGTGAACAGGCGCTGGCCGGTGGGTGTGGCAATCACCACGCGCAGCCCCTCATCGGAGAGGCGAATGACGGCCAGTAGCGTCTGCTCGTTGCGGGCATCGTCAAAGGGCGTGATGGTCAGTTTGCGCTTGAGCGTTTGCGCCTCGCCCTGCCAGCCCGGGGCGGTCTGAGGCGCCATGGCGGGTACGCTGCAGCCTGCCAGCAGGGTCAGAATCAATAAAAGCGCACAGGGCCACAGGCGTCGTGGCAGAAAGGGCAGTGCTGTCATGCGGCGTGTCCACACAGTTGGGCCAGGGTATCGAGATGGCGACGCGGCTGGCTGACGAAGGGGTTGTCGTCATCCCAGGCGTAGCCTGCCAGTACGGCGCTGATCATGCGTCGCAGGTAGGCCGGCGGCTCGGGATGGAAAATGATGGCCGGCAGGCGGCCGTCATACCAGGCCTCCACGAAGGCGCGGAAGGTATCGATACCGTGGCGCAGCGGGCGCTCAAAATCCCCCTGCCAGTCCGCGTCACCGCCTTCAAGCTGCGCCCTGACCAGCGGCGTGGCCAGATAGGCCGAGCGCACCGCAATGGTGACGCCGGAGGAGAAGATAGGGTCGAGAAACTCGCCGGCGTTGCCGAGAATGGCGTAGCCCGGGCCGGCAAGGCTGGTAACGTTGCGGCTGTAGCCGCCCAGCGAGGCAATGGGGCGATGGGGATTTTCAACATCAAGCCAGCCATCAAGCTCGCTGAAGGCACCAAAGCAGGCCTGAAAGCCCGGCGCTTCATCCGTATCAGGCCCGGTCAGGTGTGCCAGTTCGTCAGGCGCGCCGACAAAGCCGGTCGAGGCGCGGCCGTTGGCAAAGGGAATGACCCAGTACCAGACGTTGGCACGACCGTGCAGCCCGATCTGGATCTTGGTGCGGTCAAACGCGTGCGTCTGGCAGGCATCCGGCTTGAGTGACAGATGGGTAAAAAGCGCCTGGCGCTGCGTCAGATGCGTCTCTTCCAGAGTGCCCTCAAGGCGCGCCAGCACCTGGGCCAGACCGCTGGCGTCCAGCACGAAGCGCGCCTTCAGGCGCCATTGCTGGCCCTGTTCATCGCAAATGGTCAGCGCCGGCGCGTGCCGGTCGCTATCAAAGGCCGTGACCCGCTGGCCAAAGCGCACCTCGGCGCCACGCGCACACGCCGCCTTGATCAGGCGCTGATCAAAGTCGGCGCGCTCGACCTGCCAGGCCTGCCCGGTGCCTTCGCTCGATTTGTCCTGAAAATCGATGTCGACCCGCTGCTCGCCGCGGACAAAGCGGGCGCCGTTTTTCATCTGATAGCCGGCGTCTTTGATCATGTCGGCAAGACCGGCGCGCTCGAGATCCATCAGGCACTGTGGCAACAGGCTTTCGCCGATGGAAAATCGCGGGAAGTGGGCCGCCTCGATCACGACGACGCGATGGCCGGCGGCGGCCAGCATGGCCGCCGCCACGGCGCCGGCCGGTCCGGCGCCGATCACGGCCACATCGGTGTCTTCCTCGGGCAGGTCGGCATCAAACGAGCGCGCTGCAGAAGAGGTCATGGAATCATTCATGGGCATTGTCATTGTCATGAGGGGTTGTTCGATCATGGGGCAGGCGGTGCTGCACCAGTGCCGTGAGCAGCCAGACGCTGGCCAGGCCGATCAGGGTCGTCATGCCGATGTGGTGCAGTACCGGCGTGGCACTGAAGGCCAGCAGGCCAAAGGCCAGCAGACTCGAGATGATCGACAGCGTGATCGCAAGCCAGGCGTGATGCGCTCTGGGATGTTCCTGCATGAAGATGCCGGCGTCCAGCCCGATACCCAGCACCAGCAACAGCGCCAGCTGATGGAACAGATTGAGCGGCACCCCCAGCAGGGCATAAAGCGTGAGCACGGTCAGGATGGCGCCACCGGCCGGGGCGATGACCCGCCAGGTGCGCCGTCGATAGCGCAGGGCCAGCATCAGGGTCAGCAGGACAAGAGCGCCGGCGACCCACTGGGCGATCTGGCGGCGCAGCTTGCCCAGCACCTCGCCGATCTGCTCGACCCGGTCGACCAGCTCGATGTGCTCATCGCTGCGCGCAAGGCTTGCCAGCTGCCGGCGTGCATGGTCATCGATGCCGCCGTTGAGCGTGATCATGCCGCCCACCTGCCCCCGGTCGATCTCGCCAAGCCACAGGCGCTGGTCGCTCTCGCCCAGCGGGCTTGCCAGCCATTGATCCAGCGTCAGGGCGGGCGAGTGTTCCAGCGCTTCCAGGGCGCGCTCGTAAAGCGCCGGCGGCAGGCCTGCCGAGGCATAGACCCGGTCGAGCTGCTGCTGATAAAGCCGGCGGGTTCGCTCAAGATTGGCACGCTGTCTCGCCCGGGAGGGCACGTGATCGGCCAGGCTGGTGTGGCCGCCCAGATGGTTTTCTTCGACCAGCCCATCCAGCATGGGATCGAGCGATTCGACGCGGCCGAGAAAGCCTTCGCTGTCGTGGGCGGTGATCAACAGATAGACGGTGCCGGTATCGCGGCCCAGCTCGCGCTGCACCAGCGCCTCATCGCCCAGCAGCTGCTGTGAGGAGGTATTGATCAAGCGCAGGCTGTCATCACCCTGCAGGCGCAGACCCGCAATGGCTGCGGCCACCAGTGCCAGTACCAGCGCCGTACGAGGGCCGAGTCGGCCACGCAGCCGGGTCAGCACCTGCCAGAGCCGTTCGGCCAGCTTCCGGGTGCCGGGGGTGGTGCGTACGCGCATCAGCGGCAGCCACAGCACCACCGTCAGCCAGGCCCCCACCAGCCCGCAGCCGGCAAAGACGGCCATCTGGCGCAGCCCCGGCATGGGTGTGAAGGCCTGGACCACATAGGCCATGACGCTGGTCACCAGCCCCAGCGCCAGCCCCGGCAGCATGCGGCGCAGGCGAAATTCGTGACCGGCGAGCGTGCGGGCGCACTGCAGGTGCAGCGCGTAATCGATCGCCACGCCGATCAGGCTGCTGCCAAAGGCAATGGTCAATAGATGGATGCCCTGAAACCACCACAGCGTCACGGCCAGGGCAAACACGCCACCGCTTGCCAGCGGCAGCAGCAGGGTGGCGATCGTGACCGGCGAGCGAAAGACCACCAGCAAAATCAACAGCACGCCGATCAGCGAGCCCAGGCCGATGGTGCTGATTTCGCTTCTGGCCTGATGGGCGCCGTCGGCGGCGTGAAAGACCATGCCGGAGCGCCACAGCTGCGCGTCGGGGTGCGCCCCCTGGAAGTCGTTGATGGCGTCGGTCAGGCGATCCTGCAGACCGGTGTCCCAAGCGTTGCCCGAAAGCTCGGCGGTCATGACCACCAGCGTTCGGCCGTCGACCTCGAGCGTGACCAGATCGCCCCGGGTGTCGAAACGGGTAGAGAGCTGACTATCGAGCCAGCGATTGAGCAGCCCGAAGGGGTCTCGCACCGGGTGCTGATCGATGCCGGTGGGCATGACCAAAGAGGCCAGCGCCTGCCGGCGCAGTTCGTCGCTATCACCGCTGTCGAGGGTTGCGCGCAGGTCATCACTGAGCAGCCGATAGCGCGAGGGGCCCAGCACCTCCAGCAGGCTGTCGAGCTGATAATCGCCCGGGCGATAGCGCAGCTCGCTGACCACGTCGGCACGCTTGAGAGCCTGCGCCAGGGCATCGGCGGCCTCGCCCGGCTGGTCAGCCGCCAGCAGCAGCACGAAACGGTGGGTAAAGGGGGCGCCAAGCTGGTCGTTGGCGCGATCGATCCCGGGGGACTGGTGGGTCTCGGGCAAAAGCGCCGTGATGCGCGTATCAAGACTCGCCCCGCGCAGCAGCTGGACGCTGCTGAAGGCCAGACAGGCCATCAGCACCAGACACCATAAAAGGGCCGGCAGGCGCGTTGCGCGCATCATGGTCAGGGTGCCTGCCGAGAGGGCGTATCGCCAGCAGGGCCGCCTTTTTCGGGGGGCAGCAGATGAATATTGAGCCGATCACCGTCGGCCATGGCCATGTTGACCTGCTCGAGGCGATCGTCGCCACGCATGTCGATGCTGTCGAGATAGCTCGCCAGACCCTGGTGGCGCGGCACCAGCGTGGCATGCCAGTCCGTTTGATCACCTTCAAGCGTGACCTCGAAGCGGTCCGACAGCGTCGAGAGCCGGCCGTTGAGCAGCTGCATGATCAGGGTGGCAACGCCTGCCGGGTCGTCGTCGATGCGCTCTCCGTTGCGCCGGATGCCGGCCTCGGAAAGCTCCATGGTCTCCGCCACCGGGGACTCCAGCGACCAGATCACGCGATCCCCCTGCTCGAAGCGATAGTGACCGCGACCGTCGATCTGCGTATCGAGATCGGCCAGATAGCGGGTCTGCTCGAAGCGACCGGCCACATCGCCCTGGGCGGCCAGATGGTCTGCCAGCGCCTCAAGGCTCATGGCCTGAGCCGACGCGGCGGCAAGCCACAGCGCAAGCGGGGCAATAGCAAGGGACAGTGATCGTAAGCGCGTGCGACAAGACATGTAACCTGAGCTCCTGGGCCGGCAGGACAGCGACTGTCCGTGAGTTAACGGGGTGGGCGTGCGTTTTGCTTTTCGGACTGCCAGAACGGGTAAAAGTTGAACCACTGTAGCGGATAACGACAGCAGAAATGTTCAAGACGCTCGACAAAGTGCGTCATGGTCTGCGCCATCCAGGCGTCACGTTCGCGACGCGACAGCTCGGCGGCATCGCCCAGCGACTCGAAGTGGACGTGATGCGTTTTGCCTTCGCGCGTGCAGAGCAGCAGATAGAGCGGACAGCGCAGCAGCATGGCGAGCCAGAAGGCACCTTCGGGAAAGGGTGCCGGGTGGCCGAGAAAATCGATCCAGCGC
The DNA here is from genome assembly GCF_977968315.1 of Kushneria sp. EE4. The sequence goes on from NZ_OZ386212.1 coordinate 319,930, forward strand.
CGCCTGGCGCCGGTCTCGATGGGCTCGCGGTCGGCGGCAATGACCACAAAACCGCCCTCGGCCACGCGGGCCTGAAGTCGCTGGGCCGTGGCCGGCCCCATATCGCTGACCTCGATCATCTCCACCGGCATGGGGCGGTCAATGTTGGCAAACAGCGAATTGAATCGCCGGGCGTGCTGCGTGTGCATGACCACACTCATTTTCAGATCGCCCCGCAGCTGTCCCAGCGCCTGGCAGAGTTCGTGGCTGCCCAGATGGGTGACCACGATAATGCCGCCGCGGCCGGCCTCGATGGCGGCTCTGAGCGTGTCGCGCTGTTCGATATGGATGGCGCGGGGGTCGATGCGGCCGTGAAGCGCCAGCACCTTGTCCAGAATGGCCGTGCCAAAGGTCGTGAAGTGGCGCACGGTGGCCATGCGCGGCAGCGTCACCGACGGGCAGAAGGCCTTCAGGCGCTGCTGGTACTGACGCGAGGCGCGCCGGGCGATCGGCCGGCGCAACCAGTAATACAGGCCGACAAGAAAGAGCACGCCCTGATAGGCGCGCGCGCCGAAGCGGTCATAAATGGCCAGCATCAGGCGAATGCCCCCGAGCGAGCCGGATTCGCTGATGGCCGACCAGTGGCGTCTGCGTTGCGGTGATGTCATGAGTGGCTCTTGTGTCGCGCGTGGCGCAGGGATCGACAGCGTCTGTACAGCAGCTTCGGCAGGCGTATCAGCATGCCAAGCGTCAGGCGCAGATGCATGCGCGCCATCAAAACGTTGTCCCGAAACAGGCGAAAATGGGACACGCCGTCCGTTGGATAGGTGACCCGTACCGCCAGATTGTCGACCGGCTGGCCGGCCCAGAACCAGCGCACCAGCACCTCGGTATCAAACTCCATGCGATCACCACAGCCGTGGTGTGCCAGCAGGGCATTGACCGGGACCAGCGGGTAAAGGCGCACGCCGCACATGGTGTCACGCAGCGCGGTGGACAGCGTATTGCACCAGACCCACACATGGGTGATGTAGCGGCTGATAAAGCGGTGCAGCGGCACGCTGTGATCAAAGCGCGGATAGCCGATCAAAAGCCGTTCGGGATGTTGCCTGGCCGCCTCGATAAAGGGCGGCAGGCTCGATGGATCATGCTGGCCGTCGGCATCGACCTGCAGGGCGTGGGTAAACCCGAGTTCCCGGGCGTGAGCAAGGCCCAGGCGAACGGCGCGGCCCTTGCCGCCGTTGCGCGCCAGACGCAGCAGATGCACCCCGGGGGCCTGCGCCAGGCGCTCCAGCACCGCCGCGCAGGCAACGTGACTGCCGTCATCAATAAGCACGATGGGCAGGTCCAGGCAGGCCAGCCCTTCACAGGTCGTCACGATGGCCTGTTCATGGTTGTACACGGGCACCAGCACACAGACAGAAAACGCGACGCCGTCGCGAACATGGCTCATGACACTTCCCCGGCATCGGTGGCGGCGCCGAGCAGGCGCAGCTGCAGGTGCTGGCCGCGATGAGAGCTGACGCTCACGGTCAGGGCGTCATGCTGGCGACTCAGCGTCATGACGGCGCGATCACCGGGCAAAAGCGGGGCGGGAAAGCGCACGCGTCGCATGTCGCGCCACTGATCCGAACCCTTGAAAAGACGCTCGGCCTGCTGGCGGGCCCAGTGAATCAGGGCGATGCCGGGCACAATGGGTCGCCCCGGGAAGTGGCCTTCCAGCGCCGCCAGGCGCTCGGGAATTTCAAGCGTGATCCGGCGCTGATCAGGGGTTGGCGATTCAGTATCCAGCCAGCGTGGCTGGCGGCGATCATCGAGATCATCAAAGAGATGGCGTGCCATGGTCCGGGTGAGCTTGCCCTGGGCGTTGACCGGCAGCTGCTCTACAAAGCGCCAGAAACGCGGCAGTACCACGGGCTCGAAGGCATCGGCCAGATGCCGTCGCAGAGCGCTGATGAGCGCGCGTCGCGTGTCGTGGTCGTGGGCAATGGCATCTTGTGTCATGGCGATCACTGCGCCGATGCGCCCGCCCGAGTGGTCGATGGTCAGACAGCGCGCGGCCACTACGCCGGGGAAGGCCTCGATATGATGGGCCAGTCCCTCCAGCGATACACGCTTGCCACCCACCTTGACGATGCGATCGGCGCGACCGTGCAGGATGAAGCGCGTCGGGTGCTCATCGAGTAGATGAATGTGATCGGCCTGCTCATGCCAGCGTTCGGGCTCAGGCAGCCGGGCGGATCGCAGCAGCGTGCGTGCGCCGTCACATCGAAGCGCTACGTCATCAAGCGCCTGCCAGGTCGTGTCGTGACAGGGCCGGCGCCAGGCAATGGCGCCGCTTTCCGAACTGCCGTAGATCTCGATGAGCTCGCTGCCCATCAGCGTCTCCGCATGAGCAGCGGCGGCCTCATCAAGCGGTGCGGCGGCACTGAAAAGGCGCCCGGGCCTGCGGGGCGGCCTGTCGATCGCCGCTCCGGGCAGGCGGGAGAGCTGCGGCGGTGAGCTGATCAGGGCGCTGACCGGCACCTTCATGAGCCACTCGGCCAGCGTCTCCGGCCAGGTCACGATTTCAAGGCCGAAGGGGTGCGAGGTGGCAAGCGCGCGCAAAAGCCCGGCGGTCAGCCCCCAGGTGTGCTGATGGCTGACCTGACTGATCACGACGCCCTCGGCCAGCGGCCAGTGGCGCTCAAAGGCCGCAACTTCGGCTTCCAGCTGGCCCAGGGTGCGAAAGATGGGGGTGGGTTCGCCGCTGGAGCCGGAGGTGAACAGCACCACGGCGTCCTGATTGGGGGAAAGCTGGGGAATTGGTGCCTGCGCCGCCGCCGATGGTGACGGGGTTGGCCGAGCGCCCGGCAGCTCACCGAGCAGAACCAGATGGCGCCGGCGTAGCTGGGCCACGGTCTCGGGCAGGGCGTCGCCGGGCAGCCAGACCCGGCGTCCGGCGTGCCACAGACCCAGCAGTGCCGCGGTAAAGCGCCAGGGGTCGCTGTCATACAGCGCCACTTCCTGATCCGGTGGCAGGGGCAGATTGGCCCAGGCCCTGATGGCCTCACACAGCTCGCCGCGGGTGCGTCTTTGCTGGCCTGAACAGGCCACGATGTCGGTGGCCTCGCCTGACAGCCACGGGCAGCGCGTCAGCGAGGGCGCAGAGAGAGGGTAAGCGCTCATGCGTTCACCGCCCGGCGCCGGACACGCTGGCGCACCAGCCACTCACCCGCCATCAAAAGGGCCGCCAGGGCGTAGCTGATGGCGCCGGTATAGTATTGCCAGACGTGAAGCGGCGCCCACAGCGCCAGCGCCAGGGCCGCCAGGGCATTGAGGCTCATGAAGATACCCCACATCCAGGTGACCCGGCGGGTATAGCGCACGCCTTCGGGAGGCAGGTCGGGTTCCGACAGGCGGGCCAGCCGCTCGATGAGGGGCGTGGAGCGAAGACTGGTCAGAAAGATCAGTGCCAGCGAAACATTGATGATGACCGGGTAAAGACGCACGCCCAGCTCCGCACGGCCGCTCAGCAAAAGTGCCAGCAGCATCAAAAGCACCAGCGTCCAGCGGATGCGATGCGCTCCCGCCAGCCAGTGGGCGCCTGCCTGCACCATGAAGGTGACCAGCAGAGCCTGAACGCCCCAGAGTGGCAAAACGATCCACAGGGCGGCCGGAAACACCACCATCGACAGTGGTGATGACCAGGGACGTGTACCGGGGCGCCCGGCAGGCATGGCTCCCATCAGGCACCTCAGTCGTTGCGACGCTCGGCAACCAGCGCGCTGAGTTGCCTGAGGCTTGCAAAGTGCTCGCGGTTTTCCTCGGCGTCGCTGTCCAGACGAATGCCGTAGCGCTTTTGCAGCGCCAGCCCCAGTTCCAGGGCATCGATGGAATCAAGCCCCAGCCCTTCGCCGAACAAATAGGCTTCAGGGTCGATATCGTCTGCCGTAATGTCTTCAAGCTCCAGCGCTTCGATGATCATGTTGGCGACATCGCGCTC